>CAWUWF010000166.1:0-3010 GCA_963925935.1 uncultured Arenicella sp. | reverse complement strand
CAAGGGTTGGCGGAATCGTCGCCAACAACAGCTACCCGGCCGACTTTATCTACCAAAACTTGATGATTCAATCGAATGTCATACAAGGCGCATATCTGGGCGGGGTTAAGAAACTTTTATTTTTGGGTTCTTCTTGTATCTACCCAAAGCTTGCTGATCAACCGATGTTGGAGGATTCACTTCTAACTGGGCTTCTGGAACCCACCAATGAACCATACGCTGTCGCTAAAATCGCCGGAATTAAATTGTGCGAATCGTATAATCGCCAGTATAAAGTAGACTACCGCAGCGTAATGCCGACTAATCTTTATGGGCCAAATGACAATTTTCACCCAGACAACAGTCATGTAATACCGGCCATGATGCGACGTTTTCACTTGGCCAAAATTGAAAGGCAAGCATCGGTTGAGGTATGGGGTAGTGGTAGGCCTAAGCGAGAGTTCTTGTATGTGGACGAGTTGGCCGATGCCTGTGTCTGCGTGATGGATGCATCGCCAGAGCTATATCAATCGGTAACCCAAGAACGCGTATCTCATATAAATATTGGTACAGGTGTTGATTGCAGTATTGAAGAGTTGGCCATATTGATGAAGCAAGTTACAAATTATTCTGGAGGCATTGTTTTTGATGCCAGCAAGCCGGATGGCGCGCCGCGTAAGCTACTTAATGTTGACAGAGCCCATGAGTTGGGTTGGCAAGCCAAAACTAAGCTTAGAGACGGCCTGCAACTTACTTACCAGTGGTATGTCAATAACATCAATGCGCTGCGTAAGGCATAATAGCCAGACTAAGTATTGGATAATAAAAAGAGAGTAATAGAATGATTCCGGTAATCTTGTCTGGCGGCGTAGGCTCGCGTTTATGGCCTCTATCGCGGGGGATGTACCCCAAACAGTTACTCAGCCTAGTTGACGACGAGAAAACGATGTTGCAGTCGACCGTAGAGCGGGTGTCGGCTATCTGTAATATGGACGCCTTAACCATAGTCTGCAATAACGAGCATCGATTTATGGTCGCAGAGCAACTTAGTAGCATAGTGAATTCGCCGCCTTCAATCCTATTAGAGCCGCAAGGCAAGAATACCGCACCGGCAATAGCCTTGGCAGCGTTTCACGCGTTAAAGCATTTTGACGATGAAATGATGGTGGTTATGCCAGCTGACCACGTCATTGGCGATGTGGCAAGCTTTCACCGCGCGATTGAGTCGGCGGTTGTTCAAGCCGACCAGGGTAGATTAGTAACGTTTGGAATCACTCCTTTAAAGCCCGAAACGGGGTACGGTTATATCAAAAGTGGTGCAATGCTCGATCAGCACGCCTTTCAAATTGCCCAATTTAAAGAAAAGCCAGACCTTGACACAGCACAGGCTTATCTGAAATCAGGCGACTATTTTTGGAATAGTGGCATTTTCGTATTTAAGCCCTCGGTATATTTACAAGAGCTTAAGCTCTATGCGAGCGAGATACATGATGCTTGTTTTAAGGCGTATGAAGCATCGGTAAAAGATTTAGATTTTATTCGCATCGACCAACCATTGTTTGCCACCACGCCGTCGGATTCAATTGACTATGCGGTAATGGAAAAAACCAAGATGTCTGCGGTGGTACCAATGGACCCGCAATGGAATGATATTGGTTCTTGGTCTGCGCTCTGGGACGTGGCCCAAAAGGATCAAAACCTGAACGTAATACAGGGTGATGTTATTGCCCAAGACACAACAGGCTCCTATCTTTATTCAAATAGCAAGCTAGTGGCAACACTGGGCCTCAAAGATATGGTTGTGGTAGATACTGATGATGTCATTTTGGTCGCCAGCAAGGATCATTTAGATGGCATTAAGCAAATTGTCGGAGATTTAAGCAAACAAAACCGAACTCAGACTCAGCATCATCGAAAGGTGTTCCGCCCGTGGGGTTGGTATGACTCAATTGACGTGGGGGCAAATTTTCAGGTGAAACGAATTGGGGTTAAGCCTGGCGCGCGCTTATCGGTGCAGATGCATCGCCGTCGAGCCGAGCATTGGGTGGTGGTGAGTGGTGTTGCCGAAGTGCTGAATGGCGATAAAACGTTTACCTTGTACGAGAACCAATCGACTTATATACCGATTGCAACAAAGCACTCGTTAAAAAATTCTTCTGCCGATACGTTTTTAGAGATAATTGAGATTCAGACAGGCTCATACCTTGGTGAAGACGACATCGTGAGGTTTGAAGATAATTACGGTCGGTCTTAGATCTGACCTTTCTGATCTTTAATGAGTTCTGGTTCCGCCCAAGTTAGGTCACCCCGGCGGTTAGCGTTGCCATGCCATGCTTTGATTCTGCTGTGCACAGAGGGTTTTTCGCTGCCGCCTACTATTTTTGTCATTATGCGGTTTCAGGGGCGTTCAAGCACTATCGGTCCGGGTGAGAGCTATAAAAGAAAAGCCACCCTTGGGCGGCTTTCTCGTACTAAGAGCTAACATCGACATCCTGTCATTGCTTGCTTCCCTAGCTGGCTCTAGCGTAAACAAAACGTGCAACTCCTGTTGCTTTTCTCGATCCTCGTGTCGTTTTGTTCAATACAATAATAGATCAGCAAAGGTAGCCGCACTTCACCCAGTTGGGTGATATTCCGCAAAATAATGTTGAGCAATACTTTGCTTTGAATACGAACTAATTGCCAATTAATCTAAGACGCCGCTGTAGGCTCTAATTGAGTCGTGAAAATAGCCTCAATCCCCTTCATTCTGGCATGCAAAAATGGCGTTAGTACGATATAATTTGGGGCTAATCATAATGCCCAGAAGTTGCTGCACATGACTGACCAATTTGCCAAGGAAACCATACCCGCCAACCTCGAACAGGAGATGCGTCAGTCCTACTTAGATTACGCGATGAGCGTGATCGTTGGGCGTGCTCTTCCGGATGTCCGAGACGGTTTAAAGCCTGTGCATAGGCGCTCATTGTTCGCGATGGCGCAGCTCAGTAATGACTTTAATAAGCCCTATAAAAAATCGGCGCGTATCGTC
>CAWUWF010000165.1:0-5675 GCA_963925935.1 uncultured Arenicella sp. | reverse complement strand
CGGCGGTTTAATTTTTCTTAAATTGCTACGCACACCATTTTTCGCTCAGTTGTTTCGATCTAGGTAGGGGCATAAGCCATGTCCAATATTCTTGTAGTAGGCAAGCCAAACTCAGGCAAGAGTTTGCTGTTCAATCGCCTAACGGGAGTTAGTCAGAAAGTTTCAAATTTCCCCGGGGTGACGGTTGAAATTAAAAGCGCGACCTTCCGAAAACATAATCTCATTGACTTTCCTGGCACTTATTCGCTTGACCCATTAACCAAAGACGAGAAAGTCGCGGTTGATAAGTTCAACGGCTACATCTCCAGCAAAACGGTTAAAGGCGTGCTATGCATGCTCGATTCGACGCGCCTTGAGCGCAGTCTTGTATTCGCTCTACAGGCGCAGAAGCTGGCCTTAGAGTCGGGGGTGCCCGTTATGTTCGCACTGAATATGATGGACGACGTCGAACGTATTGGTGAGTCGATTGATGTCGAAGGTTTAGAACGAGATTTAACGTCTAAAGTGTTTCCTATTTCAACTCGTCAGGGAAAGGGTTTAGAGGCCTTGTCTAATGGCCTAGATGATATGGCCCGAAATCCTGTTCAATTTTTGCCAAAGGAACTACCCGATTTTAGCTTCGACCCTATTGTTCGGGCGCACGAGCTACATCAAATCTATGGGCCCAGTGTCGAAAAATTACTGAGTAATCAAAACCGCTTAGATAAATTTTTTCTGTCAGGTATTGGTGGTGGTATCGCGTTTGTGGTAGTGATGTTACTGCTGTTCCAGTCAATATTTACCTGGGCAGTACCGCTGATGGACGGCGTGGAAGCGGGAATTGCTTGGTTAAGCCAGTTGGTCACTGGCAATATGCAAAATGGCATAATCAAAGACTTTTTGGTTGATGCCATCTTTGGCGGAGTCGGTTCCTTTTTAGTGTTCGTTCCGCAAATCATGGTGCTGACATTTATCATCGGACTTCTCGAAGACTCTGGTTATCTTGCCCGAGCATCGGTCATCTGCCATCGTGGACTATCCATGGTTGGCTTAAGTGGTATGAGTTTTGTTCCTTACCTTTCAGGGTTCGCATGCGCAATTCCAGCTATCTTCGCGGCTCGAACCATAGCCTCACCTAAGCGCCGGTTGTTGACCATAATAACCATTCCATTGATGTCCTGCTCCGCACGACTCCCCGTTTATAGCCTACTAATCTTGGTGTTGATTCCTCCAATCAAAGTTTTAGGAGGTTTGATAGATTTACGTGGTTTGGTGTTTTTCGGACTGTATATGCTGGGGATCATCGCGGCATTGGTGGTGTCAGCACTATTATCAAAATATGCAGTTAAGAACGAAGATGATGTTCCCTTTATTCTAGAGCTACCCCCGTATCGCTTACCATCGTTTAAACCTCTATTGCAGCGAGCGCTAAACAGCGCAAAAGCGTTTGTAAAAAAAGCCGGCCATATTATCTTCACGGTCACCGTGTTGGTCTGGGTATTAGGGTATTTCCCCAATGGAGCTGGCAATCTCGATAATTCTTATCTGGGTTGGATGGGGCAAGCGATTGAACCTATCTTTGCACCTCTCGACCTAGATTGGCGCTATGGGGTGGCAATATTAGCCAGCTTTGTAGCACGTGAGGTCTTCGTAGGTACCTTGGGCACTATGTTTGGAATTGATGGCGCTGACGAAAATATCGCGAGCTTAGCCGCAAATGTACAAGCCGATGGCCTGAGCTTAGCATCAGGAATGGCGTTGTTAGTGTTCTACGTAATAGCCTTACAATGCACCTCGACACTAGCAGTGATGCGCAAGGAATTAGGTAGTAATCTTATCCCTACCTATACTTTTGTAGGCTACTCATTAATGGCTTACTTTGCTGCTTGGCTCACTTATGTGATTATTATCTAAATAGTCATCCTGGTGTCAGCATTTTTTTCGCGGAGCCAGCACTACTTCCGCTAAACTAACCCCGGGAATAAACTCGATGACCGAGCGCCTATGTGCCGCGCCAGCCCCGGCAGTCATTATTGAAAACTAAGCAGAGTATCCATTATGAGCAAAATAGTCATTTCAGATAAGTTTGATGCCGGTAATATCGATGTGATCGATGCCAGTGATCCGCACAACATTCAGTTGGCAATAGCCAAAGACAATGCCTCCGACTTCTTGCAGTGGTTTTATTTTCGACTCGAAGGAGAAGTCGGTCAGGTGTGTACCGTTAACATCGTTAACGCGGCGAAATCCTCATACCCTTCCGGCTGGCCTGATTACAATGTTTGTACATCTTGGGATCGGCAAGATTGGTTCCGTACTCCAACAGACTATCAGGACGGCGTGTTAAGTTTTGAGATTGAACTTCAGCAAAATGCTGTTTACTTTTCATACTTTGCACCCTATAGCCATGAACGTCATTTAGACCTACTCGCTTGGTCGCAGGAAGATGCGCGCGTAAAACATGAGACTTTAGGCCAAACAATTGATGGTCGCGCTATGAGTTTGTTAACTATCTGTGGCACTCCAGAGCCCAAACAGAAAATGTGGATGATCGCCAGACAGCATCCAGGTGAAACCATGGCTGAATGGTTTGTTGAAGGTTTCTTGCACGCCTTGCTGGATGATGACAACCCTCTGGCCAGAAAACTGCTACAAACCACTGCTTTCTATGTGGTTCCGAATATGAACCCTGATGGCGCAACACGCGGTAATTTACGAACTAATACTGCTGGTGCAAACTTGAATCGTGAGTGGCAAACACCCTCTATGCAAACCAGCCCCGAAGTGTATTTAGTTCGCGAGCGCATGATGCTCGAAGGTGGCGATATATTTCTCGATATACATGGAGACGAGGCGTTGCCGTATAATTTTGTCGCCGGTTGTGAAGGTAATGACAGTTATGACGACGTGCACGCATCTCTAGAAGAAACCTTCAAAGAGGCCTACATGGCGATTTCGCCTGATTTTCAAGATGAGCACGGCTACCCGAAGAACAAAAAAGGCGATGCTAATATGACGGTTGCGGCAAATTGGCTAGGTGACCACTTTCGCACGCTGTCGTATACCATTGAAATGCCATTCAAAGACAATGCAGACCTGCCAGATCCAGAGGTTGGATGGTCGCCTGCAAGGGCAGCCCAATTAGGTCGCGATGCGCTTTATCCGATCTCGAAAGTGTTGACTCAGAAACTCGAGTGAATTTGACAAAGGTGTACCTTAGGGTCTAAAAACCATTGTCTATACAAATCAAGTAGGAAGCCCAGGGGCGCGGCCTTTTCAATGCAGACCATTTTATTTAGAGGCTTATCACAGTTAGCCGATCTTTATTGTTATCTGATCGATACTGTTGTCGATATTTAAGGTGAGGGATCTTCCTTTGACTTTACTTGTTTGATGGCCAGGTGCTTTAGATACAGGGAGCCTAAGGCCTACGTTCGCATTCTTCGCGTCATCGACACTGCAAATTTCAGCGACTAGGCTAGCAAGAATATCACTGGGCTCATTTTTACTTTGAGCATTGATATGGTCCACGATCGCTTTGATACGAATACCCTCATTACTAGCGGTACCATCAGAATTTCCCCAACCTGCATGGTGTAAAGCGACCAAATTCCATTGATCATTGAATACCGGCGAACCTGACGATCCGCCTTCGGTGTCTGTGCTATAGCGGATCGTAAGGTCGTAGACATAACTAATTTTATTATCATGCAGCGAAATTTCCTTCTTACGGCCTCGAGGGTGTTGAATAATATTGGCGCGCTCATTGCGAGTAATGGTGTCTGGGTCTCGCAGCAATGGAATCGCGTCAATTTCGTCTGGCAAAGGGCTCGGGTCGCAGGCGACAATGGTGAAGTCCAAGGCTTGGTCGGTCATAAAGAACCGATCAGGGTCCAGCGTGACGGGGTATAAAATGTCATCTTCATCGTAATCGAACTCAGCGATGCTCTCGCGTGCTGTTTGTATGTCAGGTAGCACATGATTGTTGGTCATAATGAAGTTACGCGAGGCAATTAGAAATCCGCTGGCATAACTGGTGTTGGTCACCATACGACAGACTGATTGCGCTCTATGAACACCGTTTTCTAGAAAACTACTCGGTAAGAAGTTAGCTTCTTTATGAACTTTTTCAAAATGATCGCTGATGTCTTTTTCTAACAACTTTCGTTCGAACTCAGTCTTAGGTTCGGCTACTTCTTTACCCATTGCCATTTCAGCGCGCTTGACTACTAACTTCAAAAACGCATGATTATCTAGCTTTTTCACCTGCGCTAATTTTACTGAAGGGCCGGATTGCTTTTTTAAAGTTAAATCTTTTATTGCGCTTAATTCGATAGCGGGCGAGGGCGAAGATTCGCTAAGTGCCTGCCTAATTACTCGATCAAATTTCTGCGCGACTTTTAGATAGCCTTCATTCTTCGGGTGCAGTTCGTCGTGCCACTTCGATGCTGTGCCAACGGTGTTTTGTAAATCAACGTGGTAGACCGACTTTGGAAACGCCACCGCGAGCTTGCTAATCACTGTATTAAAACGACGAATCATTTCTGCAACTATTTTTCGCTGCAAGGTTTTGTTCGTAATATCTTGCTTGCCCAATGGCTTACCTAGCCAGGGGCCATTTTGGGGAATGACATTATCATAGCCATGGCAAATAATTTTTAAATGCGGGCGATTAGCTAGTAACCGGCTGAATAAACCTCGATACAGACGTTCCAGTTCTTCCAGGAAAACGTCAAAATTATCATTTGGATAGTTTTCTGGTTTTCGGTTCGCGGAAAATTTGTGTACCAAGGTAGCGGCTCTGCCATCACCGACCATGGCATTACCCCCACCACTAATTAAAAATACATCAGGGTTCTCGCGGTCAATGGCTTCGCTTATTTCATCTTCGCGAATAATATTCGATAACAGGTCGCCGGCTTCACTTAAGCCATAAATAGCGTACTGAAAATTATCTGTGTCGGCTAATTGGTCAATCGTATCTTTTAAAATCAAAGGATACTGAAACCAAGAGTCGCCCTCGGCAACGATCCGTACGCCATCCCAATGTCTAATCCGTCGACGGTATTTTCTGTTGCGCCGACCTCGCGCTAACTTATTAAAAACATTCAAAGCGAAGGCGCCTTCCATGCCATTGTCTTCGATCATTTTAGGGTTGGGAATAACCTGCGGCGAAAACGCATCACTGTTTTCGTCAACAATAAAGTATTTAGCGATCTCATCGTCACTCGTATCTAAATCTCGAATCTTCGCAATTAATTCCTCTTGCGTGATTTTTTTAAGTGCTGTCATGTCTGCCTCCTAGGCTTGAAAGTAATTCCGTAAATCATTCCATGATGATGATTTTAGTATGCACTGGTCTTCGCATATTAGATACCACCGCTAAACCGTCTGTGCATTTACAAAGTATGGGTCTAGATGCTAGATAAATGCAGGCTTAAATGAGCGCACCCATTGGGCCGATGTTATTTAGTTGCCCTGCCAGCTCTCAAACGACAATATTAATGAATAAGGTGAGAGAATAATCGACTAAGCAGCACTTGCTCTATAATTGCTCAGTAATATTTCTCATCTACGCGAGCCCAATCGGCAATACATCCTTGGTAGTAGAAAGGTAATCAGCATTTGGTTTTGCGGGGAGACTCATGGAATAGCGCTCCTCTCTGACATTACGTCGCGTTTAGCGGCTATGCGAC
>CAWUWF010000164.1:0-11745 GCA_963925935.1 uncultured Arenicella sp. | reverse complement strand
CTATCGAGTATACGCAGAGGATTCGTAGTCAATCGGCGCAGGCTGTCTTCATCAAGCGCTCCTTTATGCCCTTCTAGGTAACTAAGCAATGCCGCTCGATAGTCTACCCTGGTTTGCTTATCCCCCAAACTGTTGATCTGTAGGTTGGTCTTCTGTAAACCTAGCTTTGAAAATATCTGGGCAGTCATCGCCAGAACTTCAGCCTCGACGTCTGGCGTATCCCAGCCGTAACACTCAGCGCCTATCTGGTGAAATTGACGGTAACGTCCCTTCTGCGGTCGTTCATGCCTAAACATAGGCCCCACATACCATATGCGCTGCTGCTGGTTGTAAAATAGACCGTTTTCTATGCCGGCTCTCACACAGCATGCGGTCCCTTCTGGGCGTAGGCTTAGGCTATCGCCATTACGATCATCGAAGGTGTACATTTCCTTTGAAACAATATCGGTTTCGGTTCCAATCGAGCGAGAAAATAGCTTGGTACTTTCTACTATCGGAGTGCGGATCTGAGAGTAACCATGATTGTCGAATATATCGGCGCAGACACGCTCAACGGTCAGCCATAGGTGACTGTCGAGTGGTAAAACATCATTCATTCCTCGAATGGCTTTAATTTGATCAGATTTGCTCATACAAAAAACCGAGCGAATCGCTCGACAGAGATAACTGCGTAGGCAGTGATTATGTTACACCAATACTAGCTTATATTATTCAGACGATTGGTGAAATGGAACAACCTTTGTCGATATAATATTGGTAAATATACAGTGCTGCGCTGAAGTGGAACAATCCATATCAGCGTTTGCTTAAACTGTTTTATTCCTTCTCGCCAACCGAAAACTTGGCATACACCCCTTCTCGGTGCTCACTAACATCAAAAGGCTCGCCGTTATATTCAATGCTAACGCCCTCAGCATTACCAATAAAAACACGCAATGGAAGCTCACTACGCACATCAAGCAATTCACCGGCTGCATAACTCTTATACGCAAGTCGGGTCTCGTTATCATCACGAATATCCACCCAAGATGTATCTCTGAAGCTTATTGCCAACTGATTTTCGATTTTAGCACCTTCGGCCACTGTCTCTACCGACGAACCAGATAGCTCAGAGGACTGCTCGGCACTACTAGTAGTGCCAGGCGAAGAGGTAAGCGGTGGACTCACAGCAACAAGGTCATCCTCATTAGCAAGCTGTGAGTTGGCTGAGGGGGCCGGCGTCGAACTATCGGCATCGGACAATGCCCCTGTATACCAAAAATAGGCTAGTGCACCGAGTATGATCAACAGAAAAATTGCTTTGGCTGGGGTAAAAAATCCGCCGTCTGATTCCTGGGTAGTATCGCCAATGCCTCTGGGAATATCATTTAGGTTAGTGGTTTGTTGCCAATTCGGGTTTAAGTAATTTTGCAAAACCTCGTCCGGGTTCAAGCCAAGTAATTTGGCATAGCCACGTATATAACCACGCACATAAGTAGGCTCGGGCAGACCTTCGGTTTGGTCCAGTTCGATGAGTTTCACTTGAGTCACCGATAAATTTAATTCTTTAACGATTTCTTCAATGGTTTTCTGCTGTTGCTTGCGTGCAGTCGCCAACATAGAACCACTACCATGCTGCAGGTCGAGGCTCGCAGCATCAGTTTGCTTTTGTTTATCTTCCATTCCTATTACCTCATCCCAGCCGAGTCGCAGGAGACTACTTCAGATTTACACATATTTTTTGACGTCAAAAATGATTTATATTAATTGATTTTCATTAAGGTTGGCGATTTCGCTTGCGTAGTTGCCGAGCTTGCGCCGATCCAGGAAAACCTTCAAGCAAATCGCTTCGATAACGACTAGCCATCTCGGTTGCCTTGAGCCTTGATTCAATTTTATAGGCCAAAAGAAGTGCCGCAGGTTGCGGTTTGGTAATGGCAAAATAGCGTTCAATATAGGCACGGGCAGGAAAATAAGCCCCTGCATCATAATTAATTACCGCCAAGCAGTAGAGCGCTGGACGCAAACGTGAATTAACCTTAAGAGCTCTTTAAATATGCTTCAGCACCAGGGTCGCGAATTATGGCAAGACATTCACCGGCTCGCATATAGCTCAGTTCGGAGCGCTCAAATAGAGGGTTGCTGGCGGCAATTTCAAAGTACTCTACCGACTCTCGTTCTTTGCCAATCTGGCATAAGAGCATTCCAAAATCATGCGCCGCAGCAGAATTGTCTGGTCTAAATTTTACCGCTTTTGCGAAGTGAGATTCAGCTAATGGGTACTGCTCTAGCTCCATCATCAATAATGCCATCACGTAATTACTATCTGAGTGATCAGGATTAATTCGTAACGCTTTCTCTAATTCGTCTTTAGCAACAGAATATTGCTTATGCTGTAAGTAGCCCTTTGCTAGTTGCGCATGAATCATGGCTTTGTCAGCCTCTTCTAGCACATTATTGTTGGATGAGCGACCCGCACCAGTACTAACGCAAGCGCTGAGTAAGCCCGCCATCAGTACCGCGCTTATTATTCGAAGCAGGTAGTTTGAAGCCTGGGAAATCTTATTCTTCGCAGGAATATCGCTCATTGTATTTTTTCAAGTTGCTGTTGTCTAAACTTTTCAGAACGACGCGTTCTATCCATTACATCGCCCGCTAGTTGACCACATGCCGCATCAATATCATCACCACGTGTGCGCCTTACAGTGGCGATCACGCCATTTTCGTGTAAGACATCTCGAAAGCGATTAATCCTAGTGTTCGATGATCTTTTATAGTCTATACCTTCGAAAGAGTTAAATGGAATCAAATTTACTTTGCCAGGAACTGTCTTCATTAGCGCAGCCAGCTGCTGAGCATGCTCGAGATCATCATTGACCCCATTCAGCATGACATACTCAAAGGTGATTCTAGCTCTTGGCGTATCAGCAACGTAGCGATTACACGCTGCGAGTAGCTCTTCGATCGGGTATTTTCGATTAAGCGGCACTAACTCATTCCGCAGAGCATCATTTGGAGCATGCAAAGATACCGCCAAACTAACCGGGCAAGCTTGTTTCAATAGGTCAATCTTTGGCACCACTCCCGCGGTACTGAGGGTAATACGTCGTTTTGATAATCCGTAGCAAAAATCGTCTTGCATAATGTGCATTGCAGCAACCACATTATCAAAATTCATCAATGGTTCTCCCATGCCCATCATAACAACGTTCGAAATTATTCGATCATCTGTTTTGTATTGTTTTGCCAACAGCTGCTTAGCTAACCAAACCTGACCAATAATCTCTGCGGTGGTCAAGTCGCGATTGTAACCCTGTTTTCCGGTCGCGCAAAACGAACAATTGAGTGTGCAGCCGACTTGCGAAGACACACACAAAGTGCCACGAGAGTCTTCTGGTATAAACACCATCTCGATGGCGCTTTTACCAGGCACGCTTAACAGCCATTTGCGGGTTCCATCCTCAGAAACCTCATCAGACGCAATTTCCGGCAAATCTATGATGCATTGATTGGCTAAGGATTCACGCAAAGTTTTGCTTAAATTTGTCATCTCAGAGAAGTCACTCGCCCCAAGCTGATGAATCCACTTCATTACTTGCGTAGCCCGGAAGGTCTTCTCACCAATGGACAGAAAAAATGCCTCCATGGCTGGACGATCCAAACCCATCAAATTTATTTGGGCCTGAACGTTGATCTCTGAAAGTGTAATTTCCTGTTTCATTGTGTGCTTTGTTAGTGAATAGTCTTAAAGCATAGTAAGCGCTAAAAGCGCTTACTATGCCAAAATTAGAGCTATCGTGTGCGTGCGCAAACGCCGTCTTCACCAAAGAAAAAAGCAATTTCTTCAGCAGCTGTTTCGACTGCATCAGAACCATGAACCGCATTTTCATCGATGCTATTCGCGAAATCGGCACGAATCGTTCCAGCAGCGGCTTCAGCAGGATTAGTCGCACCCATCACTTCACGGTGTGCGGCGATAGCATTCTCACCTTCAAGGGCCTGAACTTGCACTGGACCAGAAGTCATAAAGGCAACTAGATCACCATAGAAAGGCCGTTCTTTATGCACTGCATAAAACTCGCCCGCTTGCTCTTGGCTTAGCTGCATCATACGAGAAGCAACGATTTGTAGACCCGCCTTTTCAAAGCGCGTGTAGATTTCGCCAATTACGTTTTTGGCAACTGCATCAGGTTTAATAATAGAAAGCGTGCGCTCAACAGTCATTTTTGACTCCAATAATAAAAAATAATAGTAATGTTTGAAAGAATTGGCATTGAAATAACCGGTAACGACAAACTAAATCAACTTTCGCTGAGTTTTGATGCCGATCTCAACCAATTCAGATAGAAACTAGGCGAGAAGTAGCGCAGTTGCTTGCACCATTCTCGGAGCGCATTCTACCCTTACACCCGTCTAAATACTAACCCCATAGGACCGAATGCGTATTTTATTTCAGCGCCTAAAAAATGCTACAAATCAACTCATCGAAGAAACAAAGCAAGACCACGCTAGATCGCCTCAAACGACCAGATAACCATTATCAATGGTATCGTATCGCACCCTACTCCAGCGCCCTAAAGTGACTCGCTCACTGGGTACCAATACGGCCAAATAATCTTCAGCTCGACACAATGTATAGCCCTCTCGTTTGGCCGTTTTTTCGGCTAATACCCATGCACTTTGGCCGAGCTTAGATTTCAGCAGCGTTGCTTGCAATTGCTGCCCTACTTCACGCAGCCGCTTATTACGTGACTTACGCTCCGCAATCAATACCTGCTTAATCACAGGAATGCGCGCAGCGGGTGTGCCGTCTCGCTCGGAGTATGAAAAAACGTGTGGGAACGCAATATTAAGCTGTTTAACCATCTGCTCCGTATCAACATACTGTTGCTCTGTTTCGGTCGGAAAACCAACCATCACATCGGCACTCATCACTAGCTGAGGCAGTTTTTCGCGTAAGCGGGTAATTCGTTCAAGTACGTGATCAGCATCGTAGCGGCGCTTCATTCGCTTAAGAATAAGAGTATTGCCGCTCTGCAATGACAGATGAACATGTGGGCATATACGCGCCTCAGACGCCATCAACTCTATTAAACGATCACTAATATGATGAGGATCAATCGAACTTAGTCGTATCCTAAACGGGTTGCTATGGTCACACTCAAGCTCAAGCAATTCCTGCAATAGGTCTACCAAATCGAATCGCTGCACAGAGTCAGTAAAATCATCACCGTAGGAGCCTAGGTCTACGCCGCAAATAACAATTTCTGGGTAGCCGTTTAACACCAATCGCTGAACCTGCCGCTTGATCAAGCTAGGCGCAAGCGAACGACTGGGCCCACGCGCAACATGAATAATACAAAAGGTACAACCCTGGTCACAGCCTTGTTGTATTTGTACAAACGCACGCGTGTGTGCTTCGTAGCCGGACAATAATGAACTCGGCAAGCTCACATGCTGATCTAGATCCCCCACCATAACTTTAGGCAGTTCACCACGCTCCAGCCTTGGCAAAAGATTATGGACGTCTAGCTTTTGATCATTCCCGAGCACCAAATCAACTCCTGGAATGGCCGCACAGGCTTGCGGATCCATTTGCGCATAGCAACCTGTCACCACTACTAAGGCATTCGGATTGCGTTTTATTGACTTACGAACCTCTTGCCGAGCTTGTCGGTCGGCCTCACGGGTGACCGTACAAGTATTTATTAAGTAGAGATCTGCGGTCTCGGTGTTAGCAACCTGAACCCAGTTATCTGTCTTTAGGGCCTCACCAATGAGTTCCGACTCATAGGTATTCACCTTGCAACCGAGGGTTGTAATGCCAACCGTCTTGGGCGCTAATTTATCGCTGCCAAACGACCGATCTACGGATGCCTTACCACCGACAGAGAGCTCATTTAAGTCACTTCGTTTTGAAATATTCTCAAGTTTTATTTCTATTTTCGACATGTTTTCTACTATCGCAACTCAATGATAAAGTATTCTAAATAAATTAGATTAAGACGCTGGCGCCCAACACTGCCCATCAACACAATCTAAGTATAATTAAAAAAAGCGGCTGAAAGCCGCTTTTTTTAATTATTAATAACCGACAATTATTTCATTAAGTAGCGAACGCCACCACTAAACATTTTATTATCTGAAATTGAATCGTGATTTTCCGAATTACTATCGAATATACGGCCTTCTAAGAACCACTGGAAGTTACTCTTGCCGATATCACCACCAACATGGCCGAATAATGACGTATCACTAAAGTCACTGTCATCTACATTCCAGACTCCAATGCCGCCGCCAATGAAAGCACGCTCGCTTAATTTTCGGTCAAAGCCAATATCTACGCCAAAATTATTCTCAGGATAAATATTACCTCCATTGATGCCGTTACGATCATAGTAAGATATTTGTCCAAAGATTGAGTTTTTATCCGATAGCACTTTCATCAAACCCGCGCGGACACCCGCAATACCTGACGAGTCGACCATGTCCATATCCCAAGCTGTCTCATACCTTGGTCGTGTTTCAGAGCCGGCGAATACGCCAAAGAAAGGGATTATGCTAACTGCTTTTTTAACTGGAGCGATTACCGGTGCTGCCGGAACAGGGGCATTACATTCAGCGGAATCGTCAGGCTCAACCGCTATCAACGAAACATTGCAGCAAAGCTTAGGAATCGCGATATGGTAAACTTGGCAACCACTGGCAACGTTAACCTGAAACGCCTCAAATGATTTAGCGCCGGCCCATTCACGATAAGGTTTTGCAATATACTCACCTTTCACGTTCGCGCCCATCCAAGCCATTTGCGTACCCACTGGATAGGATCTCTCAATCATTTCGCCATTGGCAACCGCTAGAAGTAAATCGTCGGCATTTCCTGCCCAACCAGAATTAGCCACAACCGAGCGAATTTGATTTGAGTTATTAGTAAAATACGCCTGTAATTGCTGGGCGGTTTCTACGCCACCCGAACACATAGCTTCAGAACTTCCAAGTCGTGCAATCTTTTCATATTGTTGCGCTGACGCTTGCAGGCTAACAGTAGTTAACGCTAGCCCTAGCAGCAAAGCCCCAAGAGGTAAAAAAGCAAGCTTCTTTGAAATGGTATTCATAACAGATATTCCTTCGTCTCTTTGTTAAATAAAACTTATTAATTGGTTGTGTAAAGCGGTTGTGTAAAGCCGCCTGATTCAAATACAGATGGTAAAAACATAACGGCTAATTGATCGGGGCCATTTTAGTCTTTTCAATATGCAATAGCACCACACAAATGATAATTTTTGTTAATCAAACGGAGTCCATAACCTTGCCTTTATGCCTTTCGCAATGAAATGACAAAGGTCCATTAAGCGCTTGATTAAATGTCACGGGCAATACCCTATGAGAGGTCGAACTTAGGCACAATCCAAGCCTCAGCTACGTCCACCATAACTGACTGTGAATGTTTGAAAATGGCGGGGGACTAAGCGACGATCTACGCTGCTGTAGTGTCAGACAGATTATACTTGTGGCGTAATAGCAAAGCTTTCCCCGCAACCACACTCATCTGTTGCTCGAGGATTGGAAAATTTAAAGGTCTGGTTCAAGCCTTCAGATACATAGTCTATTTGAGTTCCATCCAGGATCTCTAAACTTTCAGGGTCGATGACCAACTGAACATCGAAATTATCAAAAACGACATCATTATCTTTTATTGAATGGGCAAAATCCATCACATATGAAAACCCAGAACAGCCTGACTTTCTGGCGGCAAAACGCAACGCTACGGCATTATTCTTGCCAATTTGATTGGCAATTCTATCGGCGGCAGGTTTGGTAAGTGTTATAGCCATTAGTAGATTATCTGGTACGTTAATTAGTGATAGTTAAAAATAATATTTAGAAAAAGGAAAATCACCGATTTAGCCTCTAGCTCGATTATAAACCTTTTATGCCAGTTTTATAGCCCTAGGTCCGTAGATAGTCACTATATTACTAATATTGGCTTAGACCAGCATATTTCAAGTGCCGTGATATACGCCAGATTGAATTTGTTTGAAAACGGCCAGAACTCGCCGCAATCCGATCGGCAAACTAGTCCTGTGAAAACCGTGCAATACGTTGCAACTCGATACAATCGGTTTTAGCCGGGGCTTGTAAATCGCCAACATCAACGCCAGAATCACGCAATTGCTTTAATAACTCACTATTGTGTGCGCTCAGAGACTGCATTTGCTCACACAAACTACTTATCGCCAATGCAATTGGATCGTGAGACACATCTTTTTGCCCATAGGCCTCGAATTGCGCTTCATCGGCTTTACCATTCGCTCGTGCGTATTCGGGTGAGCCCACTTGATGGGCGGGAATTCCTACCATTGTTGCGCCCGCGTTAACCTCTTTCACAACGACCGAGTTGGAACCGATACGGGCGCCGTCGTTAACCTTAATTGGGCCTAATACTTTTGCACCTGCACCAATCACTACATCATTACCTAGGGTCGGATGCCGCTTGCCTTTTTTCCAGCTAGTACCGCCCAATGTAACACCATGATAAAGCGTACAATCATCGCCAACCTCGGCGGTTTCCCCAATCACCACACCCATTCCGTGATCAATAAAAAAACGCCGCCCAATTTGCGCACCAGGATGAATTTCAATACCAGTAAACCATCGACCGAGATGCGCGATAAAACGCGCCAGCCACTTTAAGCCAATGCCCCATAAGGTATGCGTTAAGCGATGTATCAACACAGCATGCAGGCCTGGGTAGGTGGTCAGCACTTCAAAAGTATGCCGCGCCGCAGGATCACGGTCAAACACCACACCAATATCTTCTTTTATTCGAGCAAACATTCTTTTTATATCTCCACTTACGGCTATAGGTTTACCTATGCGGTCAATCCGCTATATTTAAATAGAGTTTATTAAAGGGCACGTGATAAAACCAATGAATTGATAAGTTATTTTGAGCTTTTAGCCATAAGCGTCTGCACGGCACTCAATATTCCACGTAAAATTTGAATTTCCTCAACCGTTAGCTCTGCTTTATTGTACAAACGCGTCAATTTACGCATTAACATCGTTGGCGGATTAGTTTTAACAAACTCAAGATCTATTAGGGTTTTCTGCAACTGAGCTAAGTGCCCTTCGCGCTGTGCTAACGAGGCACTAGCTTGACGTAACTCAAAAGGGCTTTGCTCTCTATTCTCGGCGGCCTCATTAACCAATGACAACACTTTCGAAGCATCAATATGTAACGCCCTCATGCGCAACTCATAGCTAATTATTTGCACTGCACTGGCTAGATTTAAGGAACTATATTCACTATTCGCCGATATTCTAATTTGAGCCTGGCAACGATCTAACTCCTCATTCGATAGACCGCTGTTCTCACGGCCAAACAGCACTGCGGCCTGAACTTGGTTTGCCGATGCAGTTACGCTTTGCCTATCACTCAAGCTTTCTAGGTGGGCCAATATTTTTTCAGCGGCCTGACGAGGGTCAACAGTCGGCCAGGCCACTTCTCGGTCTCGCACGGAAGTACCTAGCACCAAAGTACAATCTTCAATAGCTGTAGATAAGTCATCTACCACTGTGGCCGCTTGCAATACGCTGTCTGCACCTGCAGCACGCCTGCTTGCTTCGCAATGTGGAAATTTCTTGGGTCGCACCAAGACCAGATTATTCAAGCCCATGGTTTTCATGCTGCGCGCCACTGCCCCAATATTACCAGGATGGCTCGGCTCCACCAGAACGACTTTAATACTCTCTAAATGTTTCAATATTTTTACTCAATCTTTAGACACAATTTGGACTGTACGCTGATAAATAGTTAAGTGACTACGAATGCCCCCACTGCAATACTTGTTTCGATGCTGTTATTCGATGGAAGTTCCAAACAAATATCGAGCACGGAATATTGATTCACGCGTTCGACGCAGCATGATAGCGTTTTTCTTGATGGAGGCTTTGATAAAGTCTAAATGTTTTTCAGCTTAGCCTATAGAGACATAGGTAAGAGGTATGAACTTGGAGCGCCTTGCCTTAAAGCACGCATCTGCGGCATCGGCTAACCGCATTTACGGTTGCTGTTGCTCTCATAGAAGAGCAACAGACCCCAGCAAGCGGCCATTAGCCGCGAATGGCGCCTTATAGAGACGGTTTAGACTAAATTAGCTGTTTCGCAAGCCATTTTTTGCATTCATTTCTTTCATTAAACGGAGCACAAAGATACAATTGCGCCTGCTTTTTTACAATTTATCATTCTCTAGGAATTCCCATGGAAACCTTACAAACCAGTGGCGCGCTGAACGTTGCCTCCGACGCGGCAATTGAAGCCGGCAAAATTATAGCGCAAAGCATTACCCAGCTTGATCGCATTCAAATAAGCCAAAAAAGCCGTAATGAAATGGTTACGGAGATTGATATTGTTGCGGAACAAAAAATTATCGCGCATCTAGAAGAAAGCTACCCGCTATTCAGCATTGAGGCAAAACAATCAGGCAATAAGGACCGCGTCAGCGAATTTTGCTGGATTATAGACCCATTGAACGGAACTCATAATTTCATTCACGGTCATCCACATTGCGCTGTTTCAATCGCACTACGGCAGAGAGATGATATTGTTTTGGCGGTTGTGTATGACCCACTACGTAATGAATTATTTAGTGCCCGCAAAGGCTCAGGCGCGCAACTAGACGGACGTCGCATTCGAGTATCAGAGACACCTAAAATTAGCGACGGTCTGCTCGGTACTGGTTTTCCGAATCGAGGTGATGCTAATACTAAACCCTGGTTAAGAACCTTTGCCCTAGTACTTCCACGAGCCCAAACCATTCACCGAAGTGGTTGCCCAGCTCTCGACATGGCCTATGTCGCAGCGGGTCGTTATGATGGGTTTTGGCAGTTTGGATTAGAACACTGGTGCACTGCCGCCGGTTCACTATTGATCAAAGAAGCAGGTGGCCTGATTAGCGATATCAATGGCGATAGCGATTTATCTAAGTCTGGTAATTTAGTCGCTGGTAACGCACGCACACACGAAAAACTTCGTCAATTAGTCAGTCATACTGGCTAAAAAATTCAAAACCAATTACTGAAATCATCCCCAAGTTTTAGCTACGAAACAAAAGCCCTTATAGAGTTCAATACTTTGAGCACGCCGAATACTCAACACACCCCCATGATGCAACAATATTTGCACATGAAGGCCGACTACCCCGATACCATTATGCTGTATCGAATGGGTGACTTCTACGAGCTATTTTACGCCGATGCCGAATTGGCTTCGCGATTACTCGGAATCACTCTAACTCAGCGCGGCAAATCGAATGGCGAGCCAATCCCCATGGCCGGCGTTCCATTTCATAGTATTGATCAATATTTAGCAAAATTGGTTAAACTAGGAAAATCGGTTGCGATTGCTGAGCAGATAGGCGATCCGGCGACCAGTAAAGGTCCAGTCGAAAGAAAGGTAGTGCGAGTGGTAACACCCGGCACCTTAGTTGAAGAGAGTTTATTAGATGAGCGGACCGACAATACACTGCTAGCGCTGTACCATCGCGATGGTAATTACGCAATTGCGAGTTTAGAAATGTCGCTCGGACATTTTCAGGCACAACAACTAGACAGCGCTGAGCAGGTCGAAGCCGAACTGCAAAGAATTAAACCTGCTGAGATGCTGGTTTGTGAAGACGACACTTTTTTGGACACCCTGCGGTTGCCGCTGGATCCACAAACAGTACCGAATTGGTACTTCGACTTCGATGTTGCGAATGAGTT
>CAWUWF010000163.1:0-9650 GCA_963925935.1 uncultured Arenicella sp. | reverse complement strand
GATGATCACTACGAAAAAGCAGATAATCCAAGATTGTATCCGCGCTGATTTTTGAATCAGCGCCCGCAAGCAAGCGAAGATAACCGTTAGTACTATCAGAAATTGATCCAATACTGCCTTCTGGCAATCTCACCTTGGCGACGGCATGAGCGAACAAATCATTGAGTCGTGACTGATCAGCGGAACTGACATTGAAGTCACCACCTAGAATCACCGGCTCCGCTACCGGTATCTCAAAGCCATCGATAAACCGCCGCATTTCGTCAAGCTGAAGCAGACGTATATCATGTTCTTCAACCGATGCCTGTAAATGCGTGCCGAACACATGCAGCGCGATCGCTTGTTTGGGATTATCACGCTCGACTTGAATCTTTGCGTAGACCACTCCTTTGCGGGCTAGAAAATCAAATGACTTACTTACCCGCACCGCATTAAACACATAAGCATGTTGTTGCTGAATGGTCCAACGGCTAAAAATGAGTACCCCGCTATTACCCTTAATTAGACTAGCCTTGCAATTGCCAGAGATGCTGGTCCAGCGACGATCTTTACAATCCTCTCCCGCCACTTGCGTATGGTAAGGGTAAACATCAGACATTTTGTTGACTAAAAACGTAAAAGAGTGCCGTGTAAACACCTCTTGCAATATCAGTACGTCGGGTCGTTTTGGCAGCGCCAGAATTGCCTCGGGAATCAATGCGAGCCTTTGTTTTTCGAAATGGTTCGCCATCCAATTGGGATAACCCAATTGCTGAATATTGTAGGTCATGATGGTGATCGCCTGAGGCGCAGCAGACCTAACCGATTTCTGTTCTAGCACAGGATTTGCAAGCACCCTGGTCACTAACATGAAACTTAGCAAACCAGCAGTGACAACCAGGCATGTTGCCCTGCGGGTGATAATAAGCAATTCTGGCATAGAGAATTTCTTTCTGACTTTAATTACCATCAATGTCATATCTTTAATCGCGGTTCAGGTACCCCATTGTAAAGACAATGGATAGTATTACTTGCTTGTTCATGTTCCAGAGGCTTACCTCAATATTAACTTATCTACTTGGCCGGCAATAGCGGGAACAACCTGAGCCGCTGAACATCCTGAGCCAATAATGCCTACACGCTTTGCTTCATAGGGCACACTATGGTCCCACTGTCCGGTATGGAACTTCGCCCCTTGAAATGATTCAGCGCCTTTAATGTCAGGAATATGTGGGTTTGCCAATACGCCACTGGTATCTATAATGAAACGAGCGGTATAGCACTCGCCTGTTGCCACCTCTACATGCCACAAACACTCGCTGTCGTTATACCTTAGCTCTGTCACAGTCTGATTCGTTTTTGCGGCTTTTCTTAGGTCGAATTTATCTATGACGTAGTTGGTGTACTCTAGTAATTCGCTCTGCGGGGAATATTGTTTCTTAAATGGATAAGGAAGGAACGAAATAGAATACAAACCGGTGGGAATATCTACCTCGGCTCCCGGATACGAATTGTCCCTCCAGGTGCCACCGAGATCTGAGCCTCTCTCTAACAAGACAAAATCATTAATATTTTTTTTCCTTAACCCTATAGCCGCTAACAAACCAGAAAAGCCTGTGCCGATAATTATGGTTTCAAAATACTGAGCATTCTTTGTCATTACGTTTTTCTTATCTCTTTCTTGGATTAACAGACTCAAAGTGAAAACATTTCCGTAAGCCCCATCACAAAACAATCTGAACAACATTGTTTCTGCCAACAAAATATTCACCTCGCCGGCATTAGCCCTGAACTTGACTTCAGTATAGAGATCGAAGCTTAAGAGAAACTTAAGAGAAACTAATGTTTTAGCTCATAATTGACAATATTCAGCCGGCTTTAGATTTTCGAGCCTTCTTTAGCGACACCACAAAGTTCATATGATGGAGGAAATATCCAAAGTGAAAACAACAAAAGCTCGCTGCAGAAAAGGTACTAGAGGGAATGACGGTCAAGCACTTTTATTTTCTGGCCTAGCAGAAGTCGAATATCTCAGCGTTACCCAAAAACAGGATGCGGTAGGGTTCTTGATAATGGTAACAAGCGGAGATTTAGAATCAGGAGCTTTATACCTAAATTCTGCTTGAAGTCTTGAAATACTCCGAGACATTAAAGCAGTACCAAACTGTTTTAAGGGATTCGCCCTATCGAGGGAAATCACACGCAATCAAGCAATCGAAAATATTTACCAATTTTGAACATAATGCTTGCTAACGACAGAAATATTATTTATTTAATTGAGCTTAATGTGAAAAGATAATTCTTGATCGTCATGATCAACATTTCCGATCAAGTAAATAGGTTGAACGTGAGGTTGAAATCTACTTTACCTGCTTGCCTGCCCAGCGGATTCGAACACTATTTCTCAACGCTATTTTCAAAATAGCTATTTGCCGCCAGTTCTGATTGGCACAACTATAAGTACTTGTTATTTGTTGCAACTGGGTACTTGTAAGCTGAGTCAGTCGCGCCTATTCTTGCGCTACTAAACATTATTTTCAGCGGTTTGTGCTGTAAATTTGAGGAATCTTTCACACATGACAAACAGCACTGACACTTGTACCGCCAATAGTAGCGAAAATACCACCGACTCAACTATCAGTAGAAAGGAAAATGAGGTGCTTGAGAAAGTTAGTTGGAACAAACACTGGCACCTCTCAACTAATCAGGATGAAACCAACCTTACTGAACTCGAGTTCGCATTATTTAGAAACCAAGCAGCCCTGACAAGGTGGATGGACGATTGCGCAGCATGCTGCCATACCTCTGAGCAGCCGTGTAATGGCATGGACTACGCAATGTTAAATATGATCAGAATGCACGAACGCCCTAAAAGCATTTCAGAGGTGGCACGACTGACCAATAGGGATGACATATCTAACATTCAATATACGATCAAGAAGTTAACCAAAGCAGGCTTAATCGAAAAAGTAGGGGTCAGTGAACATAAACGAGGTGCAACCTATAGAGTAACTGAAGACGGCATTGAGGCGACAGACAAGTACGCCGGTTTTCGTCGTGAACTGCTATTACCAATGGTGCAAACCATCGGTAACGGCGAGGACGAAACCAACAAAATGGTTAAGCTACTCAGCCTCTTATCAGGTATTTATGATCAAGCTTCGTGCATAGCTGCATCGCACCGCATACCGAACAAAACACCTGCCGATTAAGCCAGCCCAGACCATTCTCTGAGCATATATTCAACGCCCGACAGTGCTAATGCATGCAGAGTGAACGTGGGGTTAACCGCCCCACTAGAGGGAAAAAGCCCCGACCCAGCAACAAATAAATTGTCTATTTCATGGGTCTGACCATAGCGATTAGTAACCGAATCTTCAGATGATTTACCCATAATCGTGCCACCCATTATATGCATTCCAGCAAGCGGGCCAAGCCACGCTTCTTCAGCACCCGCTTTCTCAAACACATCCAATCCCTGCGCATCCGCATGTGAGATTAACGCATTTGTCTCAGCTCTAATGGTATGCGCAGCATGCGCTAACGGCATGCCAAACTTATCCGTTTCCTTGCTCAAACTGACCCGGTTTTCTGCCAGAGGCAGATCGTCAGCAACATACACCATAGTACCAAAGTGCTTAGCTGCCTTTTGCATGTAAACTGCCAGTCTGTTGCCTCTGATATCCGGTCTACTATTAGCGAAACCCAATAGATCATTTGGCTTAACAGCATTCGCAATCAACCATTGATAACCACCAAAAGCATCTTTGATCGCCAATTTATCATCGTAATTATCTTGGTTGATTAACTGCCCGCCGGTCACACCTAAATGCGGCTCAGTTTCATCTTTAAACAAACCGTTAACGGTTTTGGACGGATGGGTCATTAAATAACGCCCAACTAGGTCATTACGATTTGATAATCCCTGTGAATGGTCCGAATTAGCCGACGCTAATAGTAATCTCGCGTTTTGTACAGCGCCACCGGCGAGTACTAACACGCTTGTTCTAATAATACGTTTCTCACCGGTTTCACTGTAATACTCAACGCCAGTCACTTTTTCGCCTTTTTGGTCGGTTAAAACTCTCGTCGCAGTGGCTTGGTGGATGATTTCAGCTCCGGCGTTACTCGCCTGAGGGAGGTAGTGAGTCAAAGGGTTCGCTAAGGCGCCAGTTGAACAACCTGCATCACACCAACCATCGTAGATGCAACTCGCTCGTTGCCCCCGTGGTTGGGTGTTAATAGCCAATGGAATGGGCGCAGTGTGCATACCTTTTGCTTTAAACCCTTTGGCAATTACCCTGCCCTGACTAAAAACCGGAACCGGCTGCATGGGGTAAGGTCTACCTTCGGGGCGCCATTTCTCCAGTTGGTCATCACCACTGATTCCGATCTCCTCTTGAATTTGGTCATAATAAGGCTGCAACTCGTCATAATCAATCGGCCAATCATTTCCCCTACCAAACAGGGTTCGTTGTTTGAGATCGCATTCATGTAATCTAGGCCAGACGCCGTAATGATGCATGCCGGTGCCGCCGGTGCCCCAACCTGAGTTAAAATTAAAACCGATCTTATGGTTACCGCTTTCCTCTACTGGGCTGCCTCCCCATTTCAATTTCCTTGCCCAAATTTGTGAGCTGATAAGCTCATTCATGCTGCGCTCGGGCCCTGCCTCAAGCATGATTACTTTCTTGCCAGCAATACTCGCCTTGGCAGCATAAACACTGGCTGCTGGGCCTGAGCCCACGATAAGCAAATCAGCCTCAAGACTCTCATTTTTTTTAAACTGCATAATCTTGACCAAATAATTTGTCGCTTAGTGCTACCAGTTTGTCGGTGGCTGGATATGTGCCATATACGGGATTTCCAAACTCTTGAAACCGGCCTGTGTACCGTAAACGGTATCAACTGCATCAGAACGGAGCACAAAATAGAAAAAACTCGCAGGCGGTCCTTGCCAATCAACTACCTTGTCAGTAGAGATGACATTAACTAATTCTTCTAGTTGATCGGATGACAAGCGATCCAATGATTTTCCGTATAGGTCTTTAGCGGCTCGCGCCGAGCTATCAAGGCCTGCGCTATAAAAGTCTAGATGCGGTGACGGTACCCCCAGATATCTTAGCCTCAGCAAACTATCTTCGGGACTAGCCGATAGTTGCGAGTCAAGAAAGTGAACGACGCCTAATTTACTGGCGCCCGGAACGATACTCTCAGCCAAATAATCCAAGGTGGTCGCTTGCAACTCAGTTAACCGATTCAGGCTTGCCCCCTTTTCCCGAGCCTGCGCCGGTGTGAGCTGTATGCTCACGCCGGCTACAGTAAAAGCAAAGGTTAGTCCACTCGTTTTTAAGAAGCCTCGCCTTGATTGAGGAATGTCTGACACAGATTAAAACTCGCGGCGGACACTAATGCCAACCGAACGTGGCGCTCGGTAAGACACCTCGTTACAACCGCAAAGAGTTGCCAAGTCAAATCCTTGCACTCCAGCTCTCTCGTCAGTCAGGTTTCTGATTTGTAAATCAACTTTCCAATCAGCTGCTTCGTTCTCCCAGCCTATGCCTAAGCCAACCAAGGTATAACTGTCAAACTTATCTGCATCGAAATTTCTCAGATTGTAGAAAAATCCATCTGAATAACTAATGTCACCACGCACATGCAACATTCCACCTAAGCTCGCCCACTCATACCGAGCGATCGCTGTAGCCTGAAACGGTGGTGCATACGCTGGTTCAACATCTCGCGGAGGTAAAGGTGAGAACGCTCGCAAAGGAACATCTTTGACTGTTGCATCTAACACAGAGGCACCTAGTATCAGGTCGAAACCATCAGCTGGAGACGTTTGAAACTCAATCTCGGCTCCATAATTTTCAGCATCGGCATTGATAACGACACCACCGACGCCAACAAATAAGAAAGCCTGGTAGTCAGAGTAATCGTAATAGAAAACAGAAGCGTTTAGCGTACTTCTGCCATCCGCTAAGGTCTTTTTGAAACCAGCCTCGTAAGAGATAAGCGTTTCTTCTCCATAGGGTAACGCATCTACGCCACCTGACCCCAGAAATGCACCCAGTAATGGAGCGTTAAAACTACCGGCCTTAACACCGCGATTTACGCCCGCGTAAACGAGCATATCATCACTGGGTCTCCAATCTAGATTCAACTTGCCAGTCCAGAACGTATCTGAAGAATCAAGATCGGCGGTGAATGGCGCGCCCGGTAATGGTACGTTTGGAAGGAAGTCACCTTGGTTAACGGTGAAATTATCATTCGAAAAAAGAAAGCCTATTTCAGTTTGAAAATCTTTTTCTTCACGGATCAGACGCAAGCCAGCGGTCAAGGTTAAATTTTCACGTAGATCGTATTCATATTGGCCGAAGATCGAATAGGAATCGGTTTGTAGTTCAGACACAACACCAATATCAAAGGGAGCACCAAAAAAAGTATTAACGATACTACCAGAGGGCGCCTTCAAGCCATTATCGGATTTATTGTCAATCGACAGATAAAACAAACCACCTACCCATCTACTGCTATCGGTTTCACCATTGATGCGGAATTCCTGAGTAAAACTAGTTGCGTCAACCCCAGCGTAATTCGCTAGCTGATTTACCGGAGCCGCATCCACGTCAATAAACAGTAATTTTTCATAATCCTTGTAGTCAGTAATCGACGTAAACGTCGCGCCATTTGCCATCTGCCATTCTACTTTTGCATTAAGGCCTAGCGTATCCGTGGATCCCTGATCTTCAAAAGCGAAATCCCCGCTGGTATTAAAATCAGCGCCATCTGCGTCCAGATAGCCAAACAGATCACCGCCGGCTACCGACCTCGGGAATATCGTGAACGGGGAGCCTCCGACTGGGCCATCACCATCGACAATATCCACGCCACCGTCAAGATTGGTGCCCTGAATAATACTTGATCGAGTTTCGTTAGCGGGTGTATCGATCACATTAATCAACTCGCCACCGGCATTCGGGTCTGCACTAAATACCGCGATAGTCGATTTAGACTGATAAGGCCCAGTAGCCACATTACTACTCGCATAATTTGCGCTAAGGGTGATTTCGGTTGCATCATTTGGTTTAATCAGCAAAATACCTCGGGCAGCAATCGTGTCATCGTCGCCGAGATCGGCACCGGCCCCAGCACCAGGAGAGGCTGCGCCTAGCGAACCCGCGGCAGGCGATTGCGCCGGATACAGGTTATTCAGATATCCGTCTTGTTTGCTATAACGCACAGCAACACGACCCGCTACGGTGTCACTCAACGGCCCACCTACAGCGCCTTCTACTACATATTGATTGGCATCTGCATCGGTATCAAAGCGGCCAATAGAAACATCTAAATAACCATCCGTTTCGTCAAGGCTGGGTTTATTCGAGACATAGTGGATCAAACCGCCAGTAGCATTACGACCAAACAGCGTGCCCTGCGGGCCTTTTAAAATCTCAACACGCTCCACATCAAGCACGGCAAAGGTCTGAGCTTGCGCAATCGCCAAATACCCTTCATCAAGATACGCGGCATTGGGCGCTTCTATTATGTCGTTAAAGTCGTTTTGGGTAACACCGCGAATAGAAAACTGCGTGTTTTGGCCCGCCAAATTACCAGAAATATGTACCCCTGGCGTAAAGGTGGCTATATCTATGCTTTGCTCTACTCCCAATGCTTGTAGTTGCGTGCCAGTAAAGGCATTAATCGAGATACCGACATCCTGCAAGCTTTGTTCACGTTTTTGAGCCGTTACCACTACCTCTTCTAGCAATGAACTTGATTGACTTGGAGTTGTGACAAGCATGATTGCGCTTAGCACTGCTAATTCAAACTTCCTGATTCTCATATATTTACCCTCATTTGTTAACTATTGTTTTATTAACTTTCTATGTTTAACTAAATAATTTCACTAGGTCTTGACCGGTTCTCTTAGCCCCAGCCTCTCTAAGCGAGGCAGAACCTCGTCACGAAAATAGGGGAATTCCTTTACATAATCTACGAATGATAACGCCATACCGGTGATCCCTGCCTCACTTAACTTCAGGAGTTGATCGGCAATATGATCAGGCGTACCAGTCAAAGGAAATGCTCCATGACCAGCTGCAAAACGGTCTCTGAAATTAGCTAATGCTTCTGGGGAGAACGACTGAGCATGCATACCTTGTAATTTCATTAAGAAATCAACAGCTTCCCAATCCGCATTTTCGTTGGCAAAGTAATGCAAGTATTCATCCGCTTCTTTCTGAGTTGGTCGGCAAACAACCTGAGCGAAACTACAAACACCCACTTTACGGCCAGCCTTTTCTGCCATTACGTTGATACCGTCAACTGTTTCTTTCGCCTGTCCAAAATCAAACACAGGCGTGAACAGAAAATCGGCATTGCGAATTGCGAACTTGCGACCATCTTCAGAGGCAGCTGCATTTAAAATTGGTATTCTGCTTTGTCGTGGCTGCGGATTACTATAAACGCCTTTAAGCTTGAAGTACTCACCATCCCAATCAAAAGCTGCTTTTTCTTTCCACAGCTTGCTAACCACATCAAACCATTCCTGCGCACGCCCGTAGCGCTCGGGGTGTGTCTCAGGCAGGTCGACACCAAAGGCGTCATATTCAGGCTTGTTCCAGCCTGCCACAACATTAAGCCCTACGCGGCCGTCACCTATGTGGTCAATCGTCGCAAGCTGTTTGGCTGATACCACGGGATGATTAAATGCAGTATGCACGGTTGCAAATACTTGAATATTTTCAGTCTTAGCTAATAGTCCTCCTGCCCAAGTGACGGTTTCCAGTATTCCTCCGTGAAAATCCGTATCACCCCCATAGCCAATCCAGCGCGCAATCGGTAGCATAAATTCGATACCAGCTTTATCGCACATTTGCGCTAGCTCGACATTATTCTCCCAGGAATTCTGCCAGCGTTCAGGAATCTTAGTGACAGACATACCACTCGAGCAGTTCGCCGAAAACGTTCCGAGCTTTAGTTTATTGTTATTAAACATCGGTGCTGGTTTTATCATATTGCTTCTCCGGATTTTACTATTTTAGTGTCAATATGATTATAAGTTTAATTTTAATCATTAAATTAATCAATAGAAAAATTATTCCAGTGTATGATTAATTACTGAGGCAACAATCAATCGTTTCGAAAATGTTCAAAACCCATATTAAAATTCGTTTTAATCATGTAGACGCGGCAGGAATCGTGTTCTACCCGCGTTATTACGAAATGCTCAATCAAGTAGTTGAGGAGTGGTTTGAACAAAAATTGGATATTGATTTCCAAACTCTTTACCTAACGTATTCAGCGGGCGTGCCTGCAGTGAGTATTCAAACGGATTTTCCAAACGCCGGCTCCCTCGGCGAGACCCTTGAGTTTCGACTAGAGTTACAAAAGCTGGGGGGAAGTTCAATCAAGCTAGGGATCACCGCTGATACCTCTGGCAAAAGATGCTTAGACGCCACGATGACCTTAATCTATGTCCTGAGGCATGACAACGGCAAGATAACCCCTACCAACATTCCCGACATTCTGCGCAGTGCTATGCTGGCGACTTAGCGTTGGCTATCTAATTGTTCACACTGTAAATCGCCCTTAATGGTAGCGAAACGAACTTTCGACCTGTTAGCAATATAGTTACTGTTCACCTCTTAATCTAAAAAAACACCTAT
>CAWUWF010000162.1:0-5528 GCA_963925935.1 uncultured Arenicella sp. | reverse complement strand
GCCACCTTCTGAACGACCCACAATTTTATCGATTTCATCGATAAATACGATGCCATTGTTCTCTAAGCGTTGAATCGCGTTAAGCTTTAATTCTTCTTCATTGACCATACCTGCGGCGGCTTCCTCGGTCAGAATCTTGAGTGCTTCTTTGATGCGCAACTTTCGAGTTTGCTTTTTCTCCGACCCCATGTTTTTCATCATGCCTTGCAGCTGACTAGTCAATTCTTCCATTCCCTGTGGGCCGAAAATCTCTACACCTCCAACTTGCGCTGCCAATTCAACTTCAATTTCTTTGTCGTCGAGGGTACCTTCTCGGAGCTTCTTGCGAAAGCTTTGACGCGCAGCGCCATCCTTACTGCTGTCACTGTCTGAGGTAAAGCCAACATCACGCGCGGGCGGCAGTAGTATATCCAATACACGCTCTTCGGCTGCATCCTCTGCCCGTCGCTGCACCTTTTTTACTTCAGTCTCACGCTGCCCTTTGATAGCCACATCGGCCAGGTCACGAATGATCGAATCTACCTCACGGCCAACATAGCCTACTTCAGTAAACTTAGTCGCTTCTACTTTGATAAAAGGAGCATCAGCAAGATTTGCCAGACGCCGTGCTATCTCGGTTTTACCAACGCCGGTAGGCCCGATCATTAATATATTCTTGGGCGTAATTTCGGTCCGAAGTTGCTCATCTGGAACCTGGGTACGACGCCAACGATTACGCAATGCGATCGCCACAGCGCGTTTTGCATCGCCCTGGCCTATAATATGCTTATCCAGTTCTTGTACGATTTCTCGAGGAGTCATGCTGCTCATACTACGTTCCTATATAGGTCTAATAGATGGGTGAACTTAGGGAGCGTCTGGCTCGGTAATATTAAGCTCTTCAATGGTCAGATTGTGGTTGGTAAAGACACAAATATCAGCCGCTACGTGTAGTGATTTCTCAACAATGTCACGGGCCCCCATATCGGTATTATTATACAGAGCACGCGCCGCCGACTCGGCAAATGAGCCGCCCGAGCCGATCGCCATAATTCCGCCTTCTGGTTCTATAACATCACCAGTACCTGAAATGATGTAGGAAGATTCCTTGTCAGCAACGCACAATAAGGCCTCTAACTTACGCAGCATGCGGTCAGTACGCCATTCTTTTGCGAGTTCGACTGCTGCCTTGGTAAGAATACCCTGGTGTTTTGCGAGCTTGGCATCAAACAACTCAAATAGAGTGAACGCATCTGCGGTGCTACCAGCGAATCCTGCGATTACTGCGCCTTTATACAGCCTACGAACCTTCTTAGCATTACCTTTCATAACGGTATTGCCGAGCGATACTTGCCCATCGCCACCAATAACTACTTGATTATCGCGGCGCACTGAGAGAATAGTAGTGCCTCTGAATTCAGGCATGGATGTCTCCTTTTATAAATTACGTGAAACATGAAAACATTGAAAAGACTACGTAATTGATTCAACGCAATGATTCTCTGTTCAGAGGATTGACCTCTGCATGTGAAAGATCTAAGGGCAAAAACTGGCACGCTCTAAGCTTGCACAGATCCGAGCAAAACTCTAAATCGTCAACTATTAAATCGTGCTTACTTAATGATTTTCAAGTGCGACGTGTTACGTTTTGGCTCTGTTTTTGGCTCTGCTTTAGTGGGTTTTTTCGAAGTCTGCACTGACGCTAGTTTTGCATTCGGGTCGGTGCCGTCATCGTCGTTATTTTCAAAGAAAATACCTTGAGAATTTTCACGCGCAAAAATCGCGAGGATTGAGCCAATTGGCAGATAGATATCCTGTTCTACTCCACCAAATCTCGCTGAAAAGCTTATACATTCGTTGTCCATCACATGTAGTTGGACCGCACTAGAGCTGATGTTGAGAACAATTTGGCCGTCCACTACGTGATTTATTGGTACTTGCGCACCAGCAGCTTCAGCGTTCACCAACACTTGTGGCGTAAAGCCATTGTCTTCGGTCCATTCAAAAATGGCTCTCAACAAATAGGGCTTAGTGGACGCTATGGTGGTCATTATTTTCCAGAAAACTTGAATAAGTAGGAATGGGAACGATAAGTTTTAAACCAGATTACTCTGGTTTAAAATCCGCGTAAATCACGTTCGGTGTCACTCAGGCTGGCTTGAAACGCTTCACGTTCAAATAATTTTTCAGAATAATCAACCACCACTTGTGCCTGCTTAGGAAGCACGATGTTTAAGGTCGGTAGGCGCCATAAAAGCGGAGCCAACACCACGTCAACCAAGGTGTATTCGTCGCCCATCGCATACGCTTGCTCAGAAAACAAAGGAGAAATCGCGATCAAGCCATCACGCAGCACTTTATGTGCTTCTTTATCTCTTTTATTTTCTTGCAAGGCATAAATCGACCCAAACCAATCACGGTTCAAGCGCATTAACATTAGTCGCTGCTTTGCGCGTGATACTGGGTCTACGGGCATCAACGGTGGATGCGGTAGCCGCTCGTCTAGATATTCATTAATGATAAATGCATTATATAAAATTAAATCCCTATCAACCAAGGTTGGGGTTTCGTAGTAAGGATTGAATTCAGCCAGTTCCTGACAGGTATCGGTGGGGTCTGTGTAGACGATCTCACATTCAATATCTTTTTCTTGTAAGACTATTCTGCATGCATGGCTAAGCACACAATCAGTGCCAGAATAAAGAGTCATGATGGAACGTCTAGTGGCAAATGTGTTCATATTTATTTCCGTTAAGTGGAGGCTGCTACTCTTGAAATCTGATTAAAAGTGGCTAGCAGGCAGCGACCGATAATAGGTAATTAGTTTAGAAGGAAGACGAGAGCGCTGACTAGATAAAGTCAGCGCCCTCTCAACTTAATTGAGGTATTTAGGCCGTTCAGTGAACGTCGCGCCAGTACTCTTTCTTGAGTAAGTAGCAAAGCCCCATCAGAATAATTAAGAAAGCGATTGAGAAAACGCCCAATTTGTGGCGCTGCATTTGAGCCGGTTCGGCCAAGTATGCTAAAACGGTTGTTAAATCAGCCATTGCCAGGTCGAACTCATCTGGGTTCAACTTGCCCGGATGAATCAATTCGAATTTGGCATCACCTACAATGCGGTAAGAATGGTCGCCGTCAGTCTCGGCGGCATGCACATCTCCGGCATGTAATTGCGCAGGATCAACTTTTCCGATGAAGCGTTGTACCCCTTGTAATTCATACAAGGCGTGCGGCATAGCAACGTTTTCGAACAAAGAGTTATTCCAACCACTTGGCGAACTCTCATCTTGGTAAAACGCTCTAAAATAAGTGTATAACCAGTCTGGCCCGCGAACTCTCGATACCAACGTCAAATCAGGCGGCGCCACACCAAACCAACGCTTCGCGTCTTCCGGCGGCATAGTAGAGATCATCAGATCACCCGGCTTCTCGGTGGTGAACATCAAGTTTTCCTTCAACAAATGTTGTGGAATCTCTAGATCTTCGGCAACTCGATTGTAGCGAGCATAGCTAGCGCTATGGCAGGACAAACAATAGTTTACGAAAAGCTTAGCACCATTTTGCAAAGAAACGTTATCGTCCATGTTCATATGAACTTTATCGACTACCGCACTATGGCCACCAGCGGCATAGACGCTAGTTGAAGCGATACTAAGAAGCCCACTAATGACTGAGGCGAATAAAACTATTTTTAGATTTTTCATTTTATATCCTCTGTTTAATGAGCTTCGTAAGTAACACGATCTGGTACCGGCTTGGTTTTACCGATACTGGTAAACCACGGCATTAGAATAAAGAACGAGAAGTAAACAACGGTGCAAATTTGAGCCACCAAGGTACGCCCTGGAGTCGGCGCATTCATGCCTAAATAACCCAAGACAAAGAAGGCGACCAAAAACAGTGCCAAAGCAATTTTGAATGGCAGGCTGCGATAACGAATCGACAATACCGGCGAACGGTCCAACCAAGGCAGAAGAAAGAACATAACCAGCGCCGAGCCCATAAGGATAACGCCCCAAGCCTTACCACTCGAATTTAGGAATACGACGATTGCGACTACCGCAGCAACCGCAATACCAGCCTTAATCTTCAAATCAAACTTGGTCAACAGGATAGCCGCTAAACCGATCACACCAGAAGCAACCGCAAAGAACTGCAACAGACTGGTTGTGCTGGCACGCAGAATTGAATAGAACGGCGTGAAATACCATAACGGCACAATATCAGGCGGAGTTTGCAGCGGATTAGCCGGTGCGAAGTTATCTTTCTCTAAGAAGATACCGCCCAGATCTGGGGCAAAGAAGATTATCCCAAGATAAACGATAAGAAAGCCACAGACACCAATTAGGTCTTTTACGACGAAATACGGATAGAAGCCGATGCCATCTTTAGGGCTACCGTTTTCATCAAGATTCTCGAATATGTCGATACCGTCTGGGTTGTTTGAGCCTACTTGATGCAATGCAACCAAGTGCAAGAACACCAGAACAATCAGGATTAAGGGCAGTAGGATCACGTGAAACGCAAAGAAGCGATTCAAGGTAGCGTCCGAAATAACAAAGTCACCACGAATCCACTCGGTGAGCATTGAGCCGAAATACGGAATGACGTCAAATAACGACAGAATTACCTGCGCGCCCCAATAGGACATATTGCCCCAAGGCAATAAATAGCCCATAAAGGCTTCTGCCATTAATGCGACAAAGATGACACAACCAATTAACCATACCAACTCGCGCGGCTCTCGGTGTGACCCGTAGATAACCCCACGAAACATGTGCATATAAACCACCACAAAGAATAACGAAGCGCCGGTGGAGTGCATATAGCGAACTAACCAACCAAATGGTACGTCGCGCATGATGTACTCGACCGAGGCAAATGCCAAAGCGGCATCAGGTTTGTAGTGCATGGTCAGGAAGATGCCAGTGGCGATCTGGATAACTAACGCCAGCAAACAAAGTGAGCCGAAAAAATACCAAAAATTAAGATTCTTAGCAGCTTGATACTCAGCTAAATGCTCGTTCCATACCTTGGTAACAGGCAATCGTCGGTCAATCCATTGCATAAACGCATTCGCGCTTTTATGGTTGTCATGTCTATGAATAGCCATTACGCAATCCTCCCAGCGTCTTCACCAATAGTGATCACGTCGCCGTTGTATTCATAGGGCGGGATATCCATATTGGATGTTGCCGGTACGTTTTTATAGACGCGGCCGGATAAATCAAATTTTGAACCATGACACGGGCAGAAGAAACCACCTTGAGAGTCATCGCCCATTTGCGGGTCTGGACCAATCGCTAGTTTTTCAACCGGCGAGCAGCCTAAATGAGTGCATACGCCCAACATCACTAACATTGCAGGGCTAGCGGTATCCGCACGCGCATTGTTTTGAGCATAGGCTGGTTGAACGCTCTTAATTGAGTCTGGGTCAGCCAAATTAGCTTCGATTTTATCCAAGCCACCCATCATGTCAGGGGTACGCTTAAGCAATACCACGGGCTTACCACGCCATTCAACTTTGACCATTTGGCCTTCTTGAATTC
>CAWUWF010000161.1:0-16664 GCA_963925935.1 uncultured Arenicella sp. | reverse complement strand
TCGCGGATTTCGCCAATCATTATGATGTCTGGGTCTTGTCTAAGCAAAGCGCGAACGCCTGATGAAAAAGTAAGATCGATACTGGCGTGCACTTGAATTTGATTAAAACTAGGTTCAACCATTTCAATCGGGTCTTCGATTGTGCAAACATTCACTTCGCTGTCAGCAAGATTTTTTAGGGTTGAGTAGAGGCTTGTGGTTTTACCCGACCCGGTAGGCCCGGTTACCAATACGATACCGTGCGTATGGTTAGTGAGGCGGTTCCAAATATCCAACTCACGATGATTTAGGCCCAATTCTGTAAAGCTGCGTTGTAGTACTTCTGGGTCAAAAATACGCATCACCATCTTCTCGCCCATCGCGGTAGGCACCGTAGAAAGGCGTAATTCGATCTCTTTATCGTCAGGAGTGCGGGTTTTTAAGCGGCCGTCTAGTGGCCGGCGTTTCTCTGCGATGTCCATTCGGCCAAGTGTCTTAATTCGGCCAATAATCGCCATTAAGACATTGGGCGGTACCTGATAGGCATAGTGCAACACGCCATCTATTCGGAAGCGGATTTCACCGCGTTCTTTACGCGGTTCAAGGTGTATGTCACTGGCGCGTTGTTCAAATGCGTATTGCAATAACCAATCGACTACTTGAACAATATGATGATCTTCGGCGTCAAGTTGGCCGCGCCGGCCAAGATCGATCAATTGTTCTAAGTTTTGTTGTAGCGAGACACCGGTTCGTTCGTTGGTAATTCGCGATTTGCTAATTGATTTAGCGAGGCTATAGAACTCATTCATATAGCGATCGATGTCATTAGGGTTGGCGAAAACAATGTTGATATCTTTGCGTAGCAAGCCAGATAAGTTTTCTTTCCAGCTCAAATCCAAGGGGTTTTTAACCGCTAGGGTGACGCTGTCTTGATTGGTCTCGACCGCCAATAGACCGTTCTGTTTTGCATATTCTGGTGCAACGACGGCGGTTACTGTGGCTATTTCGATATTCAAGGGATCAATGTGGTAATAAGGAATCTCACATTGTTGTGCAAACCACTCACACAGTTGCTCCAAATTCAGTTTTACTTCTAGATCGGCATGCGTCGGCAGGCTGCGTGCGATGGCAGCGATTGGGTGCAATAACTCGCTCCCAGGCTGTTTTAGGTTGGCATCAATGCGTCGCGCTTCAGTGGCACTAATTAGCCGCTGTGTATACATTTCCTTTAAAATGCTTTTAGAACTGAACGAAGCTATGTTCATTTTAACTTTTTACTTAATCGCATGGTGCAATGATGTTATGACATGGGATGTTATGATTCCAGTAGATTCGATGATTTCTACACAGAGATCTTTGTGCAGTGTATTTAATAACTGGCTACTCAGCAGGCAATATGATCAGAATAATTATTTTAGCAATAGGAGTTTTTGTGCTTTGGGTTTTGTTTTTCTCGCCATTTTCAAAGCAACAAAAGATAGTAATAGGTGTGTGTTCTGCGTGTATTTTGGGGATAGGTCTTTGGTATGAGAGTCATGGGAAAACGCCCAAATCGGGACTGATCGGCCTATCTGAAATAGTCAGTTGTGGCGCGTCTGGGGAGTTTAGTTATCGCAGTAACTATAATGTGGATATTTGCCTACAAAATAAATCCGCTGTTGCCGAGGTGCAACGAATTGGTCTGCGAGTGGTGGTGCAACGTTGCGAAAACTCAAATTGCACCGAAGTGGATGCTGTTGCTAAGGAAATCAGTCTTCCAATTGGCCCGTTACAAGAGGTTCAGACAATCCAAAACCTATCCTTTGATAAGCTCGATCCTGATACCCCTAATCTCAGTTGGATTGTCGATATAACATCCGTTAGAGCGACTCGCTAAGTAGTTACCATGAACAAATCGCTGTTACTAAGACTTATAAAGGTGATGTTTGGTTTGCTGCTTATTGCCTTTGCCTACATTTTGATAGTCGGGATTGGTGGTAGCAAACTATCCAATCCGCGAAACTCAGATAAGCAGTTTGCCAGTGTGGGCGAGGGCCAATCGCGATTACTTAGGCTGCGCGGCGAGCGCGCGTGGTTAACTCGATTAAGTGATACGCAAAGGGCTCAACTAAGTCTTTTAGGTGAGGAGCTATCAAGACCTGATGCCGCCTGCAAAATAACCGCAAAGCTATGTGCCGTTTTTTCAGAAACATCACAAAGCGGAATTAATCTAAGCTTTAGTGCCGCAGCACCACCCCAGCTGCCCAGCCGATTTGCGTGGCATGGGGGCTTCGTTGATCCCACTACGGGAGCAACATTTGATTTACTTGGCAGGGCTTATAAATTAGGTCTGGAGACGGATCAACAACAACCGAGAGTGGCTGAGTTTTAGCCGTACCAATCAATCGGAGCTTCATGTAATAAAGCCGCTTGTTCACGCAAGCTTAGAATATGGTCTTCCCAACAGCGTTGTGTATTGAACCAAGGGAAGGCGAGCTTGAACGCCGGATCGTCCCAGCGTTTGGCGAGCCATCCGTAGTAGTGAATTAAGCGCAGCGAGCGCAGGGCTTCAATCAAATGCAGTTGCCGCGCGTCGAAATCACAAAACTCTGTGTAGCCCGCAAGTACGGCATCTAGTCCAATTGTCATTTCGGCCCGATCACCTGCCAGAAACATCCAAATATCTTGCACAGCAGGCGCCATTCTTGCGTCGTCAAAATCCACGATATGTGGTCCCTCTGTGGTCCACAATATGTTGCTTGGGTGACAGTCACCGTGACAACGAATCATGGCAACCCCACCCTCTTGGCCATGTGCGGCGCGCTCGTAACACTGTGCAGCTTCGGTGAGCAATTGCGTGGTCAGTGAGCTATAAGCCTCAACTAAATCAGCGGGGATGAAGTTGTTTTCCAGAATAAACTCACGCGGTTGAGATCCAAAGGTGTCTATAGTCAGGTCAGGTCGATGATCAAAAGTCTTGGTCTTGCCAACTTGATGAATTCGGCCCATAAAACGGCCCATCTGCTCAAGTTGATCGAAGTCTTCTAAATCAGGGGCTCGACCGCCACGGTTGGGAAAGATCGAAAGCCGAAAATCTTCGGTATGCAATAGGGTTTGTTGATTGATTTCGAGAGGGGGCACCACCGGTATTTCGAGTTCGGCTAACTCTAGAGTGAATGCGTGTTCTTCCAAAATAGCGTCATCGGTCCATCGTAGTGGCCGATAAAATTTTGCAACAATACTGCTGCCGTCATCGAGGCCTACCCGATAAACTCGGTTTTCATAGCTATTGAGGGCAAGCAATCGGCCATCACACTGGTAACCGAACTGTTCAACGCTATTGAGTACATCATTAGGGCTTAATTTGGCGTAGGCGTTGTCAATCAATGTGGTCATAATGTTATAGCGATATCCTAATATACATTTCGTTAAATACGTTTGGAGGCCTACTTCTGATATTATTGAAGAGCAATAAATCATTTAAACGCGCTCTTGATATGTGCCGAATAATTCAGTTTTAGACTGAATGGCCACATTCGATGATCTTAACACGTCGCAACGTCGGCAACAGGCTGTGATTGAACAGAGCCGATCACGGGGGAAGCAGTATGGCCAAATCAGAGAGGATTAAACTCGTTGGAGCCCGGCCCATTTTGGTGGCACACCGAGGCTATTCAGGGCGCTATCCTGAAAACACCTTGTTGGCGTATAAGGCGGCGCGTGAGCAAGGTGCTCTGTATATGGAGTTAGATCTACAGATGACCCGCGATCGCGTGCCGGTGTTGCATCATGATCAAAGTTTGCTGCGAATGGCTGGAGTGGACATTGACGTTCGAGATGTAGAGGCCAACTATTTCAAAAAATTGAAAGCTAGCTACCAAATACGCTTCGAAGATCAATTCACAGATAATTCATTCACTACTTTCAGAAAATTTTGCAAATGGCTTAAACGCAATCCGGATATTACGATTTTTGTCGAGATCAAACAGGAGTCTATCGACCGGTTTGGTATTGCTGAGTTCATTGATCAGGTCTACCGCAGAATCTTGCAATCAAATGTAGAGTCACAATGCGTCATTATCTCCTTTAATCTGGAGTCCTTAGAATATACCCGCAAGATATCACCAATGCGCATTGGTTGGGTATTACCCGAGTGGTCTGAACAGAACCGCCAGCTTGCGCTCGAATCTAAGCCGGACTTTCTGTTTTGTGATAAAGATTATTTACCTAATGGTGATCATGAGATTTGGCGCGGTAACTGGCAATGGGCTGTGTATAATTTAGACGATGTTGATTCAGCCATTGCAATGGCAAATCGTGGCATTGCCTTTTTGGAAACCAATCAAATAGGGACATTGATGAGTGATAATGTTCTGCTTGATGCAAGCATATAGGCAAAGGGATTAGAGCTGCTTAGCTAAGGAATCGCGTATCTCTGCCAACAATTTAGCCTCATCCGAGGGTTCTGCAGGCGCCGCGGGCGCTTCTGCTTTCTTAGCCGCATTCATCGCCTTAATAACGATGAATAAAGCAAAGGCCACTATAGTGAAGGTCAACATGGCGTTAATGAAAAGACCGTAGTTGATTGTGACCGCGCCGGCTTCTTTGGCCGTGTCAACGGTTGCGTAGCTTACGCCTTGCGTGCCTTCTTTGATGACGAAGAACATATTGGCGAAATCAACACGGCCAGTCATCATCCCCACTACCGGCATAATGATGTCGTCAACCAATGACTTTACGACCGTGCTAAACGCAGCGCCTATAACGATACCCACTGCCATATCGACAAAATTGCCTTTCATCGCAAAATCTTTGAATTCTTGAAACATAATATTCTCCTAATGATGAGGTTTAGGAAAGCGGCAAAGGATTAACATTTATTTTGCAAAGCCCTTTTTCGATCAATGCCGAAAAACGGTGCCGGCTCACTTCATCTATATTTTAAGCCCACCCAGATTTAGAAGCAATGTCAGCTAGCTTTACAGCAGCTGAATGATGCTATAGCCGTTAATCTAGTTTTCTAAGCGCAGTGACACTTGGTAAAAAGGATGGTCTGAGATGCCTTTCTCAATCATTTTCCCGTCGAGAACCTTAAATCCCTTGCTTAGAATCCAGTCTATTCGATCATGGTTTGCTAGATCGAGGCCGGCTTGTTTAATGGCATCAATAATTTGGGGGTCTGCTAAAGCTTCAAGTAATAGCGGTGTATCGCGCTTACTATTAAAGTCGCCCACTAATATTGCCCGTGGGTGCTTAGCAAACTCTTCTAACACTGACTGCAATTGTGTTTCTCGTCCTTTGCCAGTGTGCAGGTGCGTATTGATAAACACAATCTGCTGTCCCTGCCAGTTGACGTTAGCGATGGTGATGTTGCGCGGGCTCTTACGGCTTTGGTCTGGCAGCAGCTCAATGCGCCAGTTCTGTACCGCCAACTTACTTAACAGCAAGTTGCCGCGTTGCTCGCGAAACCAGCGATAGCGCGTTGCGGCGAATAAATGGGCGAAGCCGCCTGGCTTTGCAAGTGCGTCGGTTTGTGACGACCCAGCCCCGAGTTTGTTCAGCCAACCAGCAGCATAAACTTCTTGTACACCCGCGATGTCAGCGTCAGCTAGAGCCTCTGCTGATCTTTGAATGTCGCGCTCACCGTCTAGGCTCTTACCTGTTTGCACGTTGAAAGTAGCGACCTTCAGCACATCGGCTTCAAAAAAAGGCAGGCTGTCACCGCTTAACCCTTCCCCTTGTTGGGCTTTTGTGGGGTGAACCATTCTTGCAACAAGAAATATTGCGACAATGATAATAAGAATACTTAGTTCACTAGACATAGTCCTTAATCTACCTTTGCAGAAGTCATCTACTTTTGCCCCACTAAGTAGGCGACATAGGAAAGGCAGGCTTCGCCTTCGGTGCTGATCGTAAATTCGCCATTGCCACTTTCGCCATCGTCATCGGTCCCTTCCCAGTAGCAATCAATCGTTTTGAAGCCCGCATCCGTCATAACTTCTCTGAGTTCAATTAGGCCCCATAAGCGCCAATCGTAGGTGAAGGCATTGGTCATTTCAGTGCCATCTGGAAAGCGGAAATGGATATGTAATTTTGCTTCACCGCTGATCGGATTTATAGAGTCTTGATCCCAGACATAGGTGAAGCTTTCATCATCCATTTCGGTCTCTTCTTCGAGCTCCTGATGGCTCTCTGGGCCACCATGTAGATCAATGACGAAAATCCCATCTTTTGCGAGGTCGGCATAGACTTCGGTAAAGTAAGCGAGCATCTCTGGGCGAGTTTTAAATATCCAATATGAAAAGTTTTGCGCGCAGCGAACGTCAGGCGCTCGCCGACTTGGAGTTCGAGCATCTTCTAGGTATTGCTCTACGCGCTCTGCTACGTCGCCCAATGGAAGTAGATTATTTTGCAAACCCCACGCCAATGGCTCGGGGTCAATATCGTAAGACTCGGTGGTGAATTGCTCTCCCATGCGTGCCCAATATGAAGACAATAAACAGGTTCCACAAAAGTCTTCACGTAAGTGTTTTGGATTGCTTTCGCTGAGTGCAGAATAGGTCTGAAATAGGAATTCAACATCCTGTTCGGCTGACTGCACCGCCTGTTGATAAAGTGCGTATTTATCGGCAGTCTTGGCAGTAAATTTATGCGTCATTTTGTTAATTGGATTGCTCTTATGCAGTGCTCATTTTTACTGGCTTGAGTTTATCTGAAATGCCTGTAATGAAACAGCTTAAAGCAGCGCAAATAATATCTTGAAAAGCATATCTTCTGTTATCGGTAATGGATAGATTCGAATCAGGGGAATATATTGAATTCGGTCTAAGTCATTTAACTTATACTGAGGGGGTCAAGCTTTGGTCTGCGGCCTAGAATAGAAAACACTTACTCACATTAATAGTCGTTTGTTAACTATTGTTACCAATGATAGTCGCTAACTTATTGAATTTTTGAAACAAAAAAATTTGACGCGCCGAACAAGAAATATGACTTATGCACATTCATATTTTGTCAAGAGATTTGCATAATTATTTTCAGAAAATCCTGATCTCTTAATTTATATGTCTTTAAGTTGTTGTTTTTTAAGTATTAATTGTATTATCTTCAATGTTATAGGGGTTGTTTTATGCTGATGGAAAAAATATTAGTGATCTGTGAAATTATTTTATCAACAAAGTTATCCACAGGGTGAAAGTGTCGATTTACTATCAAATTAGGGTGAATACCGACGTTTCAGGATTTAGCGACTGATGAGTAATCGTCATAACGCAGGCAATATCGTCACTGTTGCGGTACCGGTACCGTTGCGCCAGACCTTTGACTTTTTGCGCCCTGCTGGACAGCAAGAGATACGCCCTGGCGTTCGTATCCGAGTGCCCTTTGGCCGGCGCGAACTAATAGGTATTGTGATAGCCGTAAAGGAAACTTCAGACTATCCGATCAGCAAGCTTAAACAGGGCATAGAAGTGCTTGATCAAACACCGCTTTTTGATTGGAGTTTATGGTCTACTTTACAGTGGTTGGCGAGCTATTATTTGGCTCCAATTGGCGAAGTATTGGATGCCGCTATTCCAGTCAAACTTAGGCAGGGTGGCGACCTTTCACCGGCTCCGAAAAAGATCTGGCGGTTAACTGAGTTGGGTCAAAATACAGACCCAGAAAAATTGGCTAGAGCCCCGTTGCAGCAAGCAATAGTAAAGCGGTTTTTGCAGCACCCTAGGCTGTGCGCAGAAGACTTCAAAGAAGACTCAAGTTCATGGCGACAGGCGATCAAAGGGCTTGTGAAAAAGCAGTGGTTGCTGGAGGGCGAAGAGGCATCAGCGCTGCTTGCTAATAAACATCAATATTCAAAATCAGTGCCGGCATTAGAATTGAATACAGAGCAGGCGGATGCTGTCTCTGCCTTAACTGCATCCTTGAACGAGTCCAAGTTCTCTTGCAGCTTACTGCACGGAGTGACCGGCAGTGGTAAAACAGAGGTCTACTTTAGACTCATGCAGCGGCTGATTGAACAGGGCAAACAGGTACTGTTTTTAGTCCCAGAAATTGGCTTAACACCGCAGTTAATTGAACGCCTAGAATGCTCGTTTGTCTGTCCAATTGCAGTGATGCATTCAGGTCTAAATGAGACCGAACGGCATCAGGCATGGTGGCATGCCAGAGAGGGCAATGCTGGCATTATCCTCGGTACACGCTCAGCGGTTTTTTGTTCATTCAAAGACCTTGGCCTAATTGTAGTTGATGAAGAACATGACGCTTCTTTTAAGCAACAAGACGGGGTGAGGTACCAAGCTCGCGATGTTGCTATCTATCGAGCCAAGCAGGAGAAAATTCCTATAATTCTGGGTTCAGCTACACCTTCTTTAGAAACGTATTTCAATGCTCAGCAGGGCCGCTATCAAAATTTAAGGCTAACTGAACGCGCAACCAAAGCTCCTTTACCAAAAATTGAGTTGTTTGATACTAACCTCTTACCCTGCAGTGATGGGCTAAGTCCGCCTATGCTCGAAGCTATAGCGCAGACCCTGAAATCGGGCAAGCAATCGATGTTATTTCTTAATCGGCGTGGTTATGCGCCAGTTATGTATTGCAAGGAATGCGGTGAAACTGTTAAATGCCGACGATGTGATTCGCACTTAACGTTGCATCGGAACGCTAATCAGATGCGTTGTCATCATTGTGGCTATCAAGGAGCAGCTAGCGATAAATGCACATTTTGTCAGCAACACAGCTTGGTCGAAGTGGGTGAAGGAACGCAGCGAGTCGAGGAGGCGTTGCGACTGAGGTTTCCTGACGCGAGGCTATTGCGTATCGACCGGGATAGCACGCGCCGTAAGGGCGAACTTGCAGAATTACTGGAGCTGGCGCGCAGTGGCGAAGCGGATATCTTATTGGGCACGCAATTGCTAACCAAGGGACACGACTTTCCGAATGTTGCGATGGTAGGAATTTTGGGCGCCGACCAGGGGCTCTATAGCACTGATTTTCGATCCAGCGAAGTTTTGTTTCAACAGATATTACAGGTGTCGGGTCGAGCTGGTAGAAGAGATACCCAGGGGCGGGTATTCATTCAAACTGCATTTCCACAACATCCGGTTTTTAATTGGCTTCGCGATCATAACTTTGATGATTTCGCGCTTAACTTATTGGAAGAGCGAAAACTAGCCGCCTATCCTCCGTTTGGCTACTTTGCCTTACTAAGGGCTGAATCTACCTATCAAGGTAAAGCATTACAGTTTTTACGCCGCGTAAAAATGAAGTTAGGCTCGCCGAACAATCAAAATGGTGTTAGAGCTATGGATGCCATTCCTGCTCCGATGGAATTTCGAGCGGGCAAATACCGGGCTCAACTATTGCTGTGTTCGGATCAAAGGTCATCGCTAAATAGGGTTTTATCTGCTTGGCTCGAGCAATTGAGCCAAGATGTGCCGGGTCGTAAATTAGCATCAGGGGTTCGTTGGAGTTTGGATGTTGACCCTTTTGACCACTATTGATCAGACAGAGGCATAAAAACCGTCGATTCATTGGTGTTCACGGCGCTTTTGCTGCCCCAGCGGCTATGCCGCCGGGGTATAAAGAGTTAAAATCTGCGCTTTGTGACCATATCTTTTCAGGGCGGCGGCTCTAGCCATGCAGCAACAACTAAACGACTTATTTACCCAAGCAATTAATCAGCTAAAAGCCGACTCAGTGATTCCCGCTGAGCATGAAGTGCGCCTATTATTTGAGCGTACTCGGCAGAAAGAACATGGTGATTTTGCAACCAATGTTGCGATGACATTGGCTAAGGTGGCCGGGCGAAATCCGCGCGAGTTGGCTAATCTTATCGCCCAAGCGTTACCTAAAGATGACTTAATCACTCAGGTCGATATTGCCGGGCCGGGATTTATTAACGTGTTTTTAGCACAAGACGTGCATGCCACGGCGCTCAACACTATTTTTACTGAAGGTGATCGCTATGGCTTAGCGCCCGCCAATTCAAAGCGTAAGATAATGGTGGAATTCGTTTCCGCCAACCCGACTGGGCCCCTGCATGTGGGGCACGGACGAGGTGCAGCGTATGGCGATGCGCTGGCAAGAGTTCTGACTGCCGCAGGCAATGAAGTTGAGCGAGAGTACTATGTGAATGATGCTGGTCGCCAGATGGATATCTTGGCGGCGAGCGTTTGGATTCGTTATCTGCAAGCAAATGAAGTCGATATTGCCTTGCCGAGCAACGCGTATCAAGGTGATTACATCGCCGATATGGGGCAAGATCTGAGCACCAAGCACGGCGACAGCTATGTGCTTACAGCGCAAAGCGTAGTCGATGCGCAAACGGGCCTGGAAGATGACGCAGCGATTGATGCGATTATTACTCTGGCAAAAACTAGTTTGGGTAGTGATGGCTTCGCGGTTTTCTTTGAACGTGCTATTAATTCGATACTGGCTGATATTAAAGATGATCTATCTGGTTTTGGCGTGGACTATGACACCTGGTTTTCAGAACGTTCATTGTTTGACGATGGCAAAATCGATGCAGTAATTAAGCAACTAAAAGCATCTGGGCACCTTTATGAAAAAGCCGGAGCTTGGTGGTTTAGAACCACTGAATTTGGTGATGAGAAAGATCGTGTGGTGGTGCGTGATAACGGTCAGCCGACCTATTTCGCCTCAGACATTGCTTATCATAAAGACAAGATTGATCGCGGCTTCGATGAATGCATTAACATCTGGGGTTCGGATCACCATGGGTATATACCGCGTGTGAAGGCCTCCATGCAGGCCTTAGATTTAGATCCGACTAAATTGACTGTGCTATTAGTCCAATTTGCCGTACTTTATCGCGGCGGCGAGAAAATTAAAATGTCTACCCGAAGCGGTAGCTTTGTGACGCTTAGAGAGTTGCGTGATGAAGTGGGGGTTGATGCGGCTCGTTTTTTCTATGCACAGCGGAAGTCCGAGCAGCACATGGATTTCGATTTGGATTTAGCCAAGTCACAAAGCAACGACAACCCTGTTTACTACGTGCAATATGCTTACGCGCGTATTTGTGCGATTTTTCGCCAAGCGGCTGAGCGAGAAATTGACGTAAGTGATATCAAGCACAGCGATTTTTCGTTATTAAACGCCGAGCACGAGTTAGGACTTTTAACCTTATTGCAGCGATTTCCTGAAGTAGTCGAAAGTGCAGCGAATAATTATGAGCCACACCAGCTAACTTACTATCTACGTGATTTGGCCACCGCCTTTCATTCTTACTACAACAGCAGTAAATTTCTGGATGCCGAAGCCGCTCAACGTAATGCAATACTGGCGTTGTGTGAGGCGACCAAGCAAATTTTAGCCAATGGTTTGAATGTTTTAGGTGTCAGCGTTCGCGAGAAAATGTAATGTCACAAGCCCGCAGAATTAACAGTAAACCCGTGGTTAAAGCGAAATCAAAACCTAGAGCGCTAGATTTACCATGGGGCCCAATTCTAGTTGTGGTGGGGTGTTGTATTGTTATTGGATTGTTAATTAATGGCGCTAGAACAAGCAATCCAAAATTTGGGGCGGGGCTTAACGAGATAGTAAGAATCTTGCAAAGCGAACCAGATGAAAACACTGAAATCGCTGAACTAATTGAACGTAAAAGCTCAAAAATGGAGTTTGATTTTTATACCCTACTGGCCGATATCGAAAAAGTTATGCCCGACGACCTGCCCGACTCTGAGCCGGCTCGGGCAGCAGATAATTTAGATTACTATCTGCAAGCAGCATCATTTCGAGAACGCGCAGATGCCGAAAAACTCCGCGCTAGACTAACCCTGAAAAATTTTAAGGCCGTCACCCAGGCCCGCGATGTAACAGGCAAGGGAATCTATTATCGAGTTCGTATAGGGCCTTATCGAGATAAACGAAAAGCAAAAATCGCTAAAAATAAGTTGCAGCGATTGGGCGTACATCCTTTTATATTTTCCATCGAAAAAAATTAGCAAAGGCGTTAGCTCATTCAGGGACCCAGATCACGCTCCACGAAGACTGGTTGTTCCCTATAAGGCTCTTTAAGTTAACTTCGGCCTATTTGATGTCGTATTGCTCTAAGTTATATTGGGCTGCTAGTCGAGCATAACGAACTCGGTTTATCTCTAAAAAAGCCAAATCCTTTTCGTTAATGTCGCGAATTTTTTTTGCCGGGCTACCGGCCCACACCTCGCCTGCTTTAACAATCTTACCGGGCGTCACCAAGGCGCCGGCGGCAACCATCGCGCCGCGTTCGACGATAGCATCGTCCATCACACAAGCTTGAATGCCAATCAATGCATTGTCTTCGACTTTGCAGGCATGCAGGACCGCAGAATGGCCCACGGTAATATCGTCACCCAAATAACAACCCTGGCCTAATTCCGCACAGTGAATCATAGTCAAATCTTGAATGTTGGTACGTTTGCCTATGCGTATTTCGTTTACATCACCACGTATCACACAGCCATACCATATGCCTGACTCTGCACCGATCTGTGTATCACCTATGACAGTAGCGGTTTGCGCAATAAACGCGCTAGCATGTACCGTTGGCAATATGCCATTGAATGGAAGTTGGTTGGCGTATTCTATATTGCTCATGAAGTTTGGCTGGTGGCTCGTCTGGGTAGACTATTTAACCACACTTGTGGTCGGCAGTAAGGTAAACCCGGATAAGGCATTGGAAATGGCAGCGAGCGTAAAAAAGATAATGACTGGTGTGGCACCTATGGGCGCGCGCGAGTCGTTGAGTTTGAGGTTATTTTTTTCGTATTAGCTTTCTATTACATAATTTGGGTTACACTCAAATTCCAAAAATAGCTATAAAGACCGTATGCCACATACCCCTCTTTCTCGATACCAGGACGATCTGAAGAAGCCAGATTTTGAGGCGGATCCTGCTCAACAACTAGCGGTAGAGAAGCTGCAGTGCTTGTACGATGAGTTGTTGGCATATCAACCGCCGTCAATTCCTTTGCTCACTAAGATTGGTTTAAAAAAGCCTGAACCGATAAGACCTGTGCAAGGTTTGTACTTTTGGGGTGGTGTCGGCAGAGGAAAAACCTATCTGGTAGATACATTTTTCGAGTGCCTGCCTTTTGACCGAAAAATGCGCATGCATTTTCATCGGTTTATGCATCGTGTTCATCTTGAACGCAATCAATTAAGAGATAAACAAGATCCACTGAAAATCATTGGTAGGCAGTTTGCGCGTGAAGCGAGGGTGCTTTGTTTTGATGAGTTCGTCGTCAATGATGTTGCTGACGCGGTAATTTTAGTGAAGCTGATGCGCGTTCTATTTGATGAAGGTGTGACCTTAGTCGCCACGTCTAATGTAGAGCCGTTGAATTTGTATAAGGGTGGCCTGCAACGCGATTTGTTCCTGCCCGCGATTGACATGCTTTATGAGTTTACGGATGTTGTGAATCTTGATTCTGGAATTGATTACCGCCTGCGTTTTTTAGATAAAGCTGAAACCTATTTTCAACCTCTAGGTGAGGGTGCGCGCAGCGGTATGCAGTTCAACTTTGAACATTTGGCGCCCGATGCTGGGACTGAAAATGCCAGCATCGAAGTAGAAGGCAGAGAGTTAAACTCTATCCGCCGTGCAGACGGGGTGATCTGGTTTGATTTTGCTGAGCTTTGTGATGGCCCACGTTCGCAAAATGATTATATTGAGTTAGCGCTATGTTTCCATTCTATCCTTTTGGAAAACGTGCCGGTGATGGACCGCCTAAAAGAAGATCAGGCGCGTCGGTTCATCAATTTGGTGGACGTATTTTACGATCACAATGTTAAGTTAATCGTTTCCGCCGAAGTGCCTGCCAGCCAATTATATGCTGGAACTCGTGTAGAGTTTGAATTTCAACGTACGATCAGTCGCTTGCAAGAAATGCAATCGCATGACTATTTAGCCTTAAGCCACAAAGCATAAGCGCCACAAAGCATAGCTAGATGAATTTAATTTGAAAATAGTCGACTTACTAAACTAAGACTACTTCTATTTTTTCGGTTTTTCATCTGAAGCTGGGTATGCTGCCATCTCTTCGCTAGTATCTTCCTCATTATCAGAATCCTCGTCCACCTCCGGCGGCGGCTCATAACCGGCATCAATAGCCCTCTTTAAAGCCGCAGTCGCTAACTCAATTGCATTTTCAGATACCTTTTTAGCTTTATCGGCCTTCTTCTGAGCCCTTTCTGCAATTTCTAAAGCATGTTCTGCTTTCACCCGCAGTCGCACGATCTCTGTCTTTGCTAGCTGGTAGTCATGTCCAAGAAAATCCGCTTCGAGTTTCATATCGCATTTCCAGGATTTTATATTAACCCCAAGTTCTTCCTCAGATTGAGGTAACCAGCCAAGGCCTTCGGTCAGCAAATAGGTTTTGCGGGGGTCCTTCTCATTAGCCACTGGCACCGCAGTCGCTAATGGACAATCTTTACTTTGATATAACGAGCAGGCGATAAAGCCAGTTTGTACAGCGCGATGCACGCGAACTTGCTTAATAAAGTTATGACAGCCAACTTGAGAAGTGTTCTTTTTAGTCACCATTATCCTATTGCCCTGCATGGCCTTATTGACTTTATAAAAGCGAACGTTTTGATTACTACTAATCGGCGTGTCGTCTTGAGCAAAAGTAATATTGCTTAGCAGTGCGAACATGCTGATGGCAGCAATGCACCATGCGTGTGGATTGCTATAAGTGTTTTTTTTCATTTTGTGTTGGCGGGTAGATAGGTCGTAGCGTTAGCTAGTAGAGTTAACTAAAGGTGTCAAGCTGAAGCCTACCAAGAACCAATCTTCCACTTAGCCAAATTAGGTGTTTCTTCTATATCATTAGAAGTTGATTCAATTTTACCGTCGGAGTCAGTTTCTTCAATATATTGCTTAGTGCCCGCAGAATGCTCTAGCTCAATCAGATATCGCTGGCCGCTATCTCGCTTTGATTCGGTAATAGTGGCCTCACCCAATAAGCCGTCAATGCCTTTGGTCTGCCCGCCTTGCTTGGAATTCTTGTCGCTTGAGCTTGTTGTGCCTTTGTCAGAACTAGGGGAGTCAGCGGGTGGACCCTCAGCGATGGCGGGTGTGCCCTTCGTTTCTTGACCGATTGTGGGCGGCGCAATAGCACTTTGTGCGACCGCAACTGTGCCAAAAACAAGATTACTCGAGACCAAACACAAGGCCAGAAACGAAGCAAAATATGATCGGGCAACAGCTTTGCCAACTAGGGGCGGCGAGGAGTGAGTGGGTTTGTGTTTCATGGTGGCTTCGCTGGTTAGGGTCGGATGGTTGGCTTGCGCGATCACCGAGCGTGAACGCATGAGGTAATGCCTTGTCTCATGGTATCATAAGCCAAGTTTACGCGAAGCCTGCCCGCGTTACATTTCCTAGCTTTAATCTTTATCGCCACCTCGATATTGCCACAATCAACTGCCAGTCAGCGTCCTACTATGAAGCAACCAGAAATCATTCTCGTCGATGGATCATCGTATCTGTTCCGAGCATTTTATGTACCTCAGTTAAAACGTATGCAGAATGCAACAGGACAGCCCACCGGCGCAGTATTTGGCGTAATTAATATGCTCAAGAGCCTCATCGCAGAGTATCCAGAATCACAGATTGTGGCGATATTTGATGCCAAGGGTAAGAATTTTAGGCACGAACTTTATTCGCAATACAAGGCAAACCGCCCTCCTATGCCTGATGAATTGCGCAGCCAAATCGATTTTGTGCATCGCAGCATCAAGGCCATGGGTATTCCGCTAATAGCGGTCTCGGGCGTAGAAGCCGATGACGTCATCGGCACCTATGCCAAACAAGCTGGGGCGTTGGGCAAGACCGTATTGGTCGCCACCAGTGATAAAGATTTGGCTCAAATAGTGACTGACGATGTGCACCTTATCGACACTATGAAGAAAGTGATTTACGACCCAGCGGGTGTGGTCGAGAAGTATGGTGTTCGGCCTGATCAAATGATCGATTACCTAGCGTTGATGGGCGATACGTCTGACAACGTGCCGGGAATTCCAAAAGTCGGGCCCAAGACCGCCGTTAAGTGGATGGATGAATATGGCTCGATTGCCGCCATCGTTGAAAACGCTGAGAAGATTGGCGGCAAGGTCGGGGAGAGCCTACGAGAATTTATTCCGCAGCTAGCATTGTCTCAAGACTTGGTTACCATTCGCTGTGAATTGGAAGTCGACCCGCCTTTATCCGACGTAAAGCAAGCAGAACAAGATACCGAGGCCTTGATTGCGCTCTATACAGAGCTCCAGTTTAAAAGATGGCTGGCTGAATTAGGTGCAGATCTTCCGGTTAATTCGCATGCAGATGTTGTAAAGTTCGAAAAAGGTAAGTATGAGACCATTTTTGACAAAGCATCGTTTTTACAGTGGGTTGAGCGTCTCAAAAACTCTGAAGGATTTGCGTTTGATACTGAAACAACATCGTTGGCCGCGCAACAAGCTGAAATTGTGGGCGTCTCGTTCGCGATGGATGCTGGCGAGGCTGCTTATGTGCCTGTTGCGCACAGTTACATGGGCGCACCCGAGCAGCTCGACCGAGACTTTGTGCTAGAGACGCTTAAGCCGCTATTGGAAAACCCTGAGTTAACAAAAATTGGCCAAAACCTCAAATACGACATGAGCGTGCTGGCGAATTACGATATCCAGTTGCAAGGCGTCGGTTTTGACACAATGCTTGAGTCTTATGTTCTAGA
>CAWUWF010000160.1:0-17252 GCA_963925935.1 uncultured Arenicella sp. | reverse complement strand
TGCGCGATAATCGCAATATTACGTAGTTTCATTACTATTAAAAATGGGTTGCCTGAATCAGAGCGCGATTATAGGGATATAACTAGCAAATACCAGCTATTAGGGCTCAATAAATCAAATCAGCAAACCCCAAAAAATGTGAGCCTCCGCCATCACAATGGTGTTATATAATATTTTCGAATTATTTGAGGAAGCCGTCCATGGATAAATCTTTGCTACTGACGATTTCATTGTGTTTGCCGCCTTGCTCACACATCGCTGCCCTTTGATATAAGCCCTGTGGCTGAATTCAATCCCCCATGGGCGATGACATTTATGCCGAATGGAAGACTGCGGGTAACCGAAAAACGTGGTCACCTTTAGCAGTAACTCAAGACGGAAATATTTCCCGGCCGGTTGAACATGTTCCAAATATTGATTGCCGGGGACAGGGAGGGCTTAGCGCCGCAAGCCATATACGCGTAACGATTGACTGAGAAACCACCAAGGAAGAGCAGAGATTCGATATAGGCGAGCGAATTCGAAAATCGGGCCTAACGGGGCTATTGGGGTGTTAGAAGACAAAGATGATGGCAGATTGCTCCGCCTAAGCATAAAGGACTCTTGATGCTTTCTGGCGACCCTGTGTACTTATAAAAAACGTCGAATTGTGTTTCTGACGCCAGATACCATAGGCCGGTCTAGATACTTAGCTGCATACCTCCAAAGACGGTCTTGCGCATTAACGTGTTGCAGCACGAATTAGGGCGCAGCAAGCTGCGCCCTAACATGTACTTTGAGACTGTTATAAACTAAACAGCAACAACTTTATTCGCACATGGTCCTTTTTGGCCTTCACCAACTTCATATTCTACTTCTTGACCATCATTAAGTGTTGCGTAACCGCCGCCACTTTGAATTTCTGAATGATGAACGAAAAGATCTTTGCCGCCATCTTCAGGTGTAATAAAACCAAAGCCTTTATCGGCATTAAACCACTTAACTGTACCTTTACTCATTTTCTTTACTCGTATTTTGTTGGTGAAATATAAAAATTGTATTCGAATTCACCGATTCGGATACAAAAGCAATAGTTTTAAACGCCAGTAATCTAACATCTGTTCTATTTACGGTTTGGATCATAATGAAAACACAACAAATAGCTAGCCTGTTTATGAAAATATTTGCTGTATTTCGCTAATATTCGCTCAGAACAGGCATTTTCTGATAAATAACAAGCTCTTTCAACAATTTTCTACTGTAGATAGGCGTCATTTGTGCGTCACTGAAAAATCCAAATTCAAGACCTTGGTCAAGAATAACTCTACCTTTTGAGGCACCCGCAAAAAGTCCTTCAACGACTTTGATATTTATTAATCAATTGCTTTACCTCAGGAGCTGCCGGCGCAATAGCACTTAATTTGGAAAGAAAGGGAAGCACTGCATCCGCATCACCCGATTTTTCAAGATACAAAATTAGCGTCAACAATATTTCATACTGATTCGGCCAGCGCTGATCGGCCGCCGTTAGGGACTTGATAGCATCACTTATTCGGCCCTGGTTCTCTAACGCTACGCCATAGATATACGCGTAATACGGAGCGGCATCAACTTGCTCCGTTGCCAAACCCAAATGCTCTAACGCTACCTCATAGTTTTTCTGGCGAACATAGAATAAGCCGACGCTATGGTGAACCGCGCCACTATCTGGAGCAATTTTAAGGGCTCTGTCTAATAATGATTGCTCCTGGCCCAATCGCCCTGAATGTCGGTATAGGTCTGCCAGAGCCAATAGCGCAGGAACAAAGCCTGGCTCAATGATCAGCGCTTGCTGATAGGCCTGCTCCGCCTCTATTGGCTTACCTAGGCGTAATTCTAAATTTGCGATATTAAGTTGCGTGCTCACTGCGTCGCCAGACACATTTAACATCTCACGATATTCCTCAATTAGCTTATAAACAGCTGGCTGGCTCTCAGCAGGGAGTTGGCTAACTATATCGGCCAAATTTTCGGCAATTTGCATCCTGACGCTGCGATTAGGATCACCGATATAGGGGGATAAAAGCTGCCAGCGCACATCGGCGGTCTGTCCTTGCAAGGCCGTTACAGCAGCACGTCTTAGTAGAGGATTTTTGTCATATAAACTTTGGCGTGCGACATCGGCGCTAACTCTGGAAGGCAAAGGTGCTAAAGACGCAAGTAAGCTGGCACGAATTAAGTCAGGCAAACCGGTGTTCAGGATTGACTCTACCGCGGCTCGAGTAACCAAACTATCGCCTTGCGTCGCGCGCTGCAGTAAGTGTGCCCAATGACCGCTGCTGGACTTTACACCCCATTGCTTTGTTTGTAGCTGCGCCCATGCATTGTCTTTATCTGAATGGCATTGAGTACATGCATTTGGGACGCCAAGCACCAGTGATAATTCAGGGCGCGGGATAGTGAAACTATGATCACGCCGCATATCTACTTGCATAAAAGCACGCTCGGGCATATGGCAACTAACACATAACGCACCTTCAGAGCCTGATTGATGATGATGATGCTTCTCGGCATCAAACACTTGTGGCGTGTGGCATTGAGCGCATAAACCATTACCCTTTACCAATACCTTAGCCGTATGTGGATTGTGACAATTACTGCAGGTCACTCCCTTGTGGTGCATTTTACTCTGTAAAAATGACCCCACTACGAAGGCTTCTTCTCTACTTTGACCATCTTCGAAATAGCTGCGTTGGTTGACCAAGGCAAGTCTATTCAGATCATGAAAGTCGCCGCCCTGCTTTGTATCAGACAGCTGTCTGCGTAATGCGTGGCAAGCGCCACACATATTTTAGTCATCATCGTTGCGCTGCCCAACCGGTCGGGCAATGTCTTGCTCAGGGCTAAACTGCCACTGCAGGGCCGTACTTTTCTCAACCTTAAAACCCGATCCTTGGTCGAGCTCAGAGGATTTGGCCATCGCTAAATGTTTGGATGCTGGGCCGTGACAAGCTTCGCATGCAACATTGGTTTCCGAAAATGTGGTATTAAAACTATTGTCACTAATGTCGTAATTACGCTGTAAATTGGTTGAATGACAGTCAGCACATCGACTATTCCAATTCTGAAAGTGCTTAGTCCAGTAAAAAGGATGCTCAGGTGTTATCAGTTCATCCTCTCGCAGGTGGAACCATTGACTGCCACCCTCTTCCTTAGGTCGACTATCCCAGGCGATATTTAAAGCCTGTACATGGCCTTTCTGAGTCTCTATTAAATATTGTTGCAGCGGGTAAAAGCCAAAGGTGTGCTTTATCTCAAATGTTTTAAGCTTACCCTGTGCATCGCTAGTGTCTACTAGGTACTTATCATCAAGCTGATAGAAACGACTTTCGATTTGATGAAATTTCACTGTCACGTCTGAAAAATCACCTAACACGCTACTGGTCGTTGGCAACTGCATCGCTTTAAAGTGATCTGACTCCTGCCATTGTTGATATTGGTTCGCGTGGCACGTCCCGCATGTTTGGGAACCAACAAAATGCAGGTCCTGATCTGGCAAACCGACATTAGCTAACATGCCGTCAACAGCGGATTCTGTGGCCGGTAAAGTCGCTGTTGTTTGAACATACACGACAGTTGCAATCGCTCCAGCAATCACAATCAGCGTGACAATATAGTTACTCAATTTCATAGTAGAAACAGGATGTTTTAATGTTAATTATTAAGTCATTGACGCCAAGGCATTTCAATTCAAACGAAATTCACTTTGCTTATAGATAGAAGAGATATCAATATTACTTAGGATTCGTTGTATCTCTTTGGGCAGCGTTTCAAGAGATTTAAGGTCGTTGCCTCGATCGTTTGACAGACCCTTTACAAGCTCTAGAGAATCACCATGCGCGACAATCATTAAATGATCAAACAGTTTCAGAGCATGCCCAGCATCCATTGAGGCTAACCATCGCCGCATCGAATTATCATGGCGTTTAAGTTCAATTGATTGATGATTAAGTATTTTAAGTTGTCTGCATAGCCATTGGTAAAGCAGATCGCCTGCAGATGAATAATGGCCCAGGCGGCAGTGCTCAATATACTGCTGTTCCAACGCTGCTAAGCACGCACTCTCGGCTTTATCCGAAACACCCAGACCAAATCGCCGCCTCAGCCACCGCCAAACAATAAAAACCAAAAGCACAGCAACCAACCAAAGCCCTATTTTACCAAGAGCAATCTTGGTTGCCCACTTGATGACTGACTGTGGGACAGAATTTTCTATCGCCAGCGATGCACTTGCGCCCTTGGTGCTAATAATTCGCTCCGCTAATATCTCACGCTGTAAGCTCTGATTCGTCAGATTCCACCAAAATACTTCGAACCGCGGAAGTATGTAGTAACCCGCCTTTTCCACCACATAAGTAACAACTTGAGTGCGTGACGCTAAGTAAACACCCCGATTAACTTTATCTTCAATTTTGGCCGGGTCCTGGTAAATAGCCAGCCCGGGGGTCGAATCAAATTGCAAGACAGGCAACATCATGGCAGCAATATTTTCAGATCTAAATTCAATGACTCGTCTAATTGCGTCGCCAACCTTAAGCTCAGAAGAGGCCTTGTCGTAACTCTCTTTGACTTCAAGGCGAGTACTCGCTACCCAAAACGCTTCGCTACTAGACCCTAGTTCAGCCTGAACTGGGCCTGGAGTCACCGCACTAAACATTATCGACTCGGTGCTTAGCCAACGCTGGCTAGGTTCACCGTTCTCGTCGGCCACAGATGCCTCTAACTTAATCTGCGGAATTACATAGTCACCTGCGCGTTGAGGATAGAGCGTTAAGGCCCAGAGTTGCACTGTCCACGTTTGTTGATCTTGGATACGAGTCGAATTAACTGCAAATTGCTCACGTCGCAATACCACCGCATCATCTATCTCAAAAGCCTCTATTCGAGTACCGCCAGTGAACCATTGCCGCGTAGCTAATTCAATATAGAGATTAATTTGTTGCGAAACTACCGGGCCAGCGGCAGGATCAATCCAAATTCTAAGCTGTAGATCATCATTAGACGATGGTGCTGGTTGATTGGCTTGCGCGTTGAGCGTGCAGAACAACGGTAGAATCGCAAGCACAACAAACATGAGCAACTGCCTACTAATATTCACAAAGTACGCCATCAATCTTGCTCTGCCGCTGCGCCAGCGTCAGCCCTTGTTCGCATAGAATATTGCGACTGGAACTTAGACCTAAGAAAACGAGCCGGATCAGCTTGTACCTGGCGCATCCACATTTCATGAATCTGCTCATCAGCTAGCAACTGTTCTGCGCTTAGTTGTTCGATTTCTTCGGAAGCAATGTCTTTTTGATCGGCTCCATCAGCGCGCTGCGGGGCATCTCCTAGTTGCTTACTAGCCTGGCCTTGTTCGGTCTGCTGACTGGCACTCATACGGTTAATATCATCTATAATTTGCTGTACAAAACTTCGATTGTTAAGTGCCCCAGGCTGATTCGGCGCCTCGTCCAACACGGCAGAATAAACCCTGACGGCTGCAACATAATGTTGTCCTTGGGCAAGAGCGTTAGCTAAATTGAATCGCCCTACTGGACTATCAATGCGTCTAAACAACTCTGCGGCCGCACTAAAATTTTCAGCATAATAGTGAGCCATGCCCTGCCAAGCCAAATTTTCAAATCGTTGCGCCGCCAAAGAGTAGTCACCTCGATCAAAATAGTAACGCCCCTGTTGATCTGGACTCATCCATAAGTCTATGAATTCACGCTTTACTCGTTCGACTATCGGTATCCCTGGCCGCCTATTACTTTGTCCCTCTGCCCCATCGGTCAATGACGTGAATTGTGGCTCGCCTTCAAGCTCACCCGCGAGCGATGGCGGTGTAGTCGCAAGCGCGTGCACAAAAAATAGCGCGACACACCAATTTAGTGTCCAGCCCTTGCGAAACCAGTAAAGAAACATAAACGCTATTGGATAGAGTAAAAAATAACCAGCATCCAGCCACGATCTGTCATCGTCGTCAACTAAGGCTAAGTGATGCTCAATCAGCCGATTAATTCGCTGTACATCACTTTTGTCAGCTGTGTTTTTTTGGTAATAACCACTTGCGCTGGACGCCAAAGATTTCAGTGCGTTTTCCTGTAAGGCTAGATGCGCACCTCCAAATTTTTGGTCATCCACATCGTTTACAATGGGCTCGGTCAGCCCCATTCCCAGCACAATAAGTTGATACGGTTGTTGGTCAAAAAACGTTTCAAACGCATCTATGGTTGTCGGCGCAATACCATCACCAATTAATAGCAAAGTCCCTGGCTCTGCAGCATCGCTTAACATTTGGTTAGCCAAAGGGAGAATAGTCTCAGGGAACTTGCCAGACTTAGGCATCATCGTAATGTCTACTGCGGCTAAGAATTGATGGATAAGGCTAGCGTCATTGCTGAGCGGAATTACCTGATGTGCTGAGCCTGCATACGCAATCAAACCCGTTCGAGCATCGCCTCGTAATGCAAGTAAATCGGAAATTTTTTGCTTGGCACGCACTAATCTTGAGGGCTGTATATCCTTCTGACTCATGGTGTCGGACAGATCCAAAGCAATCACTAGTACCGCTTGGTCCTGGACAAAAGGCGAAACTTGACGCTGCCAACTTGGACCTGCCATCAATAGAGCACAAAGCGACACCAGCACCAAGCCCACATTAACTGGATTGAACCAATGAGAATGGCCGCCTTTAACCTTGAGGGCATCAAACAAATGATCAGCTATAAATTCAGCCCATCTAGAATTTGATTCAAGCGCTGGTTTGCTATAAAAAACCAATAGCACTATTGGGATTAATAGAACTAACCACCAAGGTCGCAAAAAATGAATTGCGCTAAAGCCAATTAGGTCAATCATCAACGGCCGACCGGGATAGCGGTTTTGCTTGGTAAATAGTTAACAGCATGAACAGCAACATAAGCAGTGTTACCAGCACCATTGGGATGTGATGCAGATCTGTTCGGGGCCGATAGCTTTGTGTTTCGAATAGTTGCGGCTCTAGCTCACCAATTCGCTGGTAGATTTCTTTTAGTTGCTGGCGATCCAGAGCCTGATAGAAGGTGCCACCGGTAATCTCTGCGACCCTTTGCAATGCATTAATGTCGAGAGCTTCTTCACCGCTTGTTTCAGGGTCACCTATCGCCACCGGATAAATAGTCACAGCAAACCGTTGTGCCACCTTAGCGGCTTCAATAGGCGGCACCCTGCTACCAGTATCATTGCCATCAGTGAGCACTATAAGCACTCGGTTTTGCGACTCATTATCACGGAAATGCTTGATGGCTAGTCCGATAGCATCACCAAAAGCGGTACTCATACCAGCCATCGCGATTTGGGTTTCATCCAGCAGTGTCAGCCATGTCTCATGATCTTGGGTAAAGGGGGCTTGTAAAAAAGGTGAATCACCAAACACGATCAAACCCAGTCGGTCATGCGGTCGTTGCTCAACAAACTTTTTCAATACCGACTTTACTGCGGTTAGTCGATCTACCTTCTGACCCGTTTCGTCAACAAAGTCGCGAGCCTGCATTGAGCCCGATAGATCAACAGCCACCATCAAATCGCGGGCTGATTTTTCATGCTTTATCGGTACCCCAACGTATTGTGGACGAGCCAGCGCGATAACAATGCAGCTCCACATAACAATCATCATCAGCAAGCGATACAGAGGTCGCTTTGAGACAATCGCACCACGCCTAGGTTGCGCCCCGCTAAGTTCTACCAGTTTTTGAAAAAACGGCACCTTTATAGCATCGTCGCGCTTACGATAAGCAGGCAAAACCCGATTCACTATCCAAGGCAAAGGCAAGGCCAGCAACATCCAAGGGTGCGCCAGTTCAAACATCGGCAAGTACCTGCTGTTGCGTCTTATGCTGTTTAATCCACGTTCGAGCTAACTCAAACAATCTATCAACTTGCACATCCTGCAACTGCCAATCTTGCACCGGTTGATAGGTGATGGTTAATAATTGTTCGCCGACTGAGGAACTAAATTGTGTGGTTTTGCATTTACTATCCAACGTTTTTAACCAATGCGAACCGGACACCTGTGCAATCTCAACCCGTGGGTAGGCGTGCAGTGCAGTAGCCTTGAGAATCAGTGGTAACTGATTCAAGCATTGCGGTGCATCTTTGTAGGCGATAAAAATCTGCTCGAGTTTTTTCAGCGCTGTGCGACGATAGTGATTACGCTGCCAGCGTAAAGCTGTCTGATAAACCAAGAGGCCTAAGCCTAGTAATAGCCCCACAGCCAAAACCCTCCAGCCCAGCGTGTGTGGCCACCAAGACACCAATTCAGGTAAAACCACCTCGTCGATGCCATGCAATAAGTAGTTACCAAACGTGTCGTCAAAGCTCTTTTGTGGCGCACCAATTTGTAGCACGGTGCTGAGTTCGAAAGCCATCACCCTGACTGCCTATTCTGAATCAGCTGGTTTATCCTATTATTCATTGCCAAGCCCTAGCGTATGCAGTTGTTTATATGCTGGCGTAATAGTATCGATAAGCGACATTGGCACTGCATATTCAGATAACTCTAATCGAAGCGAATCAAACCTAGCAGAAAACCTATCAGCAAATTTATCATTCAGCTGATCGGCTTCGGTATTGACACTGATCTGCAAATCGCCATCACTAATAAGTAATTGTTTGCTCGGTGGCAATGATTGCTCAAGCGGGTCTACTACAAGAGATACAATTAGATCGTTGTGCGCTTTAATTCGTTTAATCCGCTCCAAGCACTGTTGATTCCAACCATCAAGGTCACTAATCAGGATCAGCATGCAATCGTGACCGCATAGTCGTTCAGCCTGATGCAACACGTGATTCAATTGCGTTGAATTTTGATTACTTTGATTAGAGCCTAATTGATGGTTCATCTGCATTATCGATTGCAGTATCTGCATTGCGGTCTTGCGACTACGTTGTGGCTTAATCTTTGTAATAGAGTTGTCATTAAACACCAGGGCCCCAACTCTATCCTTTACTGACAGTACCCGCCAAACTGCGAGAGCAGCCACATCCGCGGCCGTCACCGACTTCATTTGTACTTGGCTGCCAAAAAACATATGTGAGCGTTGGTCCACCAAAATGATGACATCGCGTTCTCGCTCCTCAGTGTAAACGCGTACGTGTGGCTTGCGAGTTCGGTTAGTCACCTTCCAGTCCAGGGTGCGGATATCATCACCAACTCGATACGCTCGTAACTCTTCAAAGCTCAAACCTCGACCTCGTAAACGCGAGCTATGCCGGCCTGCTAGAACGCTATGCGTGACTTGCCTCGGTAAAAAATCAACTTCGTTCGCGTGCAATTGCATTTCCACAAGACGCTGTAGATCTGCATAGACTTTATGATCCGGAACAACTTTGTGATCTGGAACGACTGTACTCATAATTTATACGCCGCGCGCGAAACCCAAAAGGCTAGGCCCTGTTTGAACAGATCAAGTATTAGAGTATGCCAGGGTCTCACTATTGCACCACTAGGCAACCGCGACTTGCCTTACAAGCTCCTCAACTATTTGGGCCGAACTTATACCTTGAGCCGCAGCCTCGTAGGTCAAAATCAAACGATGCCCTAACACCGATTCCAGCATTGCCCTGACATCATCAGGGTCGGCAAAGTCTTTGCCGTGCAACCACGCATAAGCGCGAGTCGCTTTGTCTAAACTGATGCTTGCGCGTGGGCTAGAGCCTATCGAAATCCACTTTTGCAAGGGACTATCAGGATAGCGATCTGGGTGGCGCGTCGCCAGCACCAAGGCCACCATATAGTTCTCAACGCTTTCACTTAAAAAAATATCTTGAATTTGTTGTCTAGCGCTAATGATGTGCTGCTGATCAATCTTGACAGTCTGACTCTCAGGTATTTTAGCCATCGCATCTTTTTCTTCTGATCGAACCAACCGAACTATGTCCAGCTCGGCAGCGTCATCCGGATAGGCTACATTTACCTTAAGCAAAAATCGATCCATCTGCGCTTCAGGAAGCGGGTAAGTACCCTCTTGTTCGATTGGATTCTGAGTGGCCAACACCATAAACAACTCAGGTAATTCATAAGTTTTACCCGCAACCGTTACCTGTCGTTCTTCCATGGCCTCAAGCAATGCGGATTGCACCTTGGCTGGGGCACGATTTATTTCATCCGCCAGAACCAAATTGGCAAAGATTGGCCCTTCTTGAAAAACTAATTTCTCAACATTCCCCTCTGCATGATAAACCTCGGTTCCGGTAATATCGGAAGGGAGTAAGTCTGGAGTGAATTGAACGCGGCCCATATCTGCGGCGAGCGCATCGGCAAGCACCTTAACGCAGCGAGTTTTTGCAGTGCCCGGAAAACCCTCAAGTAGAACGTTGCCGTTACACAGCAAAGCGATTATAATTTTTTCTATTACCTGCGCTTGACCTAGCACCGCCGAATCCATCAATTGCTGCAATTTCTTAATCTCTACGTGAGTCGTTGTCATACTTAATCTCTGTTGACGGGATTTAGATAGCCGCACAAGCTAACACTATTGTCAGCACCCAATACTAACAAAACATGAGGGCTTCTATTATTGTTACTTTCGGCTGGCTTAATGTCTGAACATCAGAACTTTAAGCATCTCATTCTATGCTTGTTTGCTATCGTTATATTAATCATATCGCAGCAACTATACCAATAGTATATTAGCACTTTGAGTCGTGATACTATCGCCCGCAGCCTAACAAATAAAACATAGCCAGAAACAAGAGTTGAGGTAAATATATGAATCATTCAAGAGTAACCACAAACCTACGAATAGCAATGCTATTTATTTTAGTATTTGCGACGTCCAATACCGTCTGGGCAGTAGATGGTAAACCCAATATTTTAGTTATTTGGGGCGATGATATTGGCATGACCAACATCAGCGCCTATAGCAAAGGCCTAATGGGCTACAAGACTCCTAATATCGATAGCCTTGCCAAAGATGGCATGATGTTCACCGATTACTACGGAGAACAAAGCTGTACCGCAGGCAGATCCGCGTTTATAACGGGCCAACATCCGGTTAGAACCGGTTTAACTAAAGTAGGCACCCCTGGCGCGGCGACCGGCCTTAGTGCAAAAGATCCTACTCTGGCTCAAATGCTCAAGCCTTTAGGCTATGCAACTGCGCACTTTGGAAAAAATCATTTAGGCGATCGTGATGAATTCTTGCCGACCAATCATGGCTTCGATGAGTTCTTTGGCAATCTCTATCACTTAAATGCTGAAGAATTACCAGAGAGTCCCGATTACCCGACCGATGCTTGGTTTCAAAAAGCCTCAAACCCGCGCGGTGTAATTCATAGTTACGCTGACGGTCGGATAGAAGATTCAGGATCCTTAACCCGCAAGCGAATGGAAAATGTAGATGAGGAATTCGAAGCCGTCGCTCGAAAATTCATTGACCGATCGGTTAAGGCTGGCAAGCCCTTCTTCGTTTGGTTAAACACCACAGGCATGCATTTCTGGACTCACCCTGCCGACAAACATATCGGCAAGTCAGGCCAAGGGCCGTATAACGATGTAATGGTCGCGCACGACGAATTAATTGGTCGTATGCTAAAACAAATAAAAGATCTTGGCGTTGAAGATAACACTATCGTTGTTTACAGCACCGATAATGGACCTCACTACAACACATGGCCTGATGCCGCAATCACCCCATTTCGCAGTGAGAAGAACACCAACTGGGAAGGCGGCTATAGGGTTCCAGCGTTTGTCAAATGGCCTGGAAAAATTAAGCCAGGGCAGGTTTCAAATCAGATAATGTCACACCTGGATTGGCTGCCTACACTGATGGCTGCAGTTGGTGAACCGACTATTGTAAAAGACCTAAAACAAGGCCGCAGCTTTGGTGCCGACAGCTTCAATGTGCACCTAGATGGATATAATTTTCTACCCTATTTAACTGGCCAAAGTAGTGCTGGACCTAGAGACGAATTCTTCTATTTTAGTGACGACGGCTTGTTAGTTGGAGCCCGAGTAAATGACTGGAAAGTAGTTTACGCTGAACAGCGCGCGACTAAATTTCAGGTTTGGCGAGAGCCGTTTGTACGACTTAGAATTCCAAAGCTTTTCAACCTTCGTCGCGACCCATATGAGCGCGCTGACACAGATTCCAACACCTATAACACCTGGTGGGAAAACAACTCCGCATGGATCTTCTATGGCTCGGCTAAGGCATTAAATTTTGCTCAAACTTTCCGCGAATATCCGTCACGACAAGCGCCCAATAGTTTTACCGTTGATGGCGTAGTCGAGCAGTTAACCAGATATAAAGGCGAATAGTACAGCGCCTGTTTGCAGGGCTCTATTCGCTTAGTGTCAACTCACTAAATCGATTTAGGCGCTGGTTAGTAATTAAATCCTAGCCAGCGCCTATTAGTAGATATTGACTGGGTACATATCGATCTAGACATTAGATCTAGATCAAAGACCTCTAACTGAAAAACGATTGAACTACCGTTAAATTGAAGGGATTAACCAACGTAGGTCCAACTAAATCATCCTTGACAAAAATTAACGCTGCCTAAGAGCGAGTTTGCGACGTCGATAATGACTCCACCAAACAAAACAACCCGAAAGCGCCAACAGAACCATAGCAAGGGCCGCTAGATCCATAAGTAGTACACCGCCAACACCGAAAAGCCGGCCACTATGCGCCTCGACTATAAGGCGTTGCAAGTTATGTACTTCAGGTACTAATTTTGGAAACTGTTGATCCGAAGCAATTGCGTCAACCCAACTAACCATGCCTTGACGCGGTTGCCAACTGACCGTCGCAAGATCCACAATAAACACCTGCTGATTTGATTCAACACAGACACTATTCTGGCAACTACCAACTCTGTTAATTGGGGTTTTCAGACCAGAGAACCGATCTAAAGACTCAAGCAGTTGACCCTTCTGCCCCATAACTAATATTTGATTGGTGCATGCAAGCCATAACTCTTGAACAATCATTACCGCGCCGACAAACTGGCCGTCGCAGCCCTGGATTGATTTACCCTCTAAATACAAAGCTTGATCACGCTGCTCAATCTTGCCCAAGGGAGTTGTTAACATTCGTGCTTGGGTGTAAGAAACCGGATAAACTAAATTCGCCAAGCTTACCGGCAGTTTTATCGACGCTAAATGAAAGTAGGAGGTATGGTTTAACAGCACGCCCGAGATCGCCAGCCAGACCAACAACACAGCCGCGCTAAGCCCTACGCGACGATGCCAGCGCCATAGGAAGAGTCTAAGTGTTTGGTATTTCATTATTATGTGAGTATATAAGTGCTGCGAGAATCTCGGCGTTATCAAAGAACTCTGGTGATTTAATAAAGGCTCCCTCACGCTTTAATGAAGGAGCCTCAGCCTGTTAAAAGACAGCCCTGCTAGAGATTGGTCTAATCAAGCTAGTTTTGAATTGCCTATTGTACTTCGAAGCAAATATTATTCTAACAATTTTAAGACATTGAAGCTGTGTTTTATTGCGCCAGCACTACTCGATCTTAGATTTATTAAACGCAATAGCATGAAGTTTTAGAGCAGCGATCGCTGACCGGCTTAGAGTACGCACTGACATGGTTGCACCAGTGACTCCGTCAATACGATGATCCAGCTGTCCATTATCATTCAAACTCGCGTCAATAAACTGACGTCGAAAAGAAGCTAGCTGTACCTCCCCTCCTCGGCTCTCTCGATATTCAAGCACAGAGACGGCCACTATTTTTCCGTTCTCGACCACAATGCCTGAGGTAATAGGCCTTTCTTTGCCAATTTCGTTAAGAATCCAGGCGGTGCGGTCATCGTCACGCCAATAACGAATGCGCAGACCGCGATAATCGCGGTCTAGTACGCCACTTAACTCTGATCGTATTTCATCGTTAAGCCAAAGAGTTTCGTTATTGGGGGTTGTTTCAAAATTCTCCGCCAAAAAACTACCCAAGGTTTGATAGACCCCCACCTGCGATCGGCTGGTGGATGAGAAAAGTATAAGAACAAAAAATAGCACAAAGCGTGCTATCTCTCCCCGTTCGCATCGAGTACCAGCGAAGCCCCAGCCAGTCTGAGGCTTCATTATAAATAGAGAATTGCTCATCATTAAAGACTGGTCAATCTAGAAACTCCAACCTGCGCCCAAATTAAATCCATCGAGCTCAGCATTATTGCCTTCATCGCTTTCGAATTGAATGTCGGCTTTAACAACGACTGTCGGAAATAACCAGTAGTTTATACCAAATAAACTGCGATTTTTTTCACTAGAGTTATCGTTATCACCAGCGGTTTCATCAACAAATTCACGGCGCGCAAATATTCCAACCTTGTCGTTAAAACGCCAGGATGGCTCAACATACCAGCCTGTTTGCTCATCGCGTCCAACGCCACCCAATACCTCAATTTGATCATCGATGTCCCAGCGCGCATACAAAGCTCGTAAACCAAACCCTTGTTCTGCTCGGTAAGCCAGATGAGCTTCAGTCAACAGACCATCAACTGAACCGTTAGCGGTAAAGGGATCACGGCCAAGGCGACTATTCCCTACGCCGTCTTGAACAAGGTCCGATTGATACTGCAAAGACGCTCCTAATTCGAGCCCAGGCACCCCGCTATATTTAACTCGAAGGGTCGTTGCCAGAGCTTCGGCATTCGCTCGTGAACCGCCTTGACGACTGCTACGAACAGAAAAGTTATTGGCCAGTTGCAAACCTTCATGGACCGCAAAATCATAGCTTAATCCGTCGGCTATACTACCCGCGAACTTTACGCCGTTAACGCGATAGGTCGTTGGAATAATTCTGGATTCAATTTGATTGCGCTCCACTCCATAAAAAGTATCTGGCTCGTGAGTCTCATTCATCAGCCCCACCGGAACCAAGTGCAGGCCAGCGAGTACACTGTGGTTCTGACTATAGTTCCACTCAATATAGGCTTGCTCGAGCTCAACTTGGCCCGCGCCAGCGGTATTACTATGCTCTACTTCCAGTTCTGAGAAAAAGCGTAGATTGTCATCGAACTCATGAGCAAAGTAGGTTACAAAACGTTGCACGTCGATTTCCTTGCTTGGCTTATTCGTCGCATCATCAGAAGTTTGTGTTCCGCTGTTATACAGAAGCTCACCATAGCCACCAAACCGGCTTTTCTCAGCCCAAGATGATGCAATAGCGCCTGTATGTGCGTACTGTTCATCAATCGCGTCAGCGGCGGCTTCTACTATTACTCGCGTCTGTTCTGCGTTCTCACTGGCGACGTTTAATTCTGACTTCAAACTGTCAATTTCAGCCGCTTGACTTTGAACGATCGCCCACATTTCTTCTAAAGATGGGGTTTTCGCGTGCGCCATACTTGATACAAACACCAGCAGCGACGCTACTATTACTAACTTCTTCATTTCTTGATTACCTTATATTTTGGGCTTTTCGGATCGACTAGATCAGAAAAATAAAACGTTAAACAATTATTTAACTCGGGAAACAGAAGATACTCTAGATGCGAATGATTATCAATAGCATTTAGAAAATAGATGCGAACAATTCCCATTTAGATTGACGAATAAAATTACAGCGCCAACTGTATGTACTCCGAAGCAATATTGAATCCTTCACTACGGACAAATTTTGATTGCTCACTATTTCTATTAAGCAGCGGATTAGTGTGATCGAGATAAATCAACCATAGCCTATTCCTGTCTTGCATCGATAGCGCCTTCAATGTGTCCATTTACTCACTAACAAACGGGTGCGGAATTTTTGACATATCTAGATCGCCCAACTAGCCACCTGCAAAAAAAGCACCATCGAGCAAGGCATAGTCGCCACTTTCAACCAAGTTGGTGATATCGGCAGCGCAAGCGGACCACTTCTGAGCACCTCCAACCAAGTCCTGCGATTGATAGCCAAGGACTAGTTTGCAACTGATAACTGGTGACTTTTAACTAATCACTTTATTATCACTCGCAGCGCGCTTCTAATGCATAATTAGCATTAAGGAGAAAAATCATGCACATTAATTACCAAACCATTCACCTCAACAAGCGTTATCCACTCGCAATCAGCCGAGGCATCGATAGCGGGTCTGACAACCTTTTTGTGTCTATCATTAAGGACAATATTGTTGGTGTTGGGGAGATGTCGCCGGGTGTCAGCGAAGGCGCACATACCGCCCTGCAGGGTCAGCAGGCATTACAAGAATTTCTGGCCGATGACTGTAACGAGTCCACTATTGAGCAGATCTATATCAACGCTCGTGCGGCTGGAGTTGCTGCTTGCGCTCTCGCAGCATTAGACATCGCCCTATGGGATAGACAAGCGAAAGCAGCTAACTTACCACTCTATAGGCACCTTGGATTACCACTACCTAACGTTGGCACCTCAGTGACCATCGGAATTAACCCCCCGCCTATAGTAGCGCAAAGAATCCCACTATTACTGGATGGTACCGGGGTCAAGTCATTAAAGATAAAGCTTGGCTCAACACAAGGGATCGACGCAGATAAGGCGATGTATTCACAAGTGCTCGAGAGCAGCAAAGACTATTGCATTCAATTAAGAGTCGACGCTAACGGCGGTTGGAACACTAAAGATGCATTACATATGATGAAATGGCTTGCTGAGCGCGGCTGTGACTATATAGAGCAGCCAATCATGGAAGGTGCTGAAGCTGATTTAGCCTATCTATACAAAAACCGCCCTCTGCCGATATTCATCGACGAATCGTGCAGATTTGCAGAAGACGTAGCACAGTGGTCTGACTGTGTGGACGGCGTGAATATCAAGCTAATGAAATGTGGTGGTATTACCGGAGCGCTACAAATCATGCGTGAAGCAAAAAAATACAATTTGAAAACCATGATCGGCTGTATGGGGGAATCCTCTTTATCCATTTCGGCAGCCGCAGCTCTGAGCGGCGCTATTGATCATATTGATTTAGACTCACAATTAAATTTGGCGCCAGACCCATGTCATGGCGCGCAACTAATTGACGGCGTGATAATGCCTAACGATAAACTCGGTCACGGCGCGAACATCAAGCCAGAGTTTAACCAGCAACCCCACAATCAGAGTTAGAACATGCTAACAAAAGATCACAGAATTGCCCTTTTCATGCAGGACAGCTTAGGCAGTGACAACGGTAAGATGGGATATGGCATCATGCGCTATAGCGCAAACCCGACAGTCTGTGTTATTGATTCAACACAGGCGGGCCAAACAGTGCGCCAAGCATGCGGTCTGCCGTTCGACGTGCCAGTGGTTTC
>CAWUWF010000159.1:0-10944 GCA_963925935.1 uncultured Arenicella sp. | reverse complement strand
ACCGTAGATTTGGTACCAATCCAGATGAAAATGCTTGATCACCATGACAGGCAACGCAGGTGTTTGCATAAGCGTTGGCGCCTTTAGCAATTACGTCGTCGCTAACCTCCAACAATGCAGGAAGCGACGGCATTACAAATTCGTCATCGGCTAAGCCTGGCAACTGTGCAGTAGCACCCAGTTTAAAAACCATAAGCCTGCCAACATTGACCGTGCTACCACTTGGCAGTACTCCGCCAAAGCCGAGTACAAAAGATCCGCCCCAGCCTGCCGCAACAGCAACATATTGTTCGCCGTCTAACTCATAAGTAATTGGCGCAGCACCGACTCCAGTTTGGGTAAAGTACTTCCACAATTGTTCGCCACTCGTCGCATTGTAAGCAGCGAAGTGTGCATCAGACGTACCTTGAAAAACCAGATCGCCGGAGGTTGATAAAATACCGCCATTCCAGGGATTGTCGTGTTCGAAAGACCATGCTGGCTTTTGCGCCACAGGGTCCCAAGCCAATAAGCGGCCTTTCATCATTGATTTTAATGCCTTGAACGTAGCAGTATCGTTCGGCAGTACTGCCAGCCCAAAATCCGTTCCGGTATTCCAACCACCTTCGATATGTTGATAGTCTTTTTTGTCACCGTAGACCCAAGGTGCTTCTTGCGCCGGAATATAAACCAAACCGGTATCAGGGCTATATGACATTGGGTGCCAATTGTGTGCACCTAATGGGCCTGGTAATTGTAAATGTGGCTCTTTGCCGGAATAACGTGCCGCCGCTATTTCTACCGGCCGGCCGGTAGTTTGATCAATATGCGTCGCCCAATTTACCTCTACGAAATTTTCCGCAGAAATGAACTCACCATTAGTTCGATCAATCACGTAGAAAAAACCGTTCTTAGGCGCTTGCATAATTACTTTGCGCTGGGCGCCATCAATCTCCAGCTCAGCCAAAATCATGTGCTGAGTCGCAGTGTAATCCCAAGTTTCACCAGGAGTCGTTTGGTAATGCCAAACGTATTCACCGGTATCGGGGCGAACCGCGAGTATCGAAGACAGAAATAAGTTGTCGCCACCCTCTGGGCTGCGAATGCTCTGATTCCAAGGCGAACCATTACCAATACCCACATATAAGAGATCTAACTCAGGATCGTAGGCCATTGAGTCCCAGGCAGTACCACCGCCACCAGCAGCCCAGTATTCGCCGGTCCAAGTTTTTGCAGCCATCTCCATGGTTTCATTTTCAAAACCATCAGCGGGATTGCCAGGTACGGTGTAGAAGCGCCAAAGCATCTCTCCGCTATCCACGTCGTAAGCACTGATGTAACCGCGAACACCTAATTCTGCGCCACCGTTACCAATAATGACCTTACCCTTAACGATGCGCGGTGCGCCAGTAATGGTATATGGCTTGCTTTTATCGACCGTGTTTACGTCCCAATTCTTCTCGCCAGTCTTGGCATTTAGAGAAATTAAGCGGCCATCTATTGTTGCAGTAAAAACCGAATCGCCCCAAACAGCGACGCCGCGATTTACCACATCACAGCAACCTTTGGCACCTTGAGCTTTGTCTACTACGGGGTCGAAAGTCCAAAGCGCTTCACCGCTGCGGGCATCAAGTGCGTGCACTATGTTCCAAGTTGACGTTACGTAAATTAAACCATCGCGGACGATAGGCGTTGCTTCAATTCCGCGACTGGTCCCTAGGTCATAAGACCACGCTAGGCCGAGGTTCGACACGCTGTCTTTATTAATGGCCGCCAATGGAGAATGGCGCTGCTCAGAATAAGTACGCCCATGCGATAACCAACTAGAAGAATCAGCTTGAATGATGTCTTTAGCACCCACGCCCGACGACTGATTGCTTGCGCTGGGGGGTGAATCAGACTGCTCTGCTTTCTGGTCGCTACAGGAAGCTAAAAGCGTAGCCGATACAAGCAATATCCAAAATTTCATTCTCATACTTATCTCACTGGTTTGATTATTTTATGCTCTTGATAATAGCCATGTCGAAAATACAGCATTTTTGCCTTTAAAACAAAATTTCTAGTACTTAGTCGGCCTTAGATTCTGGGTGAATTCGCACCAATTGCTTACCAAAATTCTTGCCATTAAGCATTCCCCTAAACGCGGCTGGCGCTGCGCTCAGGCCTTCTGCAATCGACTCGCGATAAACTAATTTACCCTGTTTAACCCAAGCCGTTAGTTGGTCGGTGATTGCTTGGTGTTCATCCTGCCATTCTGTTTGCAGGAAAAAACGATGCTCTGGCGGCTCCTCCAAACTTGAAAATATTTGCTGAGGCGTTTCTGCCTTACTGATATCGGTGTCGTTGTAGTTTGCGATAAAGCCGCAGATAGGGACTCTAGATCCCTTATTGAGTAGCGGCGCAACCGCGCGCGCCACATCGCCGCCAACGTTTTCAAAATAGATATCAATGCCTGACGGACAAGCATTTGCCAGATTTTCTTTTAGGTTTCCTTGCTTGTAATCAACGCATTGATCGAAGCCGAGTTGTTGGGTGACGTAGCGGCACTTGTCTGGCCCGCCGGCAACACCCACCACATTACAGCCCATCATTTTTGCCATCTGCCCAACCACACTGCCAACTGCGCCTGATGCTGCCGAAACAACTAAGGTTTCGCCTGATTTTGGTTTCCCAAGATATAGCAAACCACCATAGGCGGTACGCCCTGGCATACCAACAACCCCCAAATAGGTCGAGAGTGGCACGTCGGCCGGTTTGATTTTATACATGCCCGGCATCGAGTCATCGGCAATGAAGGCTTCTTGCCATCCAGCATAAGCCGTTAGATGATCGCCCACCGAGTACTTTTGAGAACTGCTTTCGACTACCTCGCCCACGACTTCACCCACCACTGTGCCGCCAATGGGAACCGGTTTGGCATATGACTTTGCGTCGTTCATCATGGGTCGCATATAAGGGTCAAGCGATAACCAAAGCACCCGCACCAATATTTGACCGTCTTGCAACTCGCCAAGGTCTTGTTGCTCTAAACGAAAATCGTCCTCTCGTGGTTCGCCGTTCGGTCGCGTCGCCAGTACCATTGCGTGATTTGAAATTGCTGTCATATTATTACTCTAAGGTTATTGTTGCTTGCTCTAAGCCTACACTCGCTTAAGTGATTTTTGCGGATATCATATTGCGCTAGTGATTCGCTATCCTGCATCATAGAGCGATAATGGAAATCGCACAATTGAGGGTTCACATTGATCACTAGTTTCAGGCTTACGCCTAATCCACTCGACTGCACCCTATATCGTCTTTTCACAGTTCCTGCTTGCTCTACCAAGTGTTGCCGACGTCAATACTCGCGCGGTGAATAGCGGTAATTTAGTATTAATCGATATTCCTGAGACCACAGCGGCAACCAAAAAAATGAAGGCCATAACTATCGCCTTGGGATTTTCCAAAGGGATGCTAGTTTTGAGCAGCGCTCGACCAATCTAAAATTACCTTGCCGCTCTTACCGGATTCCATCATCTCAAATCCGATTTGAAATTCATCGATTGGAAATTGGTGAGTGAGCATTGGGCTTAGGTCTAAGCCGGATTGAATAAGACTTGCCATCTTATACCAGGTTTCAAACATTTCACGGCCGTACACGCCTTTGATCTCTAGCCCTTTGAATATAACCTTGGTCCAATCAATGGCCATTTCTGACGGGGGTATACCGAGCATGGCGATCTTGCCACCGTGGTTTATATTTTCTAACATGCTTGAGAAGGCTGACGGTACGCCGGACATTTCCATGCCGACATCAAAGCCCTCGGTCATGCCAAGTTCGTTCATTACTGATTTCAAGTCCTGCTGCATAACATTGACAGTACGGGTAGCACCCATTTTAGCGGCGAGATCTAATCGGTAATCATTAACATCAGTAATTACCACAAAGCGTGCGCCTACATGTTTAGCAACCGCTGCGGCCATAATACCAATAGGGCCTGCACCCGTAATAAGCACATCTTCGCCAGTTAAGTTAAACGACAGGGCGGTGTGTACGGCATTACGAAAGGGATCAAATATTGCGGCTAAATCATCGCTAATATTGTCTGGAATTTTGAACGCATTAAAGGCAGGTATCACCAAAAACTCGGCGAACGCGCCCTGGCGATCTACGCCAACGCCCACGGTATTGCGACATAAGTGCCTGCGCCCAGCGCGACAGTTGCGACAGTGTCCACAGGTAATATGACCTTCACCAGAAACACGATCACCCACGTCGAATCCACGCACTTCTTGGCCCATGCCAACCACTTCTCCGACATACTCATGGCCAACAATCATGGGCACTGGAATGGTGTTTTGCGACCACTCATCCCATTGATAAATATGCATGTCGGTACCGCAAATAGCGGTTTTACGAATTTTTATTAAAAGGTCATTGGGGCCCGCTTGCGGTATCTCAGCCTCGGTCATCCAGATGCCTTTCTTGGCATGTAGTTTTGCTAATGCTTTCATAAAGAACCTCTAATCAAATCACACTCATTTGTTTACCAACTCGAATAAACGCATCGATCGCAAAATCAACTTGCTCTACGCTATGCGCTGCTGACATTTGGGCTCGAATTCGAGCTTTATCTTGTGGCACTACAGGGAAGGAGAAACCGACTACGTAGACGCCTTCTTGCAACATACGAGCAGCCATCTCGCCGGCTAATTTGGCATCGCCTAACATCACTGGAATAATCGCATGATCGGCACCCGCTAAGGTAAAGCCGGCTTCGCTCATGCGTTTTCTAAAATGGGTGCTATTGCGTTTAAGTGCATCGCGAAGCGCATCTCCGTCCGCGAGTAAATCGATAACTCGAATTGACGCGTTAACGATAGCCGGCGCTAGAGAGTTTGAAAACAGGTAAGGTCTTGAACGTTGGCGAAGCCATTCTACGACTTCTTTTTTGCCTGACGTAAAGCCGCCAGAGGCGCCGCCCATGGCTTTGCCCAGGGTGCCGGTAATAATATCTACTCGATCCATAACGCCGCAATGCTCATGCGAACCTCGACCGTTTTCGCCAATGAATCCTACTGCATGCGAATCATCAACCATGACCATTGCATTGTATTGATCAGCAAGATCACAAATACCCTTGAGATTCGCAATCACGCCATCCATCGAGAACACACCATCAGTGGCAATCAGTTTAAAGCGCGCCCCTGCTACATCAGCGGCGACTAATTGCGACTCTAATTCCGACATATCATTATTGGCATACCGAAAACGCTTAGCTTTGCACAAACGCACACCGTCAATAATGCTGGCATGATTAAGGGCATCGGAGATTATCGCATCTTCGGGGCCTAATAGTGTTTCGAACAATCCAGCATTGGCATCAAAACACGAAGAATACAAAATAGTATCTTGGGTTCCTAAAAACGTACTCAATTTAGCTTCTAAGGTTTTATGGATATCTTGCGTACCGCAAATAAAACGCACCGACGCCATGCCAAAACCATGCTCATCAAGGCCTTGTTTGGCTGCCTCTATCAGAGCGGGGTGATTTGCTAAGCCTAAGTAATTGTTGGCGCAAAAATTGAGCACTGACTCACCAGAATCGACCTCGACTTGCGCCTGCTGAGCGCTGACAATTACCCGTTCATCCTTATACAACCCAGCATCTTTCACATCACTGATTTGTTGTTTAAGGTGTTTAATAAATGTGTCGGACATACGGTTCTCTTTAAATCGCTACTTGTTAAATCACTGCTTGCGCATAACGCTGATGCATTTGTATATAAATTTCACGCGCCATTGTACGGGCGTCATCGATCGACATAAATTGCGATGAAAAATCAGGTAAGGCCTGATCTATCGACAGCTTAGCCGCATGAACAATATGCTCTATCAAGTCCATTGGGTTCTCAATTCCCATAGCAAATCGGATTGTGGTCGGGAATATTTGAGCTTCTTGTTGTTGCTCAGCATTTAATTCTGAATGAGTGGTAAGCCCTGGGCAACTAACAATGGAATTAGTTTGGCCTAAACTAATCATATGTGAGAACGCTGGTTCTAAGCAATCGAAGAAGCGATGGAATGCGTCTGACGGGATATCAGCGCCCATATCCACCGTAAATAGTCCTGCCGGCATACCTAAAAATAATACTTTTTCTGCCAGTGCTCGGTTCGAGTTAGTCGCCAATCCGTTGCAGTTAACCTTGATCATGGGGTGTGAATCCATAAACGTCGCAAATACCTGGGTGGTTATGCATTTCTTCAACATGCGCACTTCTAGGGTTCGCATACCCTGCATCACTTCAAATGCAGTGTCAGCGTTCAAAAATGCGCCCTTGATATAATAGACATTCCAAAACATGGTGTTATCCCATCCGGCAGTGCCTTTTGGTATAAACATATCTTCATTGCGCGCAATCACACAACCGGCAATACATGAACCGGTTCCGGTAAGGTCTTTGGTGTAACTGTGAATCACAAAGTCCGGCCGTTCAGCGGGATTTTCTCTTTGTAAGGGCTGATGCAAGAAAGGCGTGCCTACAGTTGCGTCGAGAATTACCCTGATGCCTTCGCCATGGGCTAAACGACAGAGCTCGGGAACGTCTAAAACGTAGCCATGCGGATTACAAGGGGATTCGAGATACAGATAAATTTGTTTGCCGGCCGCTAAGCGATCGGCAAATTCATCTTTGACTTGCGCCAGAGTTTTAATAAACGACTCAGTGCCTTCACCCGCGAACTGGCGCACCGCAATATTCAGATTGGATGGCTTAGCATACCAATCATGAATTAACTGATGCGCACCACCGTAAATGTTTTGGCTCGCAATGATAATATCTTCATGCCCTAGAACGTGTGACAAAGTCGAATCAATAGCCGACATACCGCTATTAAAATTCCAGGCTAGGTATTCGCCTGCATACGGCCCTGTTTCAATATCTACTATGTGGTTGGCGAGCGATATTGAAGTGGGATTCAAAAGTCTGGAGTAAATGTCCAGCATCATCTCCTTACCTTCGAAGGCATCGCTAATCCATTCTGCACAGGCGTAAATATAGGTGGCGGTACGCGTGATCACCGGGGTAGCCGAGAAGATAGCGTTAACGTTATCAAAGATCGGGTAGGCCGATTTAGCACTTAAAGTGGATTGGCTATAACCCAAATTTTGGTAGGTAGCTCTAAAAGGGTTTTGCAAGGTGTCCAACACCTTGGCCAATTGAAACGATAAAAATTTCTTGGCATTAAACAAGGCTGTTTTTTCAGTCGAATCGAGTGCGTGCATACCCGCTTGGGTTTCTTGCCACATCAATTCGATATTACCTTGGCACTCATAAACGCGCTCGACGGTAGCGAGTAAGGCGCGGCCTAGATCACCGTCCACTTCAATATTAAAATGCTTTAATTGCTCTGCCGCAAGGCCGCTAACGTTCTTTGCATTAGTAGAATTACGTCGTGGAGACAATTTTTTAGCGGACTCAAACACGCTATCTTCGGTAGGATTCGTCATTGTTGATTACTCTGTATTGAAAAGGGAGGCCCGATAAGCCGACTATCAACGCATCATAACGCAACAACTCGCTCCCACGATCAAGCTCCTTAGCTTTGCTAAATGCTTCGGTTAGGAGCCTGCAAAACAAATTGAGTTCTGATTAGACACCTTAATCCCGAATTATGCATTGGAAGCCGACTGTCACCAGGCATTCCCGAAAAAAGACTCGTCAATAAAACTATTGAACGATTTCGATAATACCTTCGCGGCGCGGATCAACCCCGCCTTGAAGCTCACCATTGGCTTTACGCAAAACCACACTTAGCCCTGAATTTTCGCCGGCAGATTCTTTGACCTGAAATCCATAGGCACGTAGTCCATCAATCAACTCTTGGCTGGCCAATTCACTCTCTATGCGAACCTGATCTCCACGCGCCACCAAATTGGGTAATTCAACTGCTTGCTGTGCACTAAGGCCCCAATCTAAAACGCCGACTAAGGTTTTGGCTGTGTAAGCAATAATCGAATTACCACCCGGAGAACCCGTTGCCATAACAAATTCACCGTTCTGGTCTACAACAATAGTGGGCGACATGGAGGAACGTGGTCGCTTACCAGGCGCGACCGCGTTGGCAATCTCTGTGCCTTGTGCGTCGGTAGGCTGAAATGAAAAGTCAGTTAATTGGTTGTTTAAAAACATTCCGCCGGCCATCCGGCTAGAACCAAAAATACTTTCCACACTGGCCGTCATCGACACCACATTACCGTCTCGGTCGACCACCACAAAATGGCTAGTGCCGGCGACATCATTGGTAGCGTCAGCACCGCGACTAATGGGCAAGTCATTGACGAAAGACCATGGGTCACCATGCACAACTTTAGGCTTTGCAGCATCCTTAGAAAGCTCGGTCGCGCGCTGCGCTAGATAATCTTGATGCAGCAATCCTTTGACAGGCACTATTACAACATCGGCGTCTGCCACATAACGATCACGATCGGCATACGCCAATCGCTGCGCTTCACCAAAAAAACCCCAGTTTCTCGGGTCATCTGCACCGCCTTCTGAAAAAGCCGGGCCGTTTTCAAGAATGCCTAATATCATAGCAACCGCTAACCATGAAGAAGGCGGGGGCGGGCCGCATACGTGTAAGCTTTTATAGGGCGAACAAAGAGCGCTGCGCCTTACTGCTTCAAAAGAACTAAGATCTTGCAAACTCATGCCACCAGCGCGGGGGGCTTGATTAGTAGTCGCAACAATTTCTGCAGCCAATGGCCCATTGTAAAATGCATCTGGATCAGCGGAAATCAGATCAAGAGCAGCCGCATACTTAGGGTTTTTAAGAAGATGACCTGCCGGCAAGGGCTCACCCGCCTCATCGTAGAAATATTGGTAGGCATCAGTCGGCCCCTCTTCGAGCGTCTTAGGCAGATACTTGCTCATACGCACGATCATGCCGTGCAAGCGTTCAGATATTTCAAAACCTTGGCTTGCCAGTCTCTTCGCGTAGTCAAAATGAGGCCCCCAAGTAATCTTGCCATGGTCTTGATGGGCTAGTTTCAGCATTGATACCATACCCGGCACGCCACTTGAAAGACCACTGTGCTTGGCATCAAAGTAAGGCATTTGCTCACCAGCCTCAATTAAAAACATCTGCGGTGTAGCGCTTTGTGGCGCGATTTCTCGACCATCATAAACCGCTAATTTATTGGTTTTATTGTCGAAGTGAACCATGAATGCTCCACCCCCCAGACCTGAGCTTTGCGGTTCAACCAAACTTAGAACGGCTTCTATGGCAATGGCAGCATCCACTGCTGATCCGCCTAGACGAAGCACCTCGGCGCCAGCCTTACTAGCGTGCGGATTGGCAGTAACCACCATTGCACCCTCTGTTAATAAATCAGAGCTTGAACCCCCGAGATAATCATTTTGTTGCTGAGCACCTGTACAAGCAGTTAACAAAACTAACGCAGCGAGATTAAGGCTTAATAACTTTTTCATGATTTTTATCTATTACTATAGTGTGGCAAACGAGTCGGGCACTGCAATGATTCATTTTAGCTTGTTTTCGTAAACCTGTTTTTCAATTAAATTGCCCTGCTCCAAGCAGTGGAGACTATACCCATTGATATCCGTGCGATACCCCTGCAAAACTATAGTCACCGACTGATTTTATCCAGAGCCTTATTTATAGTGGCAATGCATCTTTACCGGCACCAAATTATGACACCTGCCGAGCAACAAGTAAGCATGAACAACCATGATCGGGTAAGCGATCGCGTTTGTGGGGTTTTCACCCGCTGTAGGCTTCTAATAATCGGCCTAAGTAAGAGACAACAGAAGAATAATTCAATTAAAGGTGGTAACTTTGTGAGCTCGCTCTTAGTGACCTCATTTTTAGAGAAGATATCACTCAAAATTGCGTAAGTCCTGCAACAATAGCGCCTCCTTTACCTATTCATAGGTTCCTTAAGCCAGCTTAATTTTAAAACGATGCCTGAACGTAAAAAACCATCACTAGAAAAAGCCATTCCTAAATCTAGAATCGGACGTTTTTCTAGAATTGCTAGAATGGTCGGCGGTGTCGCTGGCGGAATGCTAGCAGAAGGCGCGAGACAGTTAGGCGAAGGTAAGCGACCCAAGGTTGGGGATATGATTCTCACCCCAGGAAATGCCAAAAGAGTCGCCAAGCAATTGTCTGCTATGCGTGGTGCCGCAATGAAAATCGGCCAGCTTTTGTCGATGGAAACGGATGCTTTATTGCCCGAGGAATTAGCAGATATACTCGCTCAATTGCGTGACAGTGCCTACGCTATGCCGCGCGACCAACTTGAATCGGTTCTCACCCAGGCCTACGGCGCAGACTGGCTGAGTGGTTTCAAACACTTTGATAATCAGCCCTTAGCCGCAGCGTCTATAGGCCAAGTTCACCGCGCTACAACTCTTGATGATGAAGAAATAGTGTTGAAGGTTCAGTATCCCGGAGTGGTGAATAGCATTGATAGCGACGTAGACAACATCGCTTGGTTGCTGAAGATTTCAAATTTACTACCCGCTCACATGGACATAAGCGAGCTATTAAACGATGCCAAAGTGCAGTTAAAGGAAGAAGCAAATTACCAGCTTGAAGGTCAGCATTTAGCATCATTTTATCAAACCTTGATTGACGATGAGCGATATATCATCCCGTGGTATTACGATGAACTGAGCACCGAATCTGTATTAGCGATGGAATATGTCGAAGGTGAACCGGTCGAGAAATTGGAGGGTTTAGGCGCCGAAGAACGCAATCAATTAATGCTGAATTTATTTGAGCTAATGCTTCGAGAATTGTTCGAATTGCGCTTAATGCAAACCGATCCAAATTTTGCAAATTATCAGTATCAACGAGAAACTCAGCAAATTGTGCTGTTGGACTTTGGCGCAACACGCAGCTTTAATGCCCGCTTTGTGGTTGACTACAAACGCTTGATTAGAGCCGTCATTGCGCAAGAT
>CAWUWF010000158.1:0-5309 GCA_963925935.1 uncultured Arenicella sp. | reverse complement strand
AAATCATAAACTTTTTGAAAGCCCTGCCGTTTGGCTATCATTAATTCACCCTCCATGAATAGTTGTTCTAGAGCACGTTTAGCGGGCTTCCAATCGCCCCAACCTTCGCGGCTAATAGTCGACTGCTTAAAGTCTTTGGATTGCAGCGGGCCATCAGATTTAATTCTATCTAAAACGTGTTGAGTGGCCTTCTTATCCTTGCTATACCAATGCCGCTCTCCAGCGGCGATGGCATTCTTACGAGGTAAAGAATAACGAAAGTCACGCATCGGCAGAAAGGCAGCGGCATGTGACCAGTATTCAAAGATATGTTTGGTCTTTACCAATTCATCGAGCTGCGAAGCATCATAGCTGTTAACGCGATTCCAGAGAGTGTGATGGTGTGCTCTCTCGACCACAGATATCGTATCTATCTGCAAGTAGCTCAGCTCTTCAATGGCATTGTGGCTGGCTAGCATGCCTTTTCCAAGATCCTTTTCGCGATGAATGCCTTGGCTAATTAACACCAACTTTCGAGCGTCTCTAAGACTCATTGTTTGAAGTGTGTTAGATGATTGGTCTGTCGGCATTGCTAGAGGCTTACTTAAAGGGAGAGTTAACGAATAAGTTAATTATTACACTCGACTCTCTAAAACCCCAAATTTAATAAGGATTTATTAAACCGGCTGACACGTCATTATATTTTGTACTGCTCAAAAATACTGTAATTGAATTTGAAGCAATACCGAGCTTTATGGTGCCTAAAGCCTCTGCCAATGTAATCCTGTGAAGGCAGCATTTCAGCGGCGTCTGGCGTCTCTACTATTACAATCAATGTTGATGTTTCAACTGTGCATTTAGCCTAGTGGGATCTTTGCTGGCCTGCCTTGAATTATCGGAATATTTAGTGGGTAACTGAACGGCTTGCCCTGTGCCGCCATGGCCATTGCCACTAAGGTAAATACTAAATGTAGGCCGAGTAGCAAGGGTGTGGTAAGTAAGCCGATGCCTGCGAATACAATGAACAGGGAAAGTAGCAAATATAGGTACATTGTTATTTGATAATTCAGCACTTCTTGGCCAACTCTATCGGCAGCCTCACTGGTGTGTCGACGCCTGACCCAAAGCCAATAACAGCTTAAAAAATTCAACAAAGGAATGCCAGTGAACAGTAGTAAGCCCGTGCTGTGGAATAGCAGCGCGTTATCTACCGATTGCGCTGTGGCATTATCCGGCCAATTTAACTTTGGCTGCCGGCGCACCAGTAATATCATCGCCGTTAAACCGCTCATCAAACCGCCAATTAAAAACATAACCACAGTGAAAAACTGCATTCCAATTTCTTGGTCTACGCCCACCACCACTCGCATTATCGGCAATAGAGCGAGTGCGATAAGCAGCAGGGCAATTGATAAGAAAATCCAGGCGGGTAGACGGTCAACCATGGTCATATAGGGGGGGAATAATTAATGTAAGTGTTTTCAATTTGGCTTACGATTTTAAGGCTTTTTGCTGCTACATTATATAGCGAATTTTGCTCTAGTTATGCTGCCCAACTTCCCTAGTATAATTAAAGGGCAGCTAAAATAAGCGATTATCAAAACCTTAGGCCTATTGAGACCTATCTATCTTAATGCCGTGGCTTACCGCCATTTCGGTCGAACAGAGCCTCATTGCAAATGGGAGCCTCAATATTGCGCAGATGAATGGAGAGCCACTGCAGGCTTATTATTTTGGGACAAAATCAGTATTAAAAAGAGTTCTGGCGGCTAAACAACTCGCTGCTCTAAGTAAGCAATAATGTCCTTAGATTGGTATAGCCACCGAACCTCGTTGTTATCTTCTATACGCAAACAAGGTACTTTAATGCGCCCACCACCGGCTTGAAGATCAGCGCGATGTTGAGGCTGCTTATTGATATCGCGAGCCTCCAGATTTACCCCAAGCCCATGTACGGCACGTCGAGTCTTCACACAAAATGGGCACGCGTAAAATTGGTATAAAGAATGCCCTGTTAAAGCCTCTTGAGCTTTGGTTTGTTGTTCTTGTGTGCGTTGTACGGGTTTTGGGCGACTAAGCCAGTCAAAAAAGACAATAATTAGTCCAAGAGCGTTGCGGGTCAGTTTTAGAATCATTGTAGTAAATAGTTACTTAGGCAAGCAGTTATAATTATAAATTTTGCGCATGCTACAGTTGATTGAATTGGCTGTAAACACCCACGTTTGGTTAATTTTCTGGAACAATCGACGCTTTTTAGCGGGTTTTCATCTATTTCAGCTATTATTCAAGCGAACTAAATCTGTTAGATAAAAACGAATGGAAGAGAAAAGAAAAAATCTTATTAATACTCAACAAAAGAGAATTATTAGTGAAGCCGTTGCCGCCTTGAATGAGTCGCATCCGTCCTTCTATTATTTATCTACTATCGAAATTGCTGCTGAGATTAAAAAGTATTTTCATACAGCAGGTAGACTGAGTGTCGAGGATTTTGAATTAGTGAACAAGCTTGGCCGGCGCGATATTCAAATTCTTTTAAGCATACACGAGCGCAAAGCCACCTAAGCAAGTCCAACCCGATCATCAGGTTCCGCCTGCGCTGGCAGTAAACTTATCTTGGAATTCATCATATGAACCAAAATCCGTATTAATCACTGTCACCAGCTCGCCGCTTGGAGTGCCTCCACCGTTGACAGATCTAAAAGGGATTCAAGGTATACCCTTGTTGCTGTAATAGGGCATTGGCTGTCATTGCCGACAAGGACATCTTTACTCGCGGGTTTAAGTCCTTTTTAGCTACGCCCAAAAAGCTGGAAGACTGCCCACAAACAAACACTTTCACATTGGCATCTAGTAATGAATTCAATAGTTCCTCATTCGGATTAGCTTTATCAAATTTGACTTGATGAGCAGCGTTACTCATCAAGTCAAACCCAGCTTTGCCGTGCACCACTATTGCGAGGTCAAGGTTCTTTAGTGGCACGCCGGCCCGTACATGCATATTGATAAACCTTGCGACAGTATCAAGTTTGCGACTTACTTGGCCTTTCTCATCGTGCTCGGATATATCAAATACTACCTTGAATTCCTGTGACTCAGGCGTTTCGATACCGCCGGCAATAATAATATTACTACCGTAATCACCAAGCACGGGCCCTTTTGAGAAACCCATAGGCGCAGCAATAACCGTACTGGAAAGAATTATAAGTAACATTGACAAATAAATTTTAGACATCGTTGATTTCCTTCAAGGGTTTGGCGAGGCTAGCAATAGTGGCTCGGTGACTTGGTCAAAACTGGCTTAAGACTTTGAGCGCCTTTCAGCACTACCAGCCAAGACTAATAGCCCAGCGGCAATACCCAAATTTTTGACAAAGTTCTGTAATTCATGGCCAAACGAAGGGTCGCCCTGTAGTTCCCAGAAATTATGGATATAAAAATTAATCAATAATGTCATCCCGAAAAATAATAAAGCATTTATTCGCGTATTTTTACCGACAATAAGCATCAGACCTAGGCCAACTTGCAAAGCCGCAGTCAGCGGTAATAAGATTTCAGCGAAAGGAACCCCTTTGCTTAACATGAGCTCTAACGTCCCACTGTAATTGACGATTTTCATGACCCCGGGGACTAAAAAATAGGTTCCTAGTAAGGCGCGGCCGATGATGAAATAGACTGAGTCGAAACGTTTTAGAAAGTTATTCATTATTGTAGATCGTTTTTCTGGGTGAGGGTTTTGTAGGGTGTCACTATATTCGATTTATTGATAGAAATTACTTAATTCTGCGATAATACTCTTTCGCCGTTGATAAATGGATAACAGTCCCTCAGTGAATTGCTTTAGTTTCCCGCCTAATTTTGCTCTTGTATTATAGAAGTTACGCAGCCTACACATCAGTCACGGTCTGTTAGAGTAAACTACCCCAAAATTGATAGACCTGCCGCCCTTAGTGGCCGCTAACAATCAATCCGATCGACCAAAAAACACCTCGTATGACAATTATGAAGCTCAAAAATAGCCACCTCGCGCCTAAGCAAACCACAACAGGCTTAGCTGACCTTGATCAAGCGGTCAGCAACCCACCTGCTTGGTTACGTGATGTGTTGTCAGTACCCCGTGAAGAGGGTTATGTTGACGTTGATGGTGTCAATATTCACTATTTTCGATGGGGCGATAGATCTAAGCCTGCAATTATAATGCTGCACGGGTTCTTGGCGCACTCACGTTGTTTCGCCTTCATTGCACCCTACCTCGCCGCCGACTACCACGTAGTGGCTTACGACTTTTCGGGTATGGGCGATTCAGATACGCGTGATTCATATTCTTTGAACGTGCGCATAGACGAGCTGCTCGGTGTTGCCGAGCAGACGGGCCTATGCGACAACGGTGCAAAACCAACTATAGTCGCTCATTCTTATGGGGGACACGTGGGACTAGCGGCAGTTCGAGCTCACCCCGAACAATTTTCGGGTATCGTAATTTGCGACCTCATGATTTTACGACCTAGTGCATGGAAGGAAAACGCTGCGTTATTTAAACCCCCAGGAAATCAGAATTCCAAGCGCAAAAATCGGGTTTATCCAGACTATCAAACAGCGAAGCAACGTTTTGTTCTATCGCCACCGCAGGTGGTTGAACAGCCAGAATTGTTTGATTTTATGGCTTTTCATTCTTTAGCTGAAGTAACGGGCGGCTGGTCGTGGAAATTTGATCCAGGGGTTTTCAATTCTGACCCGGGGTCTGAAGCAAGCTTTTTGAAAACAGCAGAAAGATTGGTAACGGCACCAGGCCGAAAAGCGATTATCTATGGCAAGGAAAGCCTACTTTTTACTGATGATTCTGCTGCCTATATCCAGGAGACTATTACCGAAATGCATGCACCCAATATCCCGATTGTTGGAATACCGCATGCAAGGCATCATTTAATGCTGGACCAGCCGCTCGCCTTTGTCAGCGCACTCACAACGGTGCTGGCGTTTTGGCAGGAAGACTAGCCCCAAGAAACTAGGGTGCTTGAGAACCGCAGGAGTATTGCTATTCTCTGATCTTACGCGAAAACCCGACGTTTGCGATCGCCGTTACTTTCGGGCTTACTAAAGCCTGTTCTCTTACGCGGGTGTTTTAAGCGTGACGTCATGTTTTTAGAACCTTAGAACCTTAGAACCCTAGAACCTTAGACGCGGCGTTACTGCGCCAATTGTAATGTTGACTTGGTCAATAGTTGAGGTGACTCAACCAACATTCGCTGTTCTGTCACTGGGTGATTAAACTCCAAGCTATTCGCATGTAAAGCCAAGCGACTCGCTAAAGAGCGTGTGTCTCCTAAGCCCTT
>CAWUWF010000157.1:0-7020 GCA_963925935.1 uncultured Arenicella sp. | reverse complement strand
ACCGCCGTGATTAGATCTAATTACCTCACCGAAGAAGGGGTTGCATTTTATCGAGAATCGGTAAAATTATTTCAGAATTTGAGTAATGAGTTTGGCTACAACGTGATGTATGAGAATCGTGGTCAATTAACCTTGGCTCATTCTGATGCAGCGATTAGGAGTTTTCGTTGGCGAGCTGAAGTTAATCAACATCTAGGGGTTAGATCTACTCTGGTAGACCCGCAAACAATTCGCGAATTGGTTCCTAACCTTAGAATGGATGACGATGCGCGTTTTCCAATATTAGGTGGGCTTTGGCACGAAGACGGCGCAACTGCCCGGCATGATGCCGTGGCCTGGGGTTATGCAAAAGGTGCATGTCAACGAGGGGTAGAGTTACATCAATGTACAGAAGTTCAAGACATAGAAGTACGTAGCGGCAAAGTAACTGCAGTGCTCACCAACCGCGGTCGGGTGGAATGTGGTGCGGTGGTACAAGCGGTTGCCGGCGCTAGCTCGCTGGTTGCATCGATGGTTGATATTAAGTTGCCGATTCACTCTTATCCACTTCAAGCAATGGTTACTCAACCGTATAAGCCCATTCTTAACCCGCATGTGAGTTCGCCACACGTACACGTTTATGTTCATCAAACCTCAAGGGGCGAGTTTGTTATTGGCGGCGGTTCAGATCCTTATCCGTTGTATAACACCAGAGCCACCCTAGAGCAAAAGGAAACCCTAGCGGCTGCTGCGATAGAATTATTTCCATTTTTGGCTCAGGCGCGCATGCTCAGGCAATGGGCCGGCACTACCGATATGACGCCTGATTACAGCCCAATCATGGGGCTTAGCCCAGTCGAAAATTATTACCTAGACGCTGGCTGGGGTACATGGGGCTTTAAGGCCACGCCAATTTGCGGTAAGACCATGGCCGAACTGGTTGCTACTCAAAAAGTACCTGATTTGATTAAACCTTTTGAACTAGAGCGATTTTATAATCATTCTCAAATCAATGAAGCTGGCGCCACCGCCGCGAGTCATTAGCATGAAGATACTAGATTGCCCTTTAAATGGGCCTCGCAATATTAGTGAATTCACCTATGGCGGTGAATATCATCCAATGCCCGCAGATGATGTTGATTCGCGTGCATGGGCAGAATATGTATTTTTCCACGACAACCAAGCGGGCTTAGTTATCGAGTGGTGGTGCCATAACGCAACGTCATGTTGGTTTCTTGCAGAAAGAAATACGGTCACCGACCAGGTGCTGCGTACCTTTAATGTGGATGAGTTATTACCTGAGCTGCCTACCGCCGAGCTGGCCTCGACAGTAGCAGGGGAGAGTGACTAATGGCTCAACGCATAGATAGTAAGAGTAATCGCTTGGCGGCACCTTATGGGCGCCTAGTTGATCGTGATGCATTGATCGAGTTTAGCTTTGAGGGCAAAGCCGTCGCCGCGCTTAAAGGCGATACGATTGCCAGCGCGCTGATTGCTGATGGGCAGTGGTTGATGAGCCGGTCCTTTAAGTATCATCGCCCCCGTGGTCCATTAACCATGGCTGGCAAGATGCGACCACCTTGGTGCAATTAGAGTCGGCGCCAAATACTTTGGCAGATCGACAGCCAGTGGTAAATGACCTGGTGGTTAAAGGTCAGAACTATTCAGGCTCCTTGCAAAATGATCTCCAAGCTTATGTCAGCTTGTTAGCCAGGTTTTTACCAGTGGGGTTTTATTACAAAGCATTTTTCAGGCCTCGTGGTATTTGGGAATATTGGGCGCGCTTTATTCGTAAGCAAGCAGGGCTTGGCCGAATTGATCAAACGTATCGACCTCCACAAGAACCTGAATTGCATTTCGATAAGCAATATAAGTTTGCTGATGTGGCGGTAATTGGCGGTGGGCCTGCGGGCTTGTCAGCGGCCTTAGAAGCGGCACAGGCAGGTCTTGAAGTGTTGCTGGTAGAAGAGAATTCGCTATTAGGTGGCTCTTTGAATTATGCACGTTTTGAACTTGATAATAGTGCTGCGAACGCATTGCGCGAAGACCTGCTAGTACAAGTGCTTGCCCACCAAAACATAGAAGTCATGACCGAGACCATTTGCAATGGTTGGCATGCAGACAATTGGTTAGCCCTCGTAGCCCGCAAACGTTTATACAAACTACGCGCGCAGCAAGTGCTTATGTGCACTGGTTCCTTAGAGCAACCAGCAATATTTAGAGGCAATGATATACCGGGTGTTTTGATGTCTAGCGCTGCTTTGCGATTGCTACATCTTTATGCGGTTAAACCCGGCAACCGTGCTGTGCTACTTACCGGTAACGACGAAGGCTATGCAACCGCGCTGGAGCTGCATGAAGCGGGAATATCAGTGCAGGCAGTGGTTGATATGCGAGTTGAGCCAAGCCCGTCAGAATTGTCAGAGGCCGTGGTGGCGCTGGGCATTGCAGTGCATACCAATAGTACCGTTTTTGAAGCCAAGCTAGATAGAGGTTCTAAACGCTTAACTAACGTTGACGTGCGAAGTATTACAAGCCAAGGCGAGTGTGGACAGGAACAATTGAGCTTTGACTGCGATGTGTTGTGTATGGCAATTGGGTATATGCCTACTTACCAATTAATTTGCCAAGCGGGTGGCCAACTTAGCTACGATGACGATAGTTGCGCCTTTACTCTTAACGGCTACCCACAAGACATGTCGATTGCAGGGTCGGTAAATGGGGCATGGGCTTTGTCGGCGGTAGTCGCCGATGGTATTCGTGTCGCACAGGTCGCCATTGCTAAAATTAATCAACCAGCGGATGCAGCGGACCAACTTAACTCGATCAGTCTAAAAGACCCGCACGCGGAAGGCCTGAACTTTGCATGGCCCATGTTTGCCCATCCAAAAGGCAAAGAATTTGTAGACTTTGATGAAGACCTACAGATAGCCGATATTGTAAATGCAACTCGAGATGGCTATGAACACATCCAGCTTGTTAAGCGCTACTCAACCTGTGGCATGGGACCGTCTCAGGGCAGACATTCGGCATTGGCTGCCGCACGCTTAGTCGCGAATGCCACCGGCCTGAGTGTGGCACAGACCGGGGTAACCACTGCACGGCCGCCATTTGCCGCTGAATTTTTAGGACTGAATGCTGGGCGTAGTTTTTACCCAGAGCGGCGCAGCAATATGCATGATCGGCACTTGCAGGCGGGTGCTCAGATGATGCAAGCTGGGGCTTGGTATCGACCTGCTTACTATGGTGAAGTAGAAAATCGCTCGGAGTGTATAACTCAAGAAGTTAAAAACGTACGCAGCAATGTTGGCCTTGTCGACGTGTCGACATTGGGCGGCATTGAGGTGCGTGGTAGCAATGCCGCCGAATTCCTAAACCGTTTTTATACTTTTACCTTTGCTAAGCAAGAAGTAGGTAAAGCTCGCTATGCACTGCTAACCAATGAAGCCGGCGTGGTGATTGACGATGGTGTGGCTTGCCGTCTGCATATTGATCATTATTATGTGACGGCAACGACCGGTGGTGTTGATCGCGTATTCCAGAGCATGTTGAAATGGAATGCTCAATGGCGTTTAGACGTTGATATTGCGAATGCCACAACGGCATGGTGTGGCGTCAATTTGGCTGGCCCTAAGTCTCGTTTGGTATTGCAAAACGTGTGCGACAATATTGATCTTTCAAACGAATCATTCCCTTACATGGGCGTGCGCGAGGGATTGGTCGCAGGCATTCCGGCACGGGTGGTGCGGGTAGGTTTTGTTGGTGAATTGGGTTATGAAATTCATGTGCCGCAACAATATGGTGAGGCTCTATGGGATGCGCTAATGCGCGCAGGCGCGGCTCATGACATCAAACCGTTTGGTGTTGAAGCACAACGCATCCTGCGCTTGGAAAAGGGCCATGTAATCATTGGCCAAGACACTGATGCGATGTCTAATCCAATGGAGTTGCAAATGAATTGGGCGATTGCCCGCAAGAAGCCATTTTTTGTCGGCTCCAGAACCATTGCTGAATTGCAGCAACGTACACAACAGCGGGTATTGGCTGGGTTTGTGATTTCGTCTGAATTAAACGCCCTAAATTACCCGATTCCGCAAGAGAGCCATCTAATAATTCACCAAGGCAAGATGGTTGGACGAGTGACTTCTTGTGGTTTTTCACCGACCCTGAATATGGTTATTGGTCTGGCCTACCTGCCGCTAAACCTAGCAGAGCCAGGATCCAAGATCCAAATTAAGAGTGATGGAGGCACGTTTGTAAATGCCGAGGTGGGTTCATTACCTTTTTTCGATCGCGAGGGCCGGCGTCAACAAGTTTCACAAACCGAACAAATGGTCATTGCCGATGCAGCCCCGGCCGAGAGCACTGCACAGCCACTGCGCAGAAATCCTCTGCATCGACTTCATCAAAGTTTGGGCGCAACGTTTGCTGTGCGCGGCGAGTCGCAAATCGTGCGGCATTATGCCAACAATAATGAGTCTGAAATTGCTCAAGCGAGTACTTTGGCAATAGCTGACTTAACGCCCTTGGCGCGTATTGGTTCAAAGGGCCTGAGACAATAGATTGGCTAAGCGAGCGAGCGCTATCAAGCCCTGAACGGCCAAATCAAGCGATTATTTCTGATCAAGATTTAACCATCGCTCGATTGTCAGGAACCGAAGTGTTGATCTTAGATTCGCTGCAGGAACCTTCTAAGGTTCTAAATGAATTAGTAGCGGACTGCTCTCTGGATAGTCAACCCAGAACTTACCTTCTAGAACGCGCGGACAGCCATGCTTGCTTTGCTTTACTAGGAGAAAAAGTACCTGAGATGTTAGCGAAGGTTTGCGCTGTTGATATGCGTTTACATAAGTTTGCTCAGTTAAGCATTGCGCAAACATCTATCGCAAAAATTAATGGCATATTGTTACGCGCGGACCAAGGGCATACTCCGTGCTTTTATCTACTTGCCGACTTGAGTAGTGCTCAATACCTCTGGGATTGTTTAATCGATGCGATGCAAGAATTTAATGGCAAGCCGATTGGCTTAGACGCTTTGCAAACTTTGCAGAGCCAGAAAAACACTTAAATAGAAATAATAATGGCGTTTCCAAGTCAAGCGAATTACGTAATCGTGGGGGCGGGCATTCACGGGCTGAGTACCGCATATCATCTGGCTCTCGAGTTAAAGGCGAAGGGGCGAGGCGACGGCAGGGATATTCTAGTGCTTGATAAAACGGGTATTGCCGCCGGTGCTTCTGGTATCGCTTGCGGGGTGATTCGCAATAATTATTTTCAACCAGCGATGCGTGAACTAATGGCGCATAGTGTCAGTGTTTGGGAAAGCGACCCGGTCGCCTATAGCTATAACCCTGTGGGCTATATGCAGATAAGTTCAGAGAGCATGCACGAAGATGTCAGTACGATCTATGAGCAACAGCAGCAGATTGGCTACGCTTCAACGTTTATCGAAGGTGAGGCAGACTGCAGTAACTACATGAAAGGCTTGTTTCATGACTGGCAGGCAAAAAACATTACATCGGTACTGCATGAGGCACCCGGCGGATATGCTAATAATACCAAGGCATTGTATGGCTTGGCCGCTAAGGTTGAATCTGAAGGCGTACGAATCATCACTGGGGTTGAGGTGACTGGCTTCACCCATGATAGTTGCGGCGCCGTTAGCAAGGTAGAAACCGACCGAGGCGACATTGATTGTGACTATGTCGTGATTGGGGCAGGGCCTTGGGCAAAACAGTTTTGGGATATGCTGGACTTGCCCAAGACAATTTCTATAAAAAACCCCGATTCAGGCGAACTAAGAACCGATATCCCGATGTGGGTTTACTGGTCATTGCAAGAAGGTGTTCTAGGGGTAGACCCCAAATTACAGGTCACCAATGATGGCGCATTACCGCCGGTGATTCATGTTGATACCGACGCCCCACTTTACTGTGATGAAGACGGTTCATTGATCACCGATGAAATGTGGGGTATCTACTACAAGCCTGATTTTCATTTTGGCGGCGTTCAGGGTGGGGCCGCCCCGTTTATTGTCGATAAGCCCGCTGATTCGGTGGCCGTTGACCCCTATGGTGCCGATTCACCAGAATTTATTGTAGGAGATGAGTTTGCCCGCATGTGGGTATCTGCTTTAGCGCACTGTCAAAAACGATTCTCAGGCACCATGCCAAAATACAAGAAGGAACCCTCAGGTGGCATCGGTGCATTCACCCCCGACAGCTTTCCTGTGTTTGACGTGTTCCATCAAAATTGCTACTTCATTGCAGACTCAAACCACGGCTATAAAATGCTAGGTGTGGGTAAATTAGTAGCAGAAGATATTTGCAGTGAAGCTGAATCACAATTATTAAAACCATTTAGGTTCTCACGTTACGCAGCAGGGGCCTTGCATCCAGTTTCGAACAGTCCTTTTCCCTGGAGTTGATTCTTAGTTATTGCGTTCGTTATAGGGATATACCTTATTAGAGTAAGGCATGGAGCACGGGGCTGGCCTTCCAGGGATATTGTTGATCGAGATGGGTGTAATAGATCCTTCGGCTACGCTCAGGATGACGGGTCTTTTGTTTTGTACTTTCATTCTCCCTGCCTCCCACGAATTTAGTGCGTCCATGCACGTCATCGCTAACGGCTCCCTGCCTCCCACGAATTTAGCGCATCCATGCACGTCATCCTGAGCGTAGCCGAAGGATCTGTCTTTCCATCCATGCGCGTCATCGCTAACGGCTCCCTGCCTCCCGCGAATTTAGCGCATCCATGCACGTCATCCTGAGCGTAGCCGAAGGATCTGTCTTTCCACTCATGCACGTCATCGCTAACGGCATAGGGATATATCCCTGCAGGTGCAACGGCGGAGAGAAGCGTGGCAATCTGTTTTAGAACCCCTTTAATTTGAAGGCTCATCGCTTGCTTGCTGCTTCAGGGTTTGTATTAATTGGTGTTACGGTAAACCAAAACTGCCGCGGCTAAATCCTCCAAAGCTGTCCCAACCGATTTAAACACGGTTATCTCTTGATCGGAACAACGACCACGATGTTCTCC
>CAWUWF010000156.1:0-5219 GCA_963925935.1 uncultured Arenicella sp. | reverse complement strand
CGCTGTATCTTTGCGCTGCGAGGCTGCCCTAGTTGCTGATAAATATCATCGGGCTTGGTGACCACCTCCGATAGCAGTTTGGAGACGGCAGATTTTGCGTGGTCTGACGTTATCGCCTCTTGGCAGTCACTGATGAATTTTTCTAGTTTGAATGACAAAACACTCCTCCGAGTTAATACGCTGATCGACTTAAGCTAAGCTTCTAGTATAGACCTAATATTGCATAGCAAGAAAGTCGAAGACTTTATTATAAAATTTAATCATCCGAACGATTAGCTAAGGCCAAAAAAGATAAATGAATGACGCGCCGAGCGATATGAGCATGCCTAAAATAGCAAATAACTTGAACGAATGTCTCAACGAGCAAGTACAAAAAACAGTTCAAAAACCATCCCAAAGATTCCAACTACCTCGTTACTTTCGGGCATTGCCTAAGAACCTCAGGCTCGCTATCTACTGAATTGTATTTAAAAAAAAGGACCGAGTAACTCGGCCCTTTATCTTTGCTGTTTGTCTAAACCTAGCTATTACGCAGTGCCGCAATTCGGTCATCCAAAGGCGGATGTGTGGAAAACAGCTTGTTAACGTTACTGTTAATACCAAATGCTGCTAATTGGTTGGGCAGTTCACCCGACTGCCCACGCTTGAGTTTCTCTAAAGCCCCAATCATGCCCTGCTTCGTTGCGTATTTTGCGCCACCTTGATCGGCTCGAAACTCGCGCACTCGGCTGAAATATGAAACCACAATGCTTGCCAAAAAACCGAATATCACTTGGCCAACTATAAATCCGGCGAAGTAACCTATGCCTCTGCCATCGCGATCAATCATTAACGCCAGACCTCTGGCGAGCACCAAGACGAATACGTTTACCACACCCTGAATCAGGGTAAGAGTAATCATATCCCCATTCGCCACGTGCGCTATTTCGTGTGCCATCACTGCTTCGGCTTCCTCACGAGTCATATTTTGTAACAGGCCAGTACTGACTGCAACAAGGGCATTGTTGCGGTTTGCACCAGTCGCAAAGGCATTCATATCTGGGGTATTAAAAATGCCCACTTCAGGCATTCCAATACCGGCTGCTTTGGACTGACGTCCTACGGTTTCCAATAGCCAACGCTCAGTATCATTGCGGGGTTCAGTAATGATTTGAACACCAGCAGCGCGTTTCGCCATGCCCTTCGACATTAACAGTGAAAATACCGAGCCACCAAAACCGGCAACTAAGGCAAAAACCATAAACGTGCCGTTCTGATTTCGATACTCTGGAGGCAAAAATTGGATAATTATGCTTACCACCAGCATAATGGCTGCATTAGTGGCTAGAAAATAGAAAATTCTTCTCACAAGGTTGTTCCTCAAGTCAAATGGTTGACTATAATATGCTGCTGTTTCTGGATAGATTCAAGAGTCTGGGTATGACTTTTTTTTCATCTTGATAATTACGATAATATTGGGTAATAAACATGTTTAATTCGTTACAAGATTTTTTTTCACGAAAGTCTTCTGGTGCTAAAACGAACAAAGAACCAACCGATGATGACGTCAAGCTTGCCGCCGCCACGTTGATGTTCGAGATGGTACGTTCTGACGGCAAGGTGGAGCAAGCGGAAATCGCCGCGATGGGCGAAATTCTTCGTCAGCAGTTTAGTCTTGCCCACGAAGATGTCGATGAAATGATTAAACTAGCCCAAGACACATCGGACAACTCGGTGAGTTTACAAGGTTTTACCAGCAATATTTGCGGAAAATGGGGCAACGCAAAAAGGGTTACATTGCTAGAACACTTATGGGTAATAGCCTTAGTTGACCAGAGGGTTGATGCGCATGAACGCCATCTAATGCGCAAGGTAGCAGGCTTGCTTTACATGACCGAAATGCAAATCATTCAAGCTAAAGAAAATGCTATGGCACATTTAGGCTTAGATAACTTCTAGCGCGCGTAGAGAACAATGCCCAAGGGCTTTAAATGATTCAGGAGGAGACCTATGCAAGATAAATTTGCAAGACCCCTTGGTTTGAGCGATAAGGATATTGAACGCACCAAAGCAGCAGCTCAGGAAAAGTTAAACTTAAACCTTACTTCATTCTGATAGATAAACGACGTAGCCAACGACTAACCTTCTAATAAAATAAAAGAAAATAATGTTTAAAATATTCAGTTCACTATTTTTCGCCAGCATGATAATTGCTTGTACTCCAGTTGGCCAAGGTAATGGTGCAGACAGTGACGGCGCACCGGCGTCTAGCTCAGAATCATCTAAACCGATTACCCTGACCCTAGCGCATAGTTGGGCGAAGGGATTTCCAGTGTTTGGCCAATCAGTAGACGCCTATGTTCAACTAGTTGAGGAAATGTCTAACGGTAAGATTAAAATCAGGTCAGATAGTGCCAGCAAGCATAAGTCTGCTTTTGGGATTTTTGATTTTGTAAAAAGTGGACAATACGATATTGGTCAGTCTGCATCTTACTACTTCGGTGGCAAAGACCCAGACACACTATTTTTTACATCTATGCCGTTTAGCATGACTACTCAGGAGCAATACGCCTGGTTCTATCATGGTGGCGGTCTCGAGTTGGCTAATGAGGTTTACGCCAAGTACAACATGCAAGTCATGCTAGGTGGCAACACCGGCGTACAGATGGGCGGCTGGTTTCGCAAGGAAATCAATTCGCCTGAGGACCTAAAAGGTCTGAAAATGAGGATCCCAGGCTTCGCCGGAAAAGTGATCGCGGGGGTTGGAGCAGTGCCTACAAATATACCTGCTGGTGAGCTATATCAGTCCTTAGAGCGCGGTACCATAGACGCCCTAGAATGGGTTGCACCCGGCATGGACCTGCGCATGGGATTTCATAAAATTGCACCCTACTATTATTCAGGCTGGCATGAACCTGGAAGTGAATTAATGTACTACTTCAATAAAGATAGCATGGCTAAATTGCCAGCCTGGGCGAAATCAATATTGCTCAATGCAGCCCGCTTAACCGCATACAATATGACGACACATTCGTTTTCTGAGAATGCAGACAATTTGGACGTAATCTCCAGCCAATATCCGAATGTACAAATCCGTCAATTCCCTGAAAACGTAATGCAAGCCCTTAAACAATCCAATGCAGAACTAGTTCTGCAGGAGCGAGCTCGTAGTCCTCTGGCAGAAAAGATCATTGCGTCACGTGAACAATACTTAAGCAAAGCACGCGCTTGGACAAACATCGGGCTTAAAGCCTATCTGGACACCGTAACGGATTAGATTTGATTTCTGTTAGGCCTTTGCACCTAAACCCCATTTTACTATGTTAAAAACTATTGAACATCGACTCAAGCGCCTCATGGATGTACTGGGAGCTATCGCTGCGACTCTATTGATTCTATTGGTTGTGCTGATGGCCTACAACGTCATTAGCCGCTATGCCTTTCGCAACTCATCGATTGGTCTAGAAGAGCTGTCATGGCACCTCTACGCCGCCATATTCTTGCTTGGTATACCGTATGCTTTACGTACCAAATCGCATGTTCGGGTCGACTTGTTTTACGAAAACTTCAAGCCAAAAACGCAGGCATTGGTAGACTTAGTAGGTTGTATCACTTTCCTGATCCCCTTTTGCCTAGTGGTCATATGGGCTGGTTGGGAATTCACCCTATCATCATATCAATTAGGTGCGCAGCCCGATTCGCTAAGCTCTTTTTTCAACCAATTGGTCAACGGTGGCATTGGAGAACGCTCGCAAGATCCAGGCGGTTTATTAAACCGTTGGATAATCAAAGGCGTTATTCCTTTGTCATTTGTATTTCTATTACTTTCAGCTATTGCCTTCTTTATAGAGCGATTGAACGTGTTTCTAGAATTCGATTTATCCAATAACGACACGCAGGTTGCTGATAGATGATTGGTATTTCAATATTCGTAGTTGCCTTATTGCTTCTGCTATTCGGCTTTCCTGTTGCGTTTACATTTGCCGGCATTGGCATTGCCTTTGTTGTGTTGTTCGCAGACCCCAACCAACTGGCACAAATACCCTATCGAATTTACTCAAATATGGGGGATAACGGCGAGGGAATGGTTTTAATGGCAGTTCCATTGTTTATTTTCATGGGACTGATACTGCAACGTACCCGACTCGCAGAACAATTACTCGAAGCAATGGGCCAACTATTTGGATCACTGCGCGGGGGCTTGGCCATTTCGACTGTTTTGGTAGGCGCCCTACTTGCTGCATCAACCGGTGTGGTTGGTGCAAGCGTTGTGGCAATGGGGCTCATTTCATTACCCGTGATGCTTCGCAATGGGTATCAGACCGAACTCGCGACGGGCACCATATCGGCTGCCGGCACCTTAGGCCAAATCATCCCGCCGTCAATCGTATTGATTATTCTTGGTGACGTATTAAATGTTCCGGTTGGCGATCTGTTTCGAGCGGCGTTAGTGCCGGGAGTGGTGCTGATCGCTGCCTATATCGCTTATATCAGTATCTATTGCTATCTCAAACCCGAGGTTGGGCCACCAATGCAAGCATTAGATGCGACCATTAGTAGGCCTAAAATTATAGTTAATGCCCTTATTGCTGTAATTCCACCGTTACTCCTGATTTTGGTCGTTCTAGGCTCTATTTTTAACGGTGTTGCCACGCCGACCGAGTCATCGGCCTTGGGCTGTATAGGTGCAGTAATCCTGGCCATTTTATATCGCAAGTTCTCGTTTGCAATGTTTTGGGAGAGCGCCATAGAGACCGTCAAGATTACCGCTATGGTATTTGCTGTCTTACTGGGTGCCTCAATATTTTCAATGGGATTTTCTTATACAGGCGGAGAACATCAAGTTGAACAATTACTATTAAGCATTCCTGGCGACAAGTGGGGGTTCTTGATTTTTGTAATGTTGATGATCACCCTACTCGGCTTTTTCCTCGACTATATCGAAATATCTTATATCGTCTTACCGCTGGTTTACGTAGTGGTAGAGGAACTCGGCATTAATATGGTTTGGTTTGCGATATTGGTCGCGATGAATCTGCAGACATCTTTTCTGACCCCGCCGTTCGGCTTTGCCTTGTTTTATCTCAAAGGCGTTGCACCGGACGGTGTCACAACCAGACATATCTACAAAGGCGTGGTTCCATTCATCTTGATACAGCTATCCGTACTACTCACCCTATTGTTCTTTCCACAATGGTATGGCATGAGTGCTGAACAAGCCAAACTTTGGTAATGCCGCT
>CAWUWF010000155.1:0-10840 GCA_963925935.1 uncultured Arenicella sp. | reverse complement strand
ATTGAATTAGCCGAATTTGAAAATAAATACGCTGTGCAGTTAGCAGGTAAGACTGCCGTATTTTATTGCTCGGTAGGTCGACGATCCTCAGATCTATTAAGCCAGCTTAACGGCACGCTCAAAACTAACGGTGCTGTAGCAGCCTACAATCTAAGCGGTGGCGTTTTTCGGTGGCACAATGAGCAGCGGCCCTTAATCAGTGAAAATGAGCAAAAGACCGCGTTTGTACACCCTTATAACTTCTACTGGGGCCGGCTAATAGATAATAGGTCGGCAATTCGATACAAGCCTTAACAGATGGGATTGAACGCGTTAATTGTTATACGCTACTCCGACTGATCAATTTATTCGAATATCGACTTCAGCGTGTCGTGATTGAGAGCACACGCCGTTAAACCATAGTGTTGAGTTAGACTATGGTTTGCTAGCCGGCGCTGTGTTTGCCAACTTGCCAACCATTAGTCGCCAAATGTGATTCAGCGAAAGCTAAGGGACTTTCTTCGAGAGGGGTAGCCAAGGTATCGTTCCAACGATTGAGAAAACCGAAGTAGGCTATGACCGCCACGATATCTACAATCTCATCTTCTGAATAATACAGTTTTAAGTTAGCAAACTGCTGGTCGGTTGCATTGTTCGGGACCGATCCGGCTGCTTGTGCAAGGTCGAGTGCGGCGCGTTCTGCATCGCTGAACAGGTCACTGGTTTGGAATGACCAAATTGCTTCGATTTTGGCAGCGTCGACCCCATGCCGCTCTGCCCCATGCGCTGTATGTGCCTGACAATATCGGCAGCCCGCAGCGGCGCTAGTGATGTGGGCAATCATCTGACGCAAAGCAGGATCAAGTTTTGAGCTTGGCCCAAGAACCGCGTTTGACAGCATCAAAAAACCATTTAGCAGCGCTGGATTGCGAGCCATTATTTTCATTGAATTGGGAACAAAGCCCATGGCCGCCTGTGCAAGGCTAAGTGCCTGTTGGTTTGCTTCTAATTGGTCTGATGTTGCATTGTCTATCCTACTCATATTCATAACCTAGTCATTTCATTGTTGGGTATTAATGTAGTTACTGAAAGCAGCAACTTTGCACGCCAAAAGCCAATCGATGTCAGGCTCAACCGAACAAAACATTTGACAGTGTTGCTTTCATCTCATGTTTATTATTGCAGGGTGTTTATCAGTGAACAATCACCCTTCAATATTATTAACGCTTATGAATAATCCAAGAGTACAACTGATTGTCTATTATCCAAATGATCAGATCGTCAGTTCTGTCGCTAGCATAGCTGGTGCGGCGCAAATGAAGTCAGCTAATGTCACATTAGTTCCGTTCACTATTTCGAAGGACCCCGCTCAGCACCTATTGGTAGAAAAAATATCGTCACCTAATGAAGTTGGTGATATGTTAAAGCTCATCGACAATTCTTTAAATTCAATCGAAGAAATATAATTAGAATGAATGCCTTAAACTCCCAGATCCGCGATTCCATTTTGCCACTAAGCCTTATCGGTAAGGGTCTATTTTTGTGTTTTTTTTCAAATGGCGCAATTGCGCAATCGGACCTTTCTCCTAAAGGACGAATTGATATGCAAAATGATCAAAGGGACGAGCGCATGAACAGCAACAAGGATCTTATTTTCAAGAATAATGGCCAGTTACCGGATGTAATAGCAGACCGTGCTTACATTAGTGGCAGCAAAGTCTGCGAAGTAGAGATATCGACATCTTATTTTCAAGCAGCTAGCCAAGCGATTGTGGAAGCAGAAATTGATCATTCTGAATGTGCAGCATCAAACGGAAAATACACGGTGAGCCTGAAAGTTCAAGATGCGGCCGGAGAGATTCACAGCAAAAAATATCAAGAAGTCTGGAGCCGAACCGATGCGGGTGCAATTATCGTTAAGCACCGTTACCAGATAGGCGACAATATGGATCTGCTTAGGACGAGAATTAAGTTACCTTCGAAAGATTATTGCACCTGTATTGATAGCGAGTAGTGGCGAAAATACAAATGCAATTGTTTGGCGCGGTGCTAGATAAAAGCACTAGTTTGAGAAGCAATTCCAGTCAAACTTTAGTTGCTAGCCATCACTTTCCAATAGTAGATTTATCACTGGCGATATAATCGCAATACCTTCATCGATCAGGGTGGGATTTTTATTACTGTGGTTCGATTGGGCTGATAGGGCTGTTTCGAATACACGCTTACCGCGCGCTACCTAAGGAGTTCCTGCATTGTAAACTTACCAAAAAGGAATCTGAGGATCTTGCGAGCGGGGCTGTAATGCTGGGTTGGGACGATGTTTTCACATCCTGAGCAATGATTGCGCTGGTGGTGACCGTGCTCTGGATCGGACGAATAAGCCCAAATGAAGGAGGGGAAACTGAAAATTCATGATTGCGTACCGAAATCTCAACAACCAAGCAATTGATTGTTGGTGCTATATCGGTGATCAAACGTGGTTTAGCTATGAGTAATACGCTACCTTTTGTATACTTGCTGTCCATCCTTGCTAATCGCAAGAATTAAAATTTCGCTTTTCGAATAAATAATCTATGAATGAATTACTTAACAACTGGGTTCAAAAAGTACCTGGTATTGCTGGATATGAAGCACAACTGAGTGCTGGTCTATCGGTGTTGACGGTATTGATTGGCGCAAGTTTGAGTTATTACTTAGTCAAATCTGTATTGATTCGCCTGATCAGTAAACTGATTGATAAAAGTAAGTCAAATTTGGACGACATTTTAGTAAAGCATCGAGTGTTCAACCGGCTTACCTATTTAGTTCCAGGGTGGCTTATATACAAGCTAATGCCGGTGGCTTTGCAAGCCTATCCGACCAGCAGCTTAATTATTTCAACCTTGAGCTCAATATTCTTGGTGCTGGCAGCGACCATGGTGGCCGATTGCCTTATTAATTCATTAGTCGAGATATATCGAACCATCGAGAGAGAGCGCCAGATTGCAATTCAAAGTTTTGCACAAGTCGCTAAATTGGTTCTCTATTTTCTGGCGGCAATTGTGATTATTTCGCTGATTATTGGTGAGTCGCCGCTTAAGCTGTTTGCTGGTCTAGGCGCGATGACAGCCGTTTTGATGTTGGTGTTCAAAGACCCCATTCTCGGCTTTGTGGCAGGCCTGCAATTAAGCTACAACAAAATGGTTAGTTTGGGTGATTGGGTGGATATTCCTCAGCATGATGCCAGCGGTGATGTTATGGAAATCGGTTTAACCACCGTCAAAGTGCGCAACTTTGATAACACCATCACTACCGTTCCAACTCAAAATCTAGTAACAGATTCATTTAAAAACTGGCGCGGCATGCAAGACTCAGCTGGGCGACGAATTAAGCGTTCTATTGTGATCGACATCAATTCAATAGGCTTTTGCGATAAAGAACAAATCGCTCGATTCAGTAAAGTCGATTATATAAAAGATTATTTAGATCAAATAATTCAAGAGTTGGACCAGTTCAATCAAAAAACCGTGAAAGACCCTGAGTCGATGGCTAATGGACGGCGCATCACCAATATTGGTACTTTTCGAGCTTATATTTTGGCTTACCTAAAAAAGCATCCTGATGTTAATCAAGATCTAACGGTGATGGTACGGCAATTGGCAGCAACTGAATCGGGCGTGCCGCTAGAGATATATGCTTTTAGTGCTGTTAAAGAGTGGGCAGCATACGAAGCAATTCAATCCGACATCTTCGACCACTTGTTTGCAGTGGCCGGCGAATTTGACTTAAAGGTCTTCCAGAAGCCAGCGGGATCTGATTTAAGTAAACTTGTATAAGGCCTAGATTTAAGCCATCACAATTGAGCCAATCCGTAAAAAAAAATACTATTTTGGATTACGTTTCTACGCTAGTTGTTTTTTTGCGGCGTAGATACCCAGTTAGTGACGCGTAAAACAAAGGCGTCATAATGACCCAAGGTAGTTGCCCCTGCAGACTTATGCTGCGATCTCGAAATTCAAAAAGAACAGGATTAAACCAGGGGCCAGTGGGTGCGAAGGGTGCCCAAGACAAGGGTTTTCCGATAGCCAGTTGGTCATGGTAGAGAAACATCTCAACAATAATATTTTGTCCTATAAACCAAGCCAAGAGTATCGAGAACGCTTTCCAGTTCCATTGTGTTAGAAAATTACTGTTGGCCCCAAGCGTATGTCTGACTAGTAGAAGCCCGCCAAGGCAAATCGACCCTGCGTCTGCCAAAGAGTTTAATACCCAGTTTAGGTGATAGGGGATCAGTGAATTAAGCAACTCGGCGCGCCGCAGGTGGACTGGATCTCCGTCAACCCAACCATAGGTGAACCACAACTCCCACCCTAAAGCGCAAGCAATAAATGAAGCGGCATAGACACCCACAACCCAACTCGGCAGAGCATTATTTTTACGTAAATAAGCAATCAATAATAGCGGCACGATGGCGGCTATATAGACAACTAACACGACTCTAAGTTGTTCAATTGGCATCATTTTTTCCGTTCATATAGGGTTGTAAGACGACGCTAACTTTGATGTGGCTAAGTTGCTTGCGTGGAGTCTTAAGGTAGATAGTGCTGCTACTAGCTTTAATCGGTTAGTCCAGTAATGGCTGTGACGAGCGGATTACAAGACTAGGCCTGCCGCTCGAAATACCAGGGCAGCAAGTACCAGTGATGAAAGGAAAAATACCGCAAAGCGAATTTCTATCTTATTCCATAGGGTTTGAATCAACGTGTGGGCCAAACGTAAACCGACATAAGCCCAAGCCAAAGTGGTGTTCAACTCGGTGCCAGCGCCTAGCATTGCCAAGGTCAGCGCTACTGCATAGAACATAGTCGGCTGCTCTAGTAGGTGATTGTAATTGTCTGCCTTCCAACGAACATTGGCCGGCAGCTTGGCCATTAGGACTGCCATTGGTACGGTCGGATCCATGGCTATATCTGATTTGGCAATCGCTGGCAAACGCGTAGCGTACATCCAGAAAAAAACCACGAAGTTCAAGGTGAGAAGAGCGACAACGGGTTGCAGGATGGTTTGCGAAATCATATCAGTGCCTTTGAGTTATTTAGTGTTTGAGTATCGGGTTCGGACAGAATAGTGATTAATCTTATTTACGGCAAGCACTTGCGATATTATGCTGACCCTTAATGCCCATTGTAGGTCCTTAAAGGGCGCAAGTAGGTAGACGCCACAGTCGGCAGCCATTAATCGAAACTAATCTCAACTAATCCCAACTAATCCCAACTAATCCCAACACCCAATAACGTGAAAAAGCGCTTTCATAAAGTTCATATCGAAATCAGCAACATCTGTAACCTACAATGCAGTTTTTGCCCAGCAGTGATTCGGGATAATAAGATGATGGATTTAGATACCTTTAAGTCCGTTGTAGAGCAGGTGGCGCCACTGACTGAATTGGTTTGCTTTCACCTTATGGGGGATCCGCTAGTACATCCCAATCTTGAGGCAATGATCGAGATTTGCGATCAGCATGAAGCGAATATTTTTCTGGTGACAAATGGTGTGTTATTACGACCTGAGAAATACCAGTTGATGCTGCATCGGCGCTTCCACCAAATTAATTTTTCGTTACACAGTTTCTTTGACAATTTCCCCGACAAAGACCCAAGCAACTACCTAGAGCGTATCTTTGGATTTACCGAACACGCGTTGGACGAACGGCCAGAATTATATTTGAACTTCAGACTCTGGAACCTAACAGACCCGCTCGGCAGTCATAGCCGAAACACCGAGATGCTAGGCAGTATTTGCGAGCGTTTTGGCTTTGAGGCACCCACTGAACTGGATGTGCGAAAACGTAAGAGCTTCAACATCAAAGGCCGCCTATATCTTCATTTTGATACCGAGTTCATTTGGCCCAGCTTAGATCTACCGGTATTAGGGACTTCCGGAAAATGTTACGGTTTAAGCTCACATTTTGGCATTTTAGTGGATGGAACTATCGTGCCATGTTGTTTGGATAAGGAAGGGGCTATACCCCTCGGACACGTCAACGATAGGCCTATTGTTGACACTCTAGGGTCGAATAGAGCACAGCAGATTATCAAAGGCTTTAAGCAACGCAAGCTGATGGAGAATCTGTGTCAACGCTGTCAATATATTGAGCGTTTTAATTAAATAAAGTGTAGACGAAAAAGTTGCTGTTGATCGATGTTAAATACAGTTCTTTGAAGGCTTGATAGCGCTTTCAATTTGCGCCTAGATCACTATGGTCGACACGAGATGCCGAACGGAAATGAACTAATTTGGCAGATTCGTCAATATAGAATTCAACGTCGTCCTTAAAGCGCATTAGCCTAGACGTGAAAACGCTGTGCAGGTAATTTTCCGTTTCGTTGTTAATTACATTAGCTCCCACTTCCTTCGGGCAACTAATGATTTTCTGTTTGGTCTGCAATTCAGAGCCTATCATTGGCAGTGCTTCAACCTGCTTGTCGGCAGCATCTGTTTGGCTACTAACCGCGTTTGGTGATTTTGGCATTGGCGATAGTTGGCCATTATTGATGCCTAGACTCTTTGGGTTATTCATTTTCTAATCATTGATTTTGGTTTCTAAATCGAATTTTATGCAATTGGGATGTCTTGAGTATTCTTTTGTATTGGAAGGAATCGCGGATCGGTCTCAAGAATAATACAATGGAGTCTGCAAAGAGTGTCAGGAAAATAATTTTAATTGGATTATCCGCGGATTTACAGAGATAATCCGATTCCAATTTTTAGTACTAACAACTGAACATTACAATAAATGCTGCCTATAGAATCTCGTCTCGCCAAGGAATTGTCCATTCCACAGTCTCAAATCACGGCGGCTATGAAGCTCCTTGACGAAGGGTCTACTGTGCCCTTTATTTCTCGTTACCGTAAAGAAGCGACGGGTGGTCTAGATGATAGCCAGCTACGCCTATTGGAAAAAAGTTTAAAGTATCTGCGTGAGTTAGATGATCGCCGTGCAAGTATTTTGGGCAGTATCCAAGAGCAGGGCAAATTAACAGACGGCCTTGCTAAAGCAATTAATGATGCCGAAAGCAAAACCTTGTTGGAAGATTTATATCTGCCTTATAAGCAAAAGCGCCGCACCAAGGGGCAGATCGCAATAAAAGCAGGCTTAGAGCCTTTGGCTAACAGTCTGCACCAAGATCCTAATTTAGATCCAGAGGGTGAGGCGATAAAGTACTTGTCAGCCGACGAGGAGCATCCGGTGGTGGATACAAAAGCAGCCCTGGACGGTGCTCGGGCAATTTTGATGGAGAATTTTGCTGAAGACGCTGGTTTGTTGGCTGTGATACGAGCTCTAATTGAAGATAAGGCCGCATTAAGCGTTAGCGTGGCAAAAGATAAAGAACAGGAAGGACACAAGTTCCGGGATTATTTTGACTATCAAGAGCCGTATAAGAAAATTCCTCCGCATCGCGCGCTGGCAATTTTTCGTGGCCGCAAGGAAGGCATACTCTACTCAACACTAGACATAGAAGCGCCGGAGGGCGGTTGGATTGCTCCTCTTGATCATCCGTGCGAAAGGATCATTGCAAAGCACTGGAATATCGCCAACCAAGGCCGGCCCGCTGATGCATGGTTATGTCAGGTTGTTAGCTTCACGTGGAAGGTTAAGATCTTGCTGCATGTGGGCAGTGATTTAATGCTTAACCTGAAAGAGCGAGCAGAAGCTGAGGCGATTCGCGTGTTTTCGATGAACCTCAAAGACTTACTGCTGGCAGCGCCAGCTGGCGCTAGAACAACTATTGGCTTGGACCCTGGTATTAGAACCGGGGTGAAAATTGCGGTGGTAGACAGTACTGGACAGTACTTGGATCAAGCTACAATTTACCCTCATGCACCCAAGAATCAGTGGGATCAGTCTATTGCAGAGATCGCTAAATTGACTAAAAAACACAAGGCTGAGTTGGTTGCGATTGGCAATGGCACAGCCTCACGAGAGACTGATAAGTTGGTGGGTGACTTACTTCAACGCCACCCTGAGTTGAAGTTGACTAAGATTTTAGTTAACGAAGCCGGTGCCTCGGTCTATTCAGCATCTGAGTTTGCGGCATCCGAATTCCCAGATCTTGACGTGACTATCCGTGGGGCAGTTTCAATTGCTCGTCGGCTGCAAGATCCACTAGCTGAATTGGTTAAAATAGAACCTAAATCTATTGGTGTTGGACAGTATCAGCACGATGTGAATCAGTATCAATTAAATCGTTCATTAGACACCGTCATAGAAGATTGTGTTAACGATGTTGGCGTTGATTTGAATATGGCATCCATGCCCTTGTTGAAACGGGTCTCAGGATTAAGCGAAACCATCGCCAGTAATATCGTTGACTATAGGAATACCCATGGTCGATTCAATAGTCGTGAAGCTCTCAAAGACGTGTCTCGCTTGGGCTCGCAGACGTTTGAACAAGCCGCTGGGTTTTTACGCATTGCCGTGGACAATTGCTCCGGCACGGGTGGAAACCCACTTGACGCATCAGGAGTACACCCTGAAGCCTATGGTGTGGTTGCTGAGATTGCGTTGAAAAATAACCGTAACATTGATCAGATTATCGGCGATAGTGGCTTTCTGGCTTCGCTAGACCCTCAGGACTATGTTACAGAGCAGTTTGGTGTTCCGACCATCGCAGACATCATCAAGGAGCTCGACAAGCCCGGTCGTGACCCACGGCCTAAATTTGAAACTGCAAATTTACGAGAGGGCGTTGAGACCATTAAGGACTTAGTCGAAGAAATGATCTTAGAGGGCACTGTCACCAATGTCACTAACTTCGGTGCCTTTGTTGATATTGGTGTTCACCAAGATGGATTGGTGCACATTTCGTGTCTGGCTGACAAATTTGTAGACGACCCGCATAAGGTGGTAAAGGCGGGCCAAATCGTTAAGGTAAAGGTGTTGGAAATAGATATTCAACGCAAACGCATCGCCCTTACCATGAAGTTGCAAGACGCTAAGCAACAGCACGTAAGGCCCACAGATGATCGCTCTGAAAAGAGACCTGCAGAGAAAAAGCAGTATTCAAACAGGCCTAGAAATAACAATGCGAATACTGCAAACTCACCTAAGCACCAAGGTAAAACGAATACCAACAATGCAATGGCAGCAAAGCTAGCGGCCGCGTTTAACAAATAGAGTCTAGTCAAGGTGATTGATATTAGAGCAAGATCAAATACAGTTATGAAATTGGCAGCGTTGGTGATTATTAGTGCTGTTGTATCAGCCTGTAGTGGCCCCTATGGCAACCACTTGCAGGGCGAAGCCTTGTCAAATACTAAGCAGGCACGGTTAGTTCATGACAGCAGCTTGGTGCTTGATGCTCATGCCGATATCGTTTTACCGACTACGTCACACACCTATTTAGCGGCAGGGGGCGAATCTAAAGTTTCGCCCGCTAAACTAAAGGCGGGTGGTGTGGGCGCAGTAGTAATGTCGATTGCCGTTGGCCCCGGCCCTCGTACCTCCCAAGGCGATGCCGACGCTCGCATCATTGCTGACGAGAAACTCGCCGCAATACAAAAGCTTATCGCAGAAAATAGCAATGAGTTAGTGTTAAGCAAATCTGTTACGGAGCTTGAATTGGCGAGAGAGCGAGGTTTAATCAGTATTATTCTAGGACTTCAAAATGCCAGAATACTGCAAGGTGATGTGACTGCCTTGGATCAATTCTATGCAAGCGGCGTTAGAGTCTTTGGCCTCAATCATTTGGGGCACAATGATTTTTCTGATTCGTCCCGGCCTTTTTTTAATTCGCAAACCGCGTCTTATGAACCTGCGCAGGAACACGGCGGTTTATCTGATCTTGGTATCGCGGCAATACAGCGCATAAATGACCTAGGCGGAATTGTCGACATCTCTCAGATGTCAGCGGCGGCTAGCTTGCAAGCAATTTCCTTATCCATAGCGCCGATAATCGCGAGCCACTCGAATATACGTGCTATTACCAATGTCTCACGTAATCTTTCAGATTTAGAAATAGACAAAATAGCGGATGCTGGTGGCGTCATTAACGTGGCAGCGTTTGGCGCGTATTTGGTGGACTTATCTGACCCGATAACACTTGCTGCAATTATCCAAGTTCGTGTGCAGCACGGCTTGCCTGAGGCGTACTCCTACCCATACGAATTGTATTGGGAGCTTTCTGATGCGAAAGCTAAGCGGGCATTCTTAACCGAGATGCGCAGCGTCATTGGACCTGGTTCAATAGTCGACATGCTGGTGCATATTGACTATATCGTTGACCGAGTTGGTATTGACCACGTCGGCGTTGGTAATGATTTTAATCATGGTAGCGGTGTTCAAGGCTTTGCCGATGCCGCTGATTCTAAAAATCTAACCGCCGCGCTGATTGAAGACGGTTATTCGACTGCAGATATACAGAAAATTTGGGGTGCTAATTTTCTAAGGGTGATGAAAAAGGCAGAACAATTGGCGAAGTAATTCAGCTCAGCAGTTTTGTGATTAGGGCAGGTGCTGTCTGCCGATAAAAAGACGTTCATCTATTCGTATTGCAATGTCAGGCAGCGGTGGATGGCCCAAATAAATAGCTTACAACCGTACTCGTTGAGGGTCGAGAGACCCTTTAGCTATTCCTTGTTAATATTTAAGAGAGCACTTTCCTTACAAAGAGCTATCGCGGCTTTTTAATTGATTAAGTACCGACTCCTGTAAAAAATCTCGAACCACTCTAACTCGGGATGTGTTTCGCAAATCCGTATGGTATAGCAGCCAAACTTCGCTCTTGGCAATAGGCTCACTTATCCTTAGCAAGTCGGGTTCAGCTTCGCCAATCACGAGCGGCAGGCTTGCGACGCCAACGCCTTGTCGAGCCAATGTAAG
>CAWUWF010000154.1:0-15359 GCA_963925935.1 uncultured Arenicella sp. | reverse complement strand
CCGTCCCAAATAGCTTCTACCTTACTTCTGGACACGCCAAGAATCGCCACTTCAGGTGCATTGACAATGGGTGTGAAACTTGTGCCGCCGATGCCGCCCAAGCTGGAAATAGTAAATCCGGCACCGGTCATATCTTTGGTGGTCAATTTTTTATCGCGTGCTTTAACGGCTAATACACCCATCTCTGTGGCAATTTCGGCAACGCTCATTCTGTCTGCGCCTTTTAGTACCGGTACCACTAGGCCGTTGGGTGTCTCTACCGCAATACCTATATTAAAGTACTTTTTAAGGATCAGGTTTTCACCGCCAGGTTCTAGCGAACTATTGAATTGAGGATAGGTTTGCAGGGCATTGACCACCGCTTTAACGATAAATGCCAAAGGCGATAATTTAATCACTTTTTTCTGCTTAACATATTCCAGATTTAACTGCTTTCTGAAGGCCTCTAGATCATTGATATTAGACTCGTCGTGATGCGTGACGTGGGGTACGTTGAGCCAGGACCTGTGCAAGTTTTTAGCGGTTAGCTTTTTGATTCGGTTTAATGGCTGAACCTCAATCTCTCCGAATTTACTGAAGTCGATGGCAGGCACTTCAGGTATGCCACCACCAGAAGAGGCTTGATTTGCATTACTTTGTGCAGCACCGCTGGTCATAATGCCTTTAACAAAGCTTGTTACATCACCCTTGCTAATTCGACCTTTACGATTCGACCCGCTTATTACAGAAAGGTCTACGCCTAATTCACGTGCGAAACGCCTTATTGAAGGAGACGCGTGGGACTTTTCGTTTGCAGGCCTAGCTTCAGGGATTGTTGCGATATTTGCTACTGGCGCAGGGGGTGACGCAACTGCTTGTTGTTTGGGATTGCTATCGACTGCTTGGGGAGAGGATGTTGCATTGCCCTTCAATTTAACAATGACCACGCCTTCAGTTACATCTTGGTCAAGACTTACTTCGATGCTCTCAACTGTTCCTGCAGCAGAACTTGGTACTTCCATGCTGGCCTTATCGCTTTCTAAGGTAACAATAGGGTCCTCCTTATTCAGAGATTGTCCTACGCTTACTAAAATTTCAATAACTTTGGCAGAGTCACCGCCAATATCAGGAACCGTGACATCTATTGCTTGTGACGATCGGTTCGAGCTTTCTGTAGGCATTTGCGCAGTTTCGGCAACTGCTTCAACGTCGGATTGCGCTGCCTGACCAGAGGTGGTTTCTAGCTCAAGGATTAAATCACCTTCGCCCATCTCTTGGTCAAGTTGTACCCCGATCGCTGCTACTATTCCAGCGCTTGTGGATGGTACATCCATACTGGCTTTGTCACTTTCGAGGGTGATCAACGAATCGTCGACACTGACGGAATCGCCTACCTTTACGTGCAGTTCGATGACCTTGGCGGTATCGCCACCAATGTCGGGTACAGTTATCTTAGTCGTTTGCGTATTGCTACTCATAGTACTTTCTGCTTTCGTGGTCGCTGGCTCGCCAGCATTTGAAACCAACTGCTTATTCAACCCTTGGGCTGTTTTGTACTCAATAGCATCTGACAATCTATTGTTCAATGCTTGGTTTAAGGCTAGCTTAGTTTTTTCAGCGTGTTCGCCAGCCAACTCTAAACTCGGTTGTTGATCATCGAGTTCCGCCTGGATGAGTTCTGCCTGAACGGCTTCGGGCTTAGCTGATTTATTGAATTTAGCTTTTTTCGGTTTCTTCTTTTTCTTTTTCTTTTTCTTTTTCTTGGCCGCTTTTTCCGACGAGTATCCTAAATCCTCTTTACTAAAACCTTCAGTCGGCTCCTCTGCTCCAATTGCCTCGGAGCTCGCGGATTCTTGACTTACGGTTATGGGCAGTGTCGCGGTGCTGCCGGCCACTTCTGTTTCTAATAGGAGAAGCGGGGACATCATAGATATGCTTTCTCCCTCCAAAACAATCATTTCACAAATTTTTCCGGCTTTAGTTGACGGCAGGTCTATTTCATTATCGCCACTTTTAACGCGAAACAAGGTATCACCTATTTCTACGGTATCACCCTGAGCGACCTCAATAGAGGTGATGCTAACCTGTCGGAATTCATCCGATTCAGGTGCTGTCAATTCCAAGTATTTAATCATTAAGCTGTCCTATACCTTTACCCAAAACGTTTACGTTGCATGGATATCTATTCCCGATATGTTTGATTCTAATCGTTAATGTTAGCCAGAAAAAACTCACTCTACACCAAATACTATTGCGTATCTGGAGAGGGTCTATCTGCATCAACACCAAACTGTTTGATGGCTTTACTGACTACCTTCGCGTCGATACTGCCATCCTCGTACAACGCCGAGAGCGCGGTAATAACGATATATTGATGGCTTACCTCAAAGTAGCTGCGCAGTTGTTCGCGGTCATCGCTTCGGCCATAGCCATCGGTTCCAAGCACCACATAGCGAGAGGGCACAAAGGCTCGAATGGAGTCGGCATAGGCTTTCATATAATCTGTGGCCGCGATAACTGGGCCATTTTCGTCTTGTAGACATTGCTCAACGTAAGAGATGCGGGGCTTTCCGGTGGGGTGAAGAATATTCCATCGCTCAGCTGCTAGGCCCTCGCGGCGCAATTCGTTCATGCTGGTGGCGCTCCAGATGTTAGCGGCAACCTTGAATTCTGACTCGAGTATCTCCGCAGCGGTAATCACTTCATTCAAAATAGTTCCAGAGCCGATCAGCTGCACGGTTGCGGTCTTACCATCGTCTTTAGTGCTTTTTTTGAATCGATAGAGGCCCTTCAGAATTCCTTCTGCAGCACCATCAGGCATTGCCGGATGACGATAGTTCTCGTTCATCACAGTGAGGTAATAGAAGACATTTTCTTGTTCCACGTACATGCGGCGCATGCCGTCTTGAATAATCACCGCGAGTTCATAGCTAAAGGTAGGATCATAAGAGATACAGTTAGGTATGGTTGCAGCCTGCAGATGAGAATGACCGTCTTGGTGTTGCAGACCCTCGCCTGCAAGCGTTGTTCTACCTGCGGTACCGCCAACCATAAAGCCACGTGCTTGCATGTCACCAGCGGCCCATGCAAGATCGCCTATGCGTTGAAAACCGAACATTGAATAGTAGATGTAAAACGGAATCATCGGCAATTCATTAGTGGAGTACGACGTTGCAGCGGCGATCCACGAAGACATAGCCCCGGCTTCATTAATACCCTCCTCGAGAACTTGACCTTTTACATCCTCGCGGTAATACATTAACTGCTCGGAGTCTTCGGGCTGGTACTTTTGTCCTTCGTTGGCATAAATTCCTAGCTGTCGAAACAATCCTTCCATGCCAAAAGTACGTGCTTCGTCGGGTACGATTGGAACAATTCGATCTTTGATGTTTTTGTCGCGTATCAACGTGGAAAGAATTCGAACAAACACCATAGTGGTTGAAATTTCACGATCAGCCGTAGACTCCAACTGCTTTGCGAAAGCAGATAAATCAGGAATCTCTAAGGTTTGACTGGTGTTCGGGCGTGAAGGGAGGTAACCGCCTAGATGTTGTCGGCGCGAATGCAGGTATTTTATTTCAGGAGAATCTGGGTCTGGGCGGATGTACTCCAATGTTTCTAATTGTTCATCAGTGACCGGAATTTTAAAACGTGCGCGAAATCCTTTCAGCGACTCAAGATCCATCTTCTTTTGTTGGTGCGAGGTATTTTGGCCTTGACCAGAATCCCCCATGCCTAGGCCTTTGATGGTCTTAGCCAAAATAACGGTTGGCTGACCCTTATGTTTAATCGCCTGAGTATAGGCAGCGAACACTTTATCGGGGTCATGACCACCACGGGTCAATAGGTCGATATCTTCGTCGCTCATATGCGCAACCATGGCTTTCAATTCAGGTGAATTCCAAAAATGTTCACGTGTGTAAGCACCACCTTTGGCTTTAAATGCCTGGTATTCGCCATCAACACATTCTTGCATTCGGGTAAGCAATATCCCATCGCTATCTTTTTCGAGCATGCGATCCCACTGTGAGCCCCAAATTAACTTGATGACGTTCCAACCGGCACCACGAAACTCAGACTCTAGCTCCTGAATGATTTTACCATTGCCGCGTACTGGGCCATCTAGGCGCTGCAAGTTACAATTAATCACAAAGATTAGATTATCCAGCTTCTCACGGCCGGCTAGACCTAGTGCGCCTCTAGATTCTGGTTCATCCATCTCACCATCACCAAGAAACGCCCAAACTTTGCGATTTTCAACAGGAATCAATTCGCGATTACCAAGGTATTTCTGAAAACGCGCTTGGTAGATTGACATAATCGGACCAAGGCCCATCGATACCGTCGGGAACTGCCAAAAATCGGGCATCAGCCACGGGTGAGGGTAGGAGGAGAGGCCATTACCACCGACTTCCTGACGAAAATTATCCAGTTGATCCTCGGTTAAGCGACCCTCCAGGAATGCTCTGGCGTACATACCAGGAGCCGAATGGCCTTGGTAATAGATCATGTCGCCGCCATGGTCGGCATTGCGCGCGCGCCAAAAATGATTAAAACCAACCTCGTAAAGTACCGCAGCAGAAGCAAAGCTTGCAATGTGACCGCCATATTCTGTGCTGATCTTATTGGCGCGCAATACCATTACCGCTGCGTTCCAACGAACCATTGAGCGTATTTTGAACTCAATCTGACGATCGCCGATGAGAGACTGCTGCTTGTCGGCCGGTATGGTGTTGATATAAGGGGTATTTAAACCATAAGGAAGTTGTGCGCCAGCTTCGCGTGCAGCATTGGTTAATTCCTTTAATAAAAACTTAGCTCGATCCGATCCATCGGCTTCGATAACACTCTGCAGTGCATCGATCCATTCCTGGGTTTCCTGAACATCAATATCACTGCTAGCGTTCATGTTTTGATTACTCATAAAATACACGTTCTACTTAAGTATTATGGTTGAAATGCTTTACTTAACCACTATTATTTGCACAATGAATGATAGCTATAAGTTTGAGTGATGTAAATATGCTTGCTGTCAAGAAATACGATTAATCACCTCACGCTAGCACTCAACAAGCAGCTCAGATTCACAATCCCTCGCGGCGTTGTAGTGCTGGTGATTGAGTGAACCGGAATCTTGGTGCCTAACAAAATGGGACCAACAGATATTCCGTTGGCAATGGATTTTAGCACTGTGTAAGTTATGTTCGCGGCGTCTAGATTTGGCATTATTAGTAAATTTGCGTTACCGGTGAGAGTGCTTTTACCCGATTTATCGCGTATTACAGGGTTCAAGGCCATGCCACCTTTCATTTCACCATCAACTTCTAGTTCAGGCGCCGTTTTGGATAGTATTTCTTTGGTTTTCGCCATTTTAATCGCCGATTCGGTTGAGTGCCCACCGAAATTTGAATGAGACAATAAAGCAGCCCGGGGAATCATGCCAAAGCGAGTAATCTCTTTAGCTGCCATAATTGTGATTTTCGCTAGCTCTTCAGCCGTAGGGTTTTGGTGAATGCTGGTGTCTGCTATGAAGTAAGAGCCGTTATCTAATAACAACAACTGCATCACAGATATTTTATCGATTTCATCCGCTGAACCGCTGCACTTCTCTATAGCGTCAATTTGTTCGTGTAACTTGGTACCCGGGCCGGTTAGTAAAGCGTGCGCGGCACCCGACTGAACCAACTCACAAGCCTGTTTAATTCTGGTTGCTTCGTCAGTAGACTGAGTTTCAATTATCTCAAAGTCCCGTCCTTCAAGCAGTCTTAGACCAAGCTTCTCGCATACTTCCCTAATATTATTGCGGTCGCCCATCAGCAGAGGCCGGGCATAGCCCTGATCAACAATATCTTGAACGGCTCTTAGTACGCGCTCGTTTTCCCCGCTGGTGTATAAAATCTTATGCGTTGTATTTTGTGCTTTGTCAAAAATGGGCCGCATCACATTACCGGTGCGATATACCAAGGGCTCTAAGCTCGCCCGATAGACTTCAATATCCTCAAAAGGAAGCGTTGCCACGCCGCTATCGATAGCCGCTTGCGCTACTGCAGGTGAGACGGTTGTAATCAGGCGTGGGTCAAACGGCTTAGGCAAAATATAATCTGGGCCAAAACGCAATGATTCATTTTTATAGTATGAGGCAACCAGTTCGTTACTTTCTGAATGCGCTAGTCCAGCCAATGCTGTGACGCAGGCTATTTCCATCTCGCGGGTGATGGTGGTTGCGCCAACGTCAAGAGCTCCGCGAAACAGAAACGGAAAGCACAACACATTATTTACTTGATTTGGATAGTCTGAACGGCCGGTGGCCATAATTGCATCTGGCCGATGTTCGTGGACCAATTCTGGGCGTACTTCCGGATCAGGATTCGACATGGCCAAAATTAAAGGTTTGTCGGCCATGCTTTTAAGCATTTTCACGCTAACTAAATTCGGTTGCGAGACTCCTAGAAAAACGTCACAGTCATGCATTGCATCATCTAAGTTGCGCGCATCGGTATTCGCTGCAAAACGTTGCTTACTGGTATTTAGGTCGTCTCTGCCTTGATGAATTACCCCTCGACTATCCAGCATTAATACATTACCTATATCAATCCCAATATCGATTAATAAATTGGTGCATGCCATTGCTGCTGCACCGGCTCCTGACACCACCAACTTGACTTTCGAAATGTCTTTTTCAACCACTCTCAGACCATTAAGGACTGCAGCAGCAGCGACGATGGCGGTGCCGTGTTGGTCATCATGAAACACGGGAATATTCATTCGTTCGCGCAGTTTTGCTTCGATTTCAAAACATTCTGGTGCTTTAATGTCTTCTAAATTAATTCCGCCAAAGGTCGGTTCTAATGCCGCGACTATGTCGCAGAATTTATCAACATCAGTCTCATCCACTTCAATGTCATAGGCATCTACATCCGCAAAATTTTTAAACAAAATGGCTTTGCCTTCCATGACCGGCTTTGATGCCAAAGCACCGATGTTTCCTAAGCCGAGCACTGCGGTTCCGTTGGTGACAACGCCGACCAAATTATTGCGTGATGTATACAGAGCGGCATCCAGTGGATTGCGCTCAATTTCTTTGCAAGGTTCAGCTACGCCGGGAGAATAAGCCAGCGCCAAATCCCGTTGATTGGATAATGGTTTAGTTGCCTGAATACGAATCTTCCCTGCGGTCGGATAGCGATGATAATGCAGTGCGGCGTTTTTTAAATCGTCAGTCATAATTGTGGTCTGATAGTTCCAGTGGTAAAGCGGTAGAAGTAAGGCAATGAATAGTTATGTCATTAGTTTGCAGCTTATAGCAAACGGGCATATCCAGTGCATTGTTATAGCAAGTTATTAGAGGGTGTCAATGAATTAGAATTTACTCGAGTTGGTAGCATGAGCTTGACCATCGGCATGCTACGAAAATCTGACCATTGGTCCAAAAGGCGACCATGCGCAAGGTCATAGAAAGCACGACGCAGCATGCCAATATCACCCATAATCATAAGCCTAACGATTGCATTACTGTATGCTGCTTCGCTGCAAACCGGTGCTGATTTGTTTGCGCGAAGCTTTACCCTTACTGTCATGGATTTGCGTTTAAGTCGACTTGGTTTAATACCCAGTTTGAAGAACTTAAGGGGGCTAACATTGAATGTATCTCACTGTTCGAGCTGATAAATATTTTTTAACGATGTGTGAAACGGCCTAGATTAAATAGTTGTTCTATTGATAAGGTATAAAATGATAAAATTGCACTCTTGCATCCATATAATTTACTAAACCAGAGTATAGCAATAAAATGACTAGCAACGATGTTGAAAACGCAGCAGACCTCGAAGCAATCGTTCGTTTGTTTTATGAGCGGATGTTGAAGGACCCAATTATTGGGTTTATTTTCGTTGATGTCGTTAAGATTGAGTTAGATACGCACTTGCCGGTGATTGTCGATTTTTGGTTCGATATACTTTTTAAAGCCCAGCAATCCCCACCTAAAACGCGTTATCACGGCAATACATTGCAAAAACATTTGGCTGTTAATGAATTGGTTTCACTCAAACCCGGCCATTTCACTCGATGGTTATACCTGTTTTCGAATGCGATTGATCAACTCAATCAGGGCTCAAATGCTGAGTTGATGAAGGCGCGAGCAGAATTGATAGCCAAAAGTATTTCGGCGGCGATCACCGATCAAAAAAAATCACAGATGACGTTAGTGCTAGAAAAATAGCTATCGAATGCGAAATGATTCGCCTACTTAAGATCGATGAATTCAGGCTTTAGCCTAAAATTCCTTCACGCTGATAGAGTTTTATCGCGATGTAACTGAGGATGCCTGCTACTACCAAGCTGCTTAGCATTGACATTCCTATCAGCGACCAGGCAATGACTTCGCCTTTAAGCGTCTCTATAATTATTAAACCCTGGCTCAGACTCGGAACCCACATATTACTTAGCGACGGTGCCGGGGCCAAAAAGCCGAGTAACACCAACGGCATGCTTGGAACCAACATTACCATACCCAAATAAGACTGCGCTTCCTTGTAGCTCTTGGTGAACGATGCAAGCAATACCATTAGTGCACAAGCAACAAATACAAAGGGCAGGCAAGTCAGAAAAATCTTTGTGATCTTCGTGGCAGCAATGCTAATTGTGATGGCTTCAATCGGGATAAATTCAAACGACAAAGCAAGACCAATTAGCACCAGTAAAAAGGTTAGAGCAGAAAAGATAATGGTTGCGCCAAGCTTCGCTAATAAGATATAACGCCGATCTGTCGGTTGTGCTAATAATGATTCTAGCGAGCCGTGCTCACGCTCGCCGGCGGTGGTGTCAATTGCCAAGTACATACCACCCGCCATAATGAATATGATAATCAAGTAGGGCATCATATTGAGAATTTCAGCATTGCGAGCCTGAGCCGAGGCAACGTCCGAGACATTCAATATAATAGGCCGAACCACTTCAGGGCTAATCCCTCTGGCTTGCAGTCGCAGTGATCCAATTTGGGAGTCATAAAGACGAATAGCACGGCTGATTGTATTAAATCCAAGTTTTTTAAAGCCGCCTAGAGAACTGTCATGAATAAGCCGTAACGGGGCGCTCCTGCCGGTATTAAAAGCGTCTACGAACGAGGCCTCAATAATTAATACAACGCGATGTTCACCATCGTTCACTGCTTGTTCTGGGTTATTTGGTGGCGCAACAATTTCAATATTGTTTTGCTCCAACCAGATGATTAAATTGGGGGCTAATTCAGCGCCAACCACCGCCAACGGTATCGGGTCGGCGTTGACCAAATCAGTTTCTTGCTTGACGGTTTTTTCGGCAAACCATAAAAACCCGAAAAGAATTAATGGTCCGGCAATGATCGACACAGCCATGGTCATCAAGGTCCGCCGATCGCGCAAATTATCGACAATCTCTTTGACTAAAATTACTCGAAAACCGTTCCAATTAGATATCATTAGACTAAACCTTCTTCTGATCCAATGGCCTTTACGAAGGCGTCTTCTAAGTTATCCTTGCCGGTTGTCCTACGCAAGGCGTCAGGCGAACCACTGGCGGCAACTCGGCCATTGGCAATAATTATAATTTCGTCGCACAGCGCAGCAACTTCTTGCATAACATGGCTTGAAAAGAGCACACAATGGCCAGCTTCTTTTAAGCGTAGAATAACTTTACGTAGCCCCCGAGTCGCCATAATATCGAGCCCGCTTGTCGGCTCATCCAGGAGTATGTTTTTAGGTTTGTGCACCAGCGCTCTAGCGAGTGCGACTTTCGTTTTCTGGCCTTGAGAAAATCCTTTACTGCGACGCTCTAAAAATTCGGACATCTCGAGCAGGTCGGCAAGTTCCTCTATCCGCAGGTCTAAATGAGAGCCGCTTAAGCCGTGAAGTTGCCCGAAGTATTTAATGTTTTCGCGCGCAGTCAGCCGTTCGTAGATACCTGAGTTATGGGTAAGCACACCAATAGATGAGCGAGCTATCAACGAGTTTTTAACCACGTCATGTTGGTCAATAAAGGCTTCGCCAGAGTCTGGTTTGAGCGCAGTGTAGAGAATCCTTAGTATGGTTGATTTGCCAGCTCCGTTGGGGCCAAGTAAGCCAGTTATGTTACCGTCAGATGCAGAGAACGAAACGCCGTCTATGGCCTTGACGTTGCCGAAATGCTTGACTAATTGATCTGCTCTTATCATGACTCGGCGCTCTGTATTTAAGGCGCAGGGCCAGTTGTATCAAAGAAAAAAGGTGAGGCTCGCTCGCGCTGAATGCAATCGGAATTTAGCTGGCTCAAATCCACATGCTCTACAAAATCATTTACCAATTGAGGAATACAGCCCTTGGAAATGACGCCATGCCCATGTGCTGGCACCTCCAAATGCAATGAATTACTCAGCATTTGATGAGCTATCTCTCCATTCTCGGGAGGGGTTATTGGGTCTGTTTCTCCAGATAAGATTAGTACCGGTTGCTTACTATCAAAAGCCTCCCGAAAATCATCGTCCATTGGACCCCTTGGCCATTCTTGGCAGATTACCGATATAGCATCCACCATGATGCTACCAAAGTAAGTGTCTTCGATGCCGAGCAAGTCTGATTGTTCGACGAATGGCGCATCTTCTGCACACATTACGCTATTGTTCATGCCTATTGCGTAGCCTTCTTTAAAGCGTTCAGTGATGATTCTGGAGAAGGCGGCGAGGCCAAGGTAGTCGCCAGCGTGGGCAGACGCAATTAGATTTGGTAATAAGGATAGTTGTTCGGTGGAATAGGGCATTAACCTAATCGCAGCAAGCAAGTCTTGATCATTGACCAATTGACTGCTTGGTTTTCCAGTGTAGGGGTCAGCAAGGCTTACGTTAACTGGCTGGTCTTCTAAACGTTGGCGTAATCCCTTGAATTTCTGCTTAAGATCGCCAAATTTTGCAACGCAGTCCGCTGAGTCATTGCAGCGCTGCACCATGTAGTCGAACGCCATTTGCGATCGACGCGCAATTTCACCACCCGCTAAGTTTAGCCCAACGTGGGCAACTCCATCCAAAATAACCCCTCGAGTAGATTCTGGGAATCGTCGTAGATAGTGCTGTGCAACCCGTGTTCCATAGGAAACACCGTAGACTGTTAGCTGCGTATAACCAGCCGCTATTCGCAACGCTTCGAGGTCCTGAACCGCTAAGCTGGTAGTGTAATAGCTTAGATCTGAGTTGGTACGAGTTTGTAAGTCCTGTCGGCACTGGATTGCCAATCGGCGTATCTCAGCTGGACTAATTGTTTGATTCTCGACGATTTCTGGGCAGCCTAATATATTAGACCTGCCAGTACCTCGCTGATCTATAACGATGATATCTCGATGCGCTCGAATCTCATGGAAAACGGGCTGTAGGCCCATGTATAGATCAATAGATGAGCCGCCAGGGCCTCCTTGAATAACGGTAAATGCGTCAGCTTCGGGATCGGAGGAACGTGCAGCAAACTTAGCGACAAAGAGATCCAGTTGTTTTCCATTCGGCTTGTCTGGGTTTTCTGGTCGACGCAAGGTTGCGCATTGTGCATCGATGCTTCGAGGGCCCGATTCGACCTGGCAGGGCGCCAGTTTAAACTCGCTTGTATTAGGTTGTGCATGGCTTAGGCTGTTTACGCACATTCCTGCCAGCAAGAAAATTGTCGAAAATAGTACCCGGTGATTTCTATTGCTTGCTTTCATTAGAGCAGTTCTGAAATTAGGTCTATCCATTGTTCCGTAGTAACCACGCCAGCTTGGTCCTGCTCGTAACTGCTCCTTGGTGCAGATGAAATGATGTCATTATTTGAGTTTATCAAACTTGAATCGGGCTTACCAGATGATATTTCAAGGGGGCTGATAGAACAGTCCTTTATTGTTTTCTAAGGAATACTGGGTTTAGAGGGTCAGATAATTCGGCGTTATAGCGGTATCCGTCTACATCAAATTGGGTTAATTTTTTAACACTCTTGACTTTATTTTTAAGCACCCAAGCCGACATGCTGCCGCGCGCTTTTTTGGCAAAGAAGCTGATCAGTTTGTATTGGTCGTTTTTCCAATCCTTAAACACCGGTGTAACAATATCGCCAGCAATAGACTTAGCTTTAACTGATTTAAAATATTCATTGGAAGAAAGATTGAGAAGTATTTTAGAATCAATGCTTTGCAGTTGTTTATTAATGCTGTCTGTAATAGTTAAGTTCCAAAACTCATACAGGTTTTTACCCTGCGGATTGGCTAGTTTTGTACCCATCTCTAAACGATATGCTTGCATTAAATCAAGCGGCCTTAAAATACCATAAAGACCAGACAATATTCGTAAATGGTTTTGGGTGTATTCAAGCTGCTTGTCGGTAAACTTTTCAGCTTGCATGCCGGTATAAACATCACCTTGGAAGGCTAGGATGGCTTGTTTTGCATTGCTAAGCTTAAAGGGCTGAGACCATTGATGGTATCGCTCAACATTTAACTCAGCCAGCTTTGGACTAATACCCATTAATTTTTCGATATCTAAAGGCGACTTCGTTGTTAAAACATCTATAAGTTGTTCGCTTTGCTTTAATAATTGAGGCTGGCTAAACTTTTTAGTTGTTGGCGCTGATTCAAAATCGAGCGTTTTAGCAGGGGAGATAACGATTAACATTGATTCGATTAAATAGAAGAAGTTGTTATTAGGCCAACAGTATACAGGCTCTCGCGTAGAAATTTCACTTGCTGTTTATCGGAGCCATTTTAGTGATTTAGCCCTTATTTTCATACGCTTGGGGAATAGTGCTAACTCCGGTCAGTTTTAGCTCATAAGCTATCAGCGCTTAGTGATTGGCTAGATGACAAGATTTAGGCAGTCTGCTTTTCTAGCATTGGCGCTTGTTCGGCTAACGGCTCTTTCGAACCTTTTAAAAATTCAGCCAAGTAATGTCCGGTGTAAGACCCCGCTTGTTGTGCAACGTGTTCAGGCGTGCCTTGCGCAACAACCTGACCTCCACCATTACCGCCCTCAGGGCCTAGATCGATAACCCAATCGGCAGTCTTGATAACGTCGAGATTGTGCTCAATGACAACCACCGTATTACCATGATCACGCAGCTGATTTAAAACCTCCAACAATTGTCGAATATCGTAGAAATGCAAACCAGTGGTGGGTTCATCCAAAATGTAAAGAGTATTGCCAGTATCACGTTTCGACAGCTCACGGGCTAACTTAATTCGCTGAGCTTCACCGCCAGAAAGCGTGATCGCGCTTTGTCCTAGCTTCAAATAGCCAAGTCCAACTGACATCAGTGTTTCTAGTTTGCGGTGGATATTTGGAACTGCGCTGAAGAAATCCACTGCATCTTCGATTGTCATCTCCAATACATCATGAATGTTTCGGCCCTTGTAGCGAATGTCCAGTGTTTCACGGTTATATCGCGCGCCTTTACACACATCACAGGCTACGTATATATCCGGCAGAAAATGCATTTCTACCTTGATCATGCCGTCGCCTTGGCAGGCTTCACAGCGACCACCCTTTACATTGAAGGAAAAACGCCCTGGCTTATAACCCCGTGCTCGAGCTTCGGGCGTGTTGGAAAACATTTCCCGCATTGGGGTGAATAATTGGGTATAGGTTGCAGGGTTGGAGCGTGGTGTTCGGCCGATAGGGCTTTGGTTGATATCCACAATTTTATCTATGTGCTCTAAACCCTCAATGCTCTCATGTGGCGCACATTCTATGCGACTGCGATTGATCTTCTGCGCCGCTGCGGGGTACAGCGTATTATTGATTAGAGTCGATTTACCTGAGCCAGAAACGCCGGTGACACACGTTAACACGCCCATCGGGATGTCCACCGATACATTTTGCAAGTTGTTGCCAGTGGCGCCAATGATGCGAAGTTGATTGCTCTTGTCGAAGGTTTTTCGCGTGCTGGGCACAGCAATGGTTTCTTCGCCGGATAGAAATTTGCCAGTTAATGAATTCGGATTATTTTTTATGTCGTCGAAGGTACCTTGCGCAACTATTTGACCGCCATGTACGCCTGCGCCGGGGCCAATATCGACGATATAGTCAGCATGGCGCATCGCGTCTTCATCATGTTCGACCACAATTACGGTATTACCCAAATCTCGTAAATGGGTTAGCGTTTGGATTAGTCGATCATTATCTCGCTGATGTAAGCCAATGGAAGGTTCATCGAGAACATACATAACGCCAACCAGGCCTGACCCTATTTGCGAGGCCAAACGAATTCGTTGTGCTTCGCCACCCGATAGTGTTTCTGCGGATCGGTCCATACTCAAATAATTGAGCCCAACATTAACCAAGAAGCCAAGTCGGTTGTGAATTTCTTTGACAATGCTATCAGCGATTTGAGCACGATTGCCGCTCAACTCAAGATCCTCGAAGAACTGCAGCGCATCGCCAATGGGTAGCGAGACGATCTGATTAATGCTGTTATTGTTGATAAAGACATTACGAGCCTCTAAGCGTAATCGAGTTCCAGTACATTCGGGGCACACCCGTGAATTGATATATTTTGCCAATTCCTCACGCATGCTATTCGATTCAGTTTCGTGATAACGGCGTTCCATGTTCGGAATGATGCCTTCCCAGCTATGGCTGCGAGTAACGCCTTGGCCCTTCTGCCGCAAATAGCTAAATTCAATGGTCTCATCGCCGCTACCATATAAAAGCTTTTGCGTTTGTTCTTCAGTCAGAGTGTTTAACTCTTGATCAACAGTGAATCCGTAGTGGGCACCGACGTTTTGCAGCATTCTGAAATAAAACAAACTACGCCTATCCCAGCCTTTAATAGCGCCAGCGGATAAACTGACTTCGTCGTCAAAAATGATTTGTGCTGGATCAAAGTATTGCTTGGTGCCTAGGCCATCGCAAGAAGTACAGGCACCGACCGGATTGTTGAAAGAAAAAAGGCGGGGCTCGAGCTCGCTCAAGCTGTATCCACAGTGAGGGCAAGCATAACGAGCTGAGAAAACTAGGGTTTGTTCAGGCTCAGAATCGCTGCCCATCACTAAAACCTCAGCAACACCCTCAGCAATGTCGAGCGCGGTCTCAAAGGATTCCGCCATTCGCTGTTCATTGCCTTGTTTGACAATTAGGCGGTCTACGATGATGTCGATGTTGTGTTTGAAATTCTTCTTCAGAGCAGGGGGCTCAGAAAGATCAATGATTTGTCCATCCACTCTTGCCCGTACAAAGCCTTGTGCATGCATGCCCTCAAGTAAATTAAGATGCTCACCCTTGCGATCTTTCACCACCGGCGCCAACAGCATTATCTTGCTGCCTTCAGGTAACTCCATGGTTAGATCAACCATCTGACTTACCGTTTGAGCCTCGAGAGTGACATCATGGTCTGGGCAGCGTGGATCACCGACACGTGCGAACA
>CAWUWF010000153.1:0-6793 GCA_963925935.1 uncultured Arenicella sp. | reverse complement strand
GTGCGAAAAGATGAATCGCAGGATTCCAACCACCAGAGGTCGCCAATAAATCGCACTCTATGGTTCGTGACTTACCTGTTAGGGCTTTACTATCCAATCCTAAAGCCGACACTTGGATCGACTTAATATGTCGCTTGCCGTTGGCTTTAACGACCACGCTACCAAGTATGCAATCAATATTACGCGATCTCACTTGTTCGACCATTGCACCGTTGGCTTGGGTACGAACATCAATCACTGCGGCAACTGTAATGCCGGCGTCTGATAAATCTAAAGCAGTCTGATAGGCACCATCGTTATTTGCAAAAACAATTGCTGTTTTAGCCAATGGCACCGCAAAATCGTTCAGATAGCTAGAAACCGCCGAGGCAAGCATCACACCAGGCAGATCATTATTACCAAAAACTATCGGCCGCTCATGCGCGCCCGTTGCCAATACTACCTGTTTGGCTCTAACTCGCCATAACCTCTCGCGGGCACTCTGATTGCGTTCAGCTAAGGGTTTATGGTCGGTCATCCTCTCTGCAATCGTCACGAAGTTATCGTCATGATAACCAAACACAGTGCTTCTATTGAGCAGGCGCACATTGGGCATCGCCCTGAGTTCTGTAAGAGTCTGCTCTAACCAATCATGGGTACTGATTCCTTCGATGCTGTCTTTGGATGAACTTAGCCGCCCACCAAAGCTTGCTTGTTCATCCGCGAGTATTACTCTGGCACCAGCGCGGCCAGCGGTCAAAGCCGCCATCAAGCCAGCGGCACCTGAACCGGCGACTAGCAGATCACAATGTTGATTGATCTTAATGTAGTGCTCGGGATCTTCTAGTACCGGTGATACGCCAAGACCTGACGCCTTGCGAATCACGTGTTCATAGAACATCCAGAAGTTGGCCGGCCACATAAACGTCTTATAGTAAAAACCGGCTGGCAACATGCGGGCGAATAGGCCAAACACTGACAGCAGGTCGAACTTAAGGCTTGGCCAGGCATTAATGCTTCTGACGACCATGTCCTGATAAATCTCTGCTTGAGTTCCACGCACATTTGGGACCGTGTAAGCCCCCTGTTCAACTTGAAACAAAGCATTGGGTTCTTCACAACCATCACCTAGTACGCCGCGTGGGCGATGATATTTCCAGCTGCGCCCTATTACCCTAACGCCGTTGGCCAGCAAGGCCGATGCTATGGTATCGCCTTCAAAGCCATCAATCTGCTTGCCATCAAAGGTGAAGCTAATCGGCTTGTCCGTGTTTATCTTTCGACCCAGTGCAAACCCGTCGGTCAACTTAACTGCTAGACGAGTCATTTGCTTTCTCCCACTTGTGAAGCCGATTTCTGCAACTCAAACTGAGCTAGATCTGGCTTCGGATCACCCACTTTGTAGACTTTGTGTATCTTATAGCTAACGGTGTCTCGGACCACATAAAACCACTGCCGACAGCCAGAGGAATGGTTCCATTGTTCTCGGTGCAAGCCTCTAGGATTAGTTCGATGAAATACGTAGTCCGCCCATTGCGCATCGCTTAATGCATCGGGATCGAGGGGGCGCACAATATGAGCTTCGCCACCATAAGAGTACTCGCTCTCATCGCGGGGGCCACACCAGGGGCATGAAATTAGTAACATTATTAGTCTCTAGTCTTCGTGTTTAATAGTCGGAAAACGGTATTAGTGTGCAACGCCAGCAGCGCCATGTTCATCAATCAGAGCACCGCTGACAAATCGCTCAAGCGAAAAAGCAGCGTTCAACTCATGAGGTTCGTCATTGGCGATGGTGTGTGCAAATACCCAGCCAGAACCTGGCGTCGCCTTAAAACCACCGGTTCCCCAACCACAGTTAAAATACAAACCTTGTATATCGGTCTTTGAGATAATCGGACAGGCGTCTGGAGTGGTATCAACAATACCGCCCCACTGACGATTCATTCTCACACGGCTAAACACCGGGAATAATTCCATGATCGCGGCCATGGTGTGCTCAATGGTGGTGAAGCTACCGCGCTGACCATAGCCAGTATAACTATCAATGCCCGCCCCAATAACCAGATCACCTTTATCCGATTGGCTAACATACCCGTGCACCGCGTTAGACATGATCACCGTATCTAAAATTGGCTTTATCGGTTCAGAAACATAGGCCTGTAAAGGGTGACTTTCGATCGGCATACGAATATCGGCCATCGCTGCCAGAGTACTGGAGTTGCCGGCCACGACTACGCCTACTTTGGACGTTTCAATATAGCCCTTGGCTGTTTCGACTCCGACTACCTTAGCACCTTCTCGTCGAATCGCTGTGACTTCGCAGTTCTGAATGATATCGACGCCTAGTGCATCTGCACCACGCGCAAAACCCCACGCGACAGCGTCGTGTCTAGCGGTTCCTGCGCGCGGCTGAAATGACGCACCAAGAATGGGATAACGACTGTCAGGCGACGTATTTAAAAACGGTATTCGTTTACTCAGCTCTGCAGCATCAACGACTTCGCCATCAATGCCATTGAGGCGATTGGCATTCACTCTGCGCTGAATATCGCGCATGTCTTGTAGGTTGTGTCCAAGATTATAGACGCCGCGTTGACTAAACATGACATTGTAATTTAGGTCCTGACTTAGGCCCTCCCACAATTTCATTGATTTTTCGTACAAATTGGCTGCTTCATCCCAGAGATAATTAGAGCGAACAATTGTGGTATTGCGACCTGTGTTGCCGCCACCGATCCAGCCTTTCTCTAAAACCGCAATGTTGCGCATTCCGTGTTCTTTCGCCAAGTAGTAAGCGGTCGCTAAACCATGCCCACCACCGCCTATTATAATCGCGTCATAAGACTTCTTTGGCTCAGGACTACGCCAAGCTTTTTGCCAATTCTCATGATGGCTCAACGAATTTTTAAGTAGAGAAAATAGTGAGTATTTATTCATCGCGATTGATCTGTTAATTAATGCAGTTTGACTACAGCCCTAGATATATATCAGAGACTCTAACTTAAGTGCGAATAATATATCTAAAGAGGCAAGATCATGCACTCCATCACGACATTAATTAGCCGCGTAGCGACAGCCAAAAAAATGATGAATCGCCTATCTTTGTAGGCAGTAGTGGCTAATTCAGAAACTAAATTTGGTGTTGTTGAAGGCGTCGTTCATCGCGCGGCGACAAGCCAAATATCTCGCGGTACGATTTGCTGAAATGCGATGACGAAACAAAGCCACAGGCAATGGCTATCTCTGACACCGACTCGGAGGTTTGCAATAGCAATTGACGGGCTTTCTTTAAGCGCAGATCGAGATAATATCGTCTAGGCACACAGTGTAAGTATTTCCTAAATAAGCGCTCTAGCTGGCGACGAGAGATCCCGACTAAAGACGCTAGGTCATCTAGATTAAGTAACTCTTCGAGATTAGCTTCCATCAGCTCAACAGCTTCAGTGAGCTTAGGTTGATTGGAACCGAGCAATAACTTAAGCGGGATGCGCTGTTTATCGTATGCGCCACGCATGCGGTCACAGACAAACTGCTCTGACACAGATGCGGCCAATTCCTTACCATATTTTTTATTAACCAATTGCAACATCATATCTAGTGATGCGGTTCCCCCAGACACCGTATAGCGGTCACGATCCAACTCGAACAACTCTTCGGTTACCTTCACATTGGGGGCGATCTCTCGCAAGCTGGCCATGTTTTCCCAGTGGATAGTCGCGCGGTAGCCATCCAGTAAACCAGCCTTGGCCAATAAATAAGTGCCTGTACAAATACCCCCTAGCACTACTTTCTTCTGACCAAATCGCTGCAAACATTGGCGAAGAGGATCATTCCAAACCTTGGCTACTCGGATGCCACTACAAACAAATAATGCGTCCAAATCTTGCGCTTGGTTGATATGCCCGTCGGGGGTGATTAACAAGCCATTGCTGGCATGCACTGGCTCGCCGGCCATGGAGTAGATAGGCCATTCGTACAATTCTTCCTTACGCAATCGGTTCGCCATCCTTAACACCTCAATCGCGGAGCTGAATGCAATCATTGAGTAATTAGGCAGCAGCAAGAAACCATATCTCGCAGCTTTAATATTGGCATTAGTAGGATCGATATTCATATTGTGGTTTTCGTCGACACCGTAAAGCACTACTGTACCCTAGCAACAATGAAACAATGAACAACTATTTATCGCTAAAATGGTTATTTTTAACCGATAGTACGAGATTTAAAACATAGGGGAGTCGATTATTGTTCACATAGGTTTGCATATTATAAGATTTGAATGGAGAATCACTTCGAATCAAATACACCGTTTTTCCTGATAACGAGTAGAAACTAAAACCCAAAAACCAATAATCATTATGGCCCAAAATCAACTCAGCATACCACCACGCAAACTTGTATCTGCAATATTGGAGAATCTAAATATTCAGTTTTTCGCGGATACACGCGCAGACTCTAAATTACTCTATAAAGCCATCATTAACAAAGAACAGGTGCCGTTTATGCATATGGCGGTGCGCAGTGGCGGCGAAGTGCATTGCAATCTCACCCTTGATTGCAGCTGTTATGCTGGCAAATTGAATTTTGGCAAGTTCAGACAGAGTCTGGCGACAATGATGCTGGCTATGTCCAATCTGCTTGATACCGATCAAGAACCGAACATTCTAAGCAGTAAAGAAGGCGACATGCTGTTTAATATTCCCGGGGTATTTGAAGACGACGGCAACACCAACGTTTTGGTTTGCGGTATGGCCCAAACCGCGGCAGGCAAAGCCAATATAACCCTTATGTTTCTGGACCCGAGTCAATACCAGACTACCCCTAGCTGAAAGAAAATAGACGATTAAGCACAACAATACGAACATCCAAAATCTACAGAAGTAATTGAGAATATCCATGAAAGATCAATCCTATAATTCAAAAAGCACTCTTAAAAAACAACAAAGCTATATCAATGGTGCTTACCTAGCCAATCAAAGTGGCGACACTTTCACAACTTGCTATCCCGGTGACGAGCATGTCATCTGTGAGGTGGAAATTGCAGGTCAGCCTGAAATTGATGCCGCAGTGGCAGCAGCCAGCGAGGCTTTTGAAGCTTGGTCGAATACGCCTGCAGTGGAACGCGGAAATATTCTACGTCGTGCGGCGACCCTACTGCGAGAACGAAATCAAATGCTGGCCGAACTGGAAACTCTGGATACTGGCAAGCCAATTGCTGAAACCAGTGCGGTAGATATTATTTCTGGCGCTGAAGTTATCGAATTTTTTGCTGGCGCAGCACAATCCATACAAGGTCATCAGATCGACTTACCACCTGAAGCATTTGCCATAATGCGGCGCGAACCAATAGGCGTTTGTGCCGGTATTGGCGCCTGGAATTATCCTATGCAAATTGCTATGTGGAAATCGGGGCCAGCACTGGCCTGCGGCAATACCATGGTATTTAAGCCTGCTGAGCAAACACCGTTAACCGCAAATTTACTGGCTGAAATATATACCGAAGCAGGTCTTCCGCCCGGCGTATTCAACGTTGTTCAAGGTGCTCGCGATACCGGCTCGGCTCTAATAAGTCACCCTGGGGTTGCCAAAGTATCACTTACCGGTTCAGTTGAAACAGGCAAAGCTGTAATGGCCAGTTCTGCTCAGGATCTTAAAAAAGTGACCCTGGAACTCGGCGGCAAATCCCCAGTCATCATTTTTGATGATGCCAACTTAGAAAACGCAATCAATGGCGCCTTGGCCGCTAATTTCTATTCTTCTGGACAGGTCTGTTCAAATGGCACACGCGTGTTTGTACATCAAGATATCTATGAGGAGTTTATTAAGCGTATTGCCGAGCGAACGTCGGCAATAAAATTGGGCGACCCGTTCGACCCTGAAACGCAAATGGGCCCGTTGGTAACTCGCGAACATTTCGAAAAAGTGACTTCCTATATGCAGGCTGGCCGCGCTAGTGGCGCACGACATATCTGCGGCGGCGACACTCCAACGGCGTTGGCAGACGGGTGTTATGTAACACCGGCTATTTTTGCAGACTGCGCAGACGACATGAGTATTGTTACCGATGAGGTATTTGGCCCGCTTATGTCGGTATTATCGTTTAGCTCTGAAGAGGAAGTGTTAAAGCGAGCCAACTCAACTAAGTTCGGTTTGTCTGGAGCCGTATTCACCAAAGACTTCAGCCGCGCGCATCGCGTAGCGAATAAAATTCAAGCTGGCATCGTGTGGATCAACGAGTACAACATAACCCCTGCTGAAATTCCATTTGGCGGTTACAAGCAATCTGGAATAGGTAGAGAAAATGGGCTACAAGCCATTGAACACTACACCCAGATTAAAACTATTTACGCGAATCTTGGCGATATTCCAGCGCCATACTAAAATGTTGCTGGCGACTGCAGTGAGCTAAGGCATTCTAACAACGATAACAGCCCCGAGGTGCAGCATGATCGAACCTAAAAAACTTGTGGAGGTTGAACTTATTAGCCGCTGGGTAATGGCCCTGATATTACTCACCGCAGGTACCAGCAAGCTGTTTAGTGCAGGCGGTTTCAAAACCTATTACTTAGGCCGATTCACTAATGATGCTTTACGCCTGAATCCGCCAGCAGGCGTTGTAGAATTATATTTAGCTGCTATTCCATATATAGAACTGGCCTTGGGGGCAGCATTGCTAGTAAGTGCTTTAAAGCGCTATACGATTTACGCCTGGTATGCATTTATGGCGTCGTTGTTAGTGGGGCACTACCTTTTGCAAGAGTGGTCTAGCGTCAATCAGATGCTGGGTTACTTTTTTCTAGGCATGATTTGT
>CAWUWF010000152.1:0-11788 GCA_963925935.1 uncultured Arenicella sp. | reverse complement strand
GTTAGGGCGAACAGCGTACTCTTTCTCACTCATTCTAAAAGTCCTGAATTTACAGGAATGGCTCTGGAAATAAACACGAATAAAATTAGGCTTGTCCCACTAAAATGGCTTCTAGTGCTTAAGCGCGGCGAATTAAAGGCTCAAATATATAAACTGAATTATGCTCGTGGTGAATATCTAATGCCAGTCTAATTGGCGGCAATCTAACTATTTTTATGGCTGTGATGGATTGTGACACCGAAAACTGCAACCTAGATAAATTACTCTGGTAAATATTCGAGCAGTGGCGTAATCAACAACCCTCTATTTTCATCACTCAAGACAATTGAGTTTTGTCATTAAAAATCAATTCAACGCGAGTCCCAACATTGACTTCGCTTTGCACATCGACTTTCCAATTAAATCGATTTGAAAGTCGTCTAACGATGGTCAGGCCGACTCCATAGCCTTTTCTCTTAGTTTTATTTTCATTGTCAGCACGATAGTACGGTTGAAAAATACGCTTAAGCTGCTCACCGTCCATGCCTATTCCCGTATCTGCTATTACCACAGAGTTTTCGCATATGGTGATCGTCACCTTACCCTCGTGGGTATACAGAATTGCATTTCGAATTAGATTGCCTAGCACGATTGATAATACTTTTTGGGTTGATATCAAATCTAAGGAATATTCCTCAACCACCTGAACATCAATATCTTTACCATCCAAATAGATAGAGGCCAAACCTATCTCACGATCAACCAGATCTCGCACCTGGACATATTCATGTTCAAACTCCTTATCGGTTTCTCTGGCCAAAACCAAAAAGGCATCGATCAATTCTTCCATATCACGAGCAGCCCCCTTTATTCGGGTTGCGTACTTATGGGAATACTTATTCAGATCCGGCTCGTCTAACAACAGGTCGCTGGCCATCTTAATCACCGTTAAGGGCGTTCGAAACTCGTGACTGGCGTCTCTGGTAAACGCACGTTCGCGCTCAACAAAGAGTCTGATCCGCGTTGAATACGAGGAAAATGATGTAACTAATGTCTCAATTTCCCAATCTATGTCTCCGGGAATATCAGACAAATCCGTTAGATCACTGTCTGGGTGTGCGGGGTCAAATCGATCGAATTTATGTGCAAGCCAGATTATCGGGCTGAGCAAAGCATTCGATTCGCGATAGACCCACCAAGCGGTCAGGTAGATCATGATCAGCACTAATGTTAAAGGGAATACACCGAAATAGATCGCCAATCTCAACACACTCTTGCCGTCGAAGAGCAGATGCAGGCGCTTGCCATTTTGCTCAGTGGTATATAACAAAGAGTGGGAAGTTTGGCCATGCATTTTGTGATAACCGAGGCCAAAACCCTTTAGCTCTTGAGGTATTCCAGCTCGCGATTGAGTATCGCTCAAGTAGCCTTTTAGATTAGCCGTATGGGGAGCCGAAACATTGGGGTCAAGCTGGTGAATTTTCCAAAAGTGGGCAGCCTCACCTTTCAGCGCTTCGCGCACCAAAAACTGCTCAATTATCACGCTAGCCGAACTAATACCTAAAACCGCAACCAAGGCTATCAAACACGCCTGCAAAATCATTTTACGGCTAAGCTTATGCCGAATAGTATTCTGACTTAGTTCTGCCGGATTGTTCAAATGAATGACCTCGTGAGCTCAATTCGGCTCCTTTGAATGCCCAAGTTTGGGATTGCTTTATGGAGTAATGCGTTGGCGCATACGATGGCAGTAGATTGAAGCTCTAACACTGATGCTGATGCACAAAATTCACTAGACTATTAACCAGGGTCACCGATTCTATAGCCGCGCGACTGAATCGTTTGGAGTAAAGGCGCGGAGAAAGGTTTATCGATCTGTTTACGAAGATTATACATATGGCTACGCAAGGTATCACTGTCTGGCAAGATATCGCCCCATATTTCGTGCTCCAGCTGATTTCGACTTACTACCTTAGGTGACTCTTTCATTAGAATCGTAAGAATTTTCAAGCCAATTGGTGATAGGTAGATAGTTTGATCGGCTCGGATAACGGTTAGAGTCCCGGTATTTAATGACAACTCACCGACGGTCAGTATCTCCTGTTGAGAAACTTGGCCTTTACGACGCATCAATGCATTGACTCGAGCTTCTAATTCTAGAATTTCAAACGGTTTAACTAAATAATCGTCGGCCCCCATATCAAGGCCAGCAACTTTGTCTTCAAGAGTGTCGCGTGCGGTTAACATAAGAATTGGCGCGAAGACTTTAGCTTCTTCACGAAGCTTTCGGCAGACCTCGAACCCATCCATCTCGGGCAACATTAAGTCTAATAGAATGACGTCGTACTCATTCTGACAAGCAAGATTAAAGCCCATTCGACCATCACTAGCGTAATCTAATTCATAGCCTCGGCGCTCAAAATAATCATAGAGCATTTCAGCTATTTGCTTATGATCTTCAATTATTAAAACGCGGGTATTCTTACTCATTGCAGTTGCCTTGAAATTTATAGCCTAAGCAATATTAGGCTGTAGATAGTGATTTGAGTGTGAAAAAAACCACCTCGATGATAGATTCAACATTAAGCATGAATGTCAAATCAAAAACATGAGAAAAACATCGCCACGCGAGAGTAATCAGCAACAATAAATAAAAACTAAGCGGCTTCAGCGAGCAACTGAATCATCAAAATCTACGGTTTGCTCTAGTTCGTTTTCTCGATCACGTCGTCTTTTTTTCGCCCGATCTTGTTTGGGGATGTCTACCGAGACCCTTACGCACAAGCCAGGGTCATTATCGACAAAGCTTAACTGCAGTTCATGTAACTTTAACACGGCATTGACCATTGCCAAGCCCAAGCCGCTACCTGGCGTTGTTCTGCTCTGATCTAGGCGATAGAAACGTTGAGTCACGTTTTCGTATTCACTTTCAGGAATTCCTGGTCCGTTATCGGCTATTTCTATGTGCCCGCGTCTGCCTTCTTGGTAAGACTTAATGGCTATTCCCCCCCCATCGGGCGTGTATTTTATAGCATTATCCAAAAGATTCGCAAACGCTTGAAACAACAGATCCCGATCAGCTTGAATTACCATGGGCTTATCAATTTGGACTTCGAGTGACTGGCCTTTTTCTTCGATCAAAGGCTCGTATAAGTCTAACAGGTCATACAAAATCGAATTAAGGTCTACTGGCTCAAACCCTTTTCGCTGCTCGCTGTATTCAATTCTCGCAATGCGTAATAGCGCATTAAAGGTCGCTAAAAGACCATCAGCTTCATGGATGATTTGATCTACTGCCGCCTCTTCTTCAGCATTGCCGGCCACCCTAAACTTAAGTTCTTCGACTTTATTTCTCATTCGAGCCAGTGGGGTTTTCAGGTCGTGGGCAATATTGTCAGAAACTCGTCGCACACCATCCATGCCATGCTCTATTCGGTCTAACATGCTGTTTAGATTTCCGGCCAACTCATCAAACTCGTCGCCAGTGCCACGTGTTGCTATGCGCTTACGCAAATCTCCCATCATGATCTTACGGCTAATTTGATTGATCGAGCCAAGCCGACTACGTAAGGTTTGGCGCATCATGACGCCGCCAATTAGACCCAGCGCTATGGTTAACACTAAACCCCATATTAAGGCGCGCCCGACCAGTGCATTTAAAGTCGCTAGGTCTTTCATTGTTTGCCCAACCAGCAGATTGAACCGCCCTTCTACTTCGAGGGTGCGCGCGCGTGCATTAAAGCTCTTAGATTTGTCATCTAAAGTGTCATCAAGCTTAAAATCAAGCCAGCCATCATTGCCTTGATTAATCACCGCTGGCCAACGGTTAATATTGTAAACCAATGGCTGAAATTGATCGTCAGCAAGCAGGTATAGAGTCGCATCTCCTGGGCGCTGTCGTTCAACCCTTTCAGAAAGCACTTTTAGCAAGCCAGGATAGCCCCGGCTTGCATAAATGGTGGCTAAGTCTTTTATTTCGGCATTAATATCGTCGTCGGTCTGCTGGGTTTTGTAAACCACAGTAGACCAGTAGACAAAGCCTAGTATTATTGAAACAGATAAACTGAACAGCAGTACATAAATCAGCGTTATTCGAAATGCTGAACTTTTAAAAGGACTAATCTGGTTCACTCAACATATACCCAGCACCGCGCACGGTGTGCAACAAGGTGACATCGAACGCCTTATCAATCTTTCCACGCAGGCGACTGATGTGCACGTCGATTACATTAGTTTGTGGATCAAAGTGGTAGTCCCAAACTTTTTCGAGGAGCATTGTGCGAGTAACCACTTGCCCACTGTGACGCATCAAATATTCCAGTAGCCTAAACTCGCGAGGCTGTAGATCTATTTTTTCGTCATTGCGTCGCACTTCTCGCTTGAGTAGATCCATTTCAAGGTCGGCAACATGTAAAACAGTATCAGGAGACTCTGGCTCGGCTCGCCTAACCAGCGCTTCGATACGTGCTTGCAACTCTGAGAAGGCAAACGGCTTGACCAAATAATCGTCTGCGCCAGCTTTAAGCCCCATGACTCTATCATCTACATCGCCGAGTGCGCTTAACATCAATATTGGCGTACGGTTGCCACCACCTCGCAGGGTTCGGGTCATGGTGACGCCGTCAACCTTAGGCAACATACGGTCTGCGACAATCACCTGAAAGTCGGTAGAGTCGGCCATTAACAAGCCCTCCCTACCATCTGCGGCATGATCAGCAATGTGTCCACATTCGGTTAGGCCTTTGACGATATAGGCAGCAGTTTCTTTGTCATCTTCGACGACTAATATTCGAATCATATTTTTCTTTGTCATACTTTATTTCCGTCCATTTTACGCTAAATACAAAACTTCGCCAGCATCGCTTGCTCTGCCAGGGAAATGATTCCTGACAGAGCAAACAAAACAAGGGTTAGTCGTCGGATAAATTAAAAGGGATAAACCGGCTATTGCCGTTGCGCTGGAGCAGCACAACCACCTTTTTACGCCCCGCAGCTTTGGCTTTTTCAAGCGTTTCAAATACTTGGCTTGGCTCGCTTACTGAGCGATTATTGATAGTCGATATCAAATCACCGGGGCGAATTCCATTACTTGCCGCAAGACCGTCTTGATCAACACCGACTACCACAACCCCATTGATGTCATCATCAATATCGAATCGCAAGCGGAGTTGGCCGTCGAGTTTGCTGAGTTTCGCTCCCAATATCTCTTCTTGCGCAGGCTTAATATTCTCGCTTTGCGCATTGCCACGCAAAGCCGCTAAGGCTGTGTCGTCTGGATATCGCTCGGTTTTAATGCTGAGGTTTTTTTCAGCACCATCACGCCAGACGACTACTTTATAGTTATTACCTACCGTCGATTGAGCAACCACTCTTGGCAGATCCCGCATCTCTTTGATTTCTTCACCATCGAAGGAGAGAATAATATCCCCGGCCTTAATGCCTGCTTTGTGCGCTGGATTACCTTCGGTGACGTTTGCGACCAAAGCACCATGATCGTTTTCTCGGTCAAAGCCTTCTGCGAGATCATCGCCTAGTGGTTGAATTTCGACGCCTATCCAAGCCCGTTCAACTTCACCAGAATCACGCAGCTGAGTAATGACGTTTTGAGCTAAACTGGACGGAATTGAGAAGCCTATCCCCACACTGCCGCCACTTGGGGAGTAGATTGCGGTATTAATCCCGATTACTTCGCCCCGCAAATTGAATAACGGACCTCCGGAATTACCGCGATTAATAGCAGCGTCAACTTGGATATAATCGTCATAAGGGCCAGAACGAATATCTCGACCACGCGCAGAAATTATCCCGGTGCTCGCAGACCCGCCCAAACCAAAAGGATTACCAATAGCCAAGACCCAATCACCTACGCGTGATTTGTCATCGTCGCCCCAGGATACATACGGCATGTCTTTAGCCTTTTCCAACTTAAGTAAGGCTAGGTCGGTCTTACTATCGCTACCCACCTTATTGGCGACGTATTCATCGCCATTGGTCAACGTAATAATAATTTCGTCAGCGTCTTTGACTACATGGTTATTGGTTACCACATAGCCATCGGCACTGATAATGAAGCCAGAGCCAATACCCAACGGGCGACTCTTTTGTTCGCGCTCTGGTTGCTGACGATTTCTGAATTGCTCCATAAAATCATCAAACGGAGACCCCGGAGGAATGTTGAATTCGGGAGACGATCCACGAGATTTAACCACACCACTGACAGCTACGTGTACAACCGCGGGGGCCACTTTTTCGATCAAATCGGCAAAGCCACTGGTAGGTGACCAAGCATGGTCAGCAGGCATTTGTGGTAGAGCCTGAACTGGAATAATAGCCCCATGCGTGTCGGCTTTAGCATCATCAGCGAAGGCTTGAATAGAAATAACCACCACAGCGGTAGAAACAATGACACTTCCCCATTTAAATGCTGTGATCATCGAGTTAGTAATTACTTTAAACATTAAGTTCTCCAAAAATAAAAGAGTTAGTCCTTGAAACACATTGTCAGTCACGAGTTTGGCTAACAAGGCCTAGTCTGCGAGGCCGAGCCAACACCGCTTGCGGTGCATTAACTTTAATCTTTCAGACGCAATGAATAGTAAGGGCACACTGATTACCCTCATATGACCAACGGGTTACGTTTTGGTAATACACAGCGTAATGTTTATGAATTAGACCGATGTCTGGAGCGCCAGCACGAGGCGACCAAGTGCATTGATTAGGGTATAACGGAAAATCTTAAGATATTGAAAGGTGGTTCAACGCATTTCAGCTTCTTTAACAAACTCCTTGTAAAGTTTTTCCTGCAGGCTTGTATCATTGTGTGCGGCTAAGGCTTGATTAACCACATTTCGATTTAGATGAGAGGCGAATAACTGAATGAAGTCATAGACATATTCACGTAGTACGGCATTTTTGCGAATCGCTAGACTGGTCACGCTTGAATCAAACAAATTGCCAGCATCCAATACCGCCAGGTCTTCGTCATGCTGTCTATCGTACGCCATTCGAGCACAAATCCCGATTCCGAGACCGTTGCGCACATAGGCTTTAATCACCTCGGCATCGGCTGCGGTTAACACCACATTTAAATCTAAATCTTTTTGCTTAAATGCTCGATTAATAACAGAGCGATCCGCGACACCAAAGACATAGGTGATTATCGGGTACTGCGCAATCGCCTCCAAACTAAGTATTGACTCATTAGTCAGGGGATGGCCTTTTGGAACCATCACACATCGATTCCAGCGATAGCACGGCAACAAGATCAAGTTATCAAATAACTCCAGAGCTTCGGTGGCAATCCCAATATCAGCCTGCCCAGTATCGGTGAGACTCGCTATTTGTTCTGGCGTACCCTGGTTAATTTGTAATTGAACATTCGGATAGCGACGGCGAAACTCGGTGATCACCGGGGGCAGAACATACCGTGCCTGAGTGTGCGTGGTGGCGATAGACAGCATGCCGGAGTCAGGATGACTAAAATCATCAGCGATTCGTTTTACATTAACAACTTCGTTCAGAATGGTCTCGAATCGCTCGACTAATAAAGCACCTTCAGGTGTTAAGCCATTGATATGCTTGCCACTTCTTTCAAATATAATAATGCCTAACTCTTCTTCCAAGCGCTTTATCTGACTACTTACCCCTGGTTGAGAAGTAAATAACTTATCGGCGGCCGCGGTCACATTCATGCCATTTTTGACCACCTCTACGACATATTCAAATTGCCTAAGCTTCATCAGTGTTTACGTTTAAGGATTGGATAAGTCACTATTTAATTGACGGTGTTGTAGTTGGGCCATTTAAGCTAGGTGTCTGGTATTCAACAAATACTTAAGCATCGACAAAGCATCCGTCTGGAATAGAAAACTCACTATCAAGCGAACCATTCTTCTCAAATAGATCACAATTCGCCATGTAGTTCGCGGTAGTGGCCGGCATCGGAACGCGAACACCACTCAAATAACTGACTACATCTTTTCCCATATGCAGTAGACGTAAGCCATCTTCCCAGTAACGCAATCGATTTTCGTGAGTGCTTAAGCCGCAGGGTTTGAAGGCCATAATATTTTCTTTAGCGGTAACGTAGCGTGGCCATACTTCATAGATAGCCTCATCACGTCGCATGGTTTCGACTTCTGTTTTGCAAACATCTCGGAGTTCCTCCAGTAACGGCAGTACATCGTCGAATCCATCCACCTTTTCAAACACCGAAACCATTCGGTCCACAACGCAATCAATGGCTGCAAAGGTTTGTGCTAATTTTATATAACGGCTCTCAAAGAATTTATCGATAGGCATCGAAAATGCTTTAAATGGCTCACCCCAGAGTTCGTCGACACCTTCTTCTCCGCTGAAATGTCGCACCTCTTTGCCCAGCTCCAACGCTTCCATAAAACAGGCTTCGCACTGCTTCACTAGTTGATTTGTGTCGTCGACTTGAATACCTTTTTCTTCTAAATCAACTACGCTGGTAAAGATATCGGTTGCGCGATTAAACAAAGAACCCGCGAGCATAGCCGCTTTGACCCGTTTACGAGCAGGATCGGTTTCGGCCTCGTAATATCTTCGAGATATTTCCATTCGCCATCCCGGTGAATTAATGCCTTCTTCCGTGTGATGAAAAACTCGCCGTCTTAGCGAATAAATAAGTTCGCGCTTCTCAGCCATTGTGTTCGGTGGAGGCGCATAGTAACGCAGCCAATATCCATCAGTGTAAACACAAATTTTTCCATTATGTTCACGAATCGTCCCGTTGTCGGTCTCGACTTCTTGAGTGGCTAATTCTAAAGATTTACTATTCATTCTATTGGGAGTTTATCAACTAGGGAGAAAATTAATATATGCAGAATGAAACACATTGTTTTATAAGTTCTTTAAGCTAATCCGTTAGAGAACGTTGTTGGTCAAGCGCCGTGGCGTCCTGACTGAGCGCCTGGCGCTGCATCTTACGGCGACGTTTGCATTGCTGTTTAATTTCGCAAATGTCACAAGCGCCTTCGAGTCCATCAATATCATTCAATCCCCCGCAGCTGCCTTTTATTGCGCGATTATTTACAATCACACCAATTGCCATTGCCGTCATGGCAATGGTAAAGATTCCGAAAGTTAAGAAAAACGTGTTCATAAATAATAAAAACTACTTGAGTAGGTTATACAGCGCTTTGAGCATCGAGCCCGTGAGCGGCTATTGACCATCAATAATATTCTCGGTACTTTAGTTATAGTACGCCTAAAGTACAAGAACATTATTGCAAGAAGCGAGCAAATTTATCTGTGTAGCTAACTTCATAACTATCCTCATCATCGCCACGTATAACGAAATAGACAGCAAGGTCTTGGCGTGTAGAAAATTCGAGTGCTGCTGCCTCGCCCATAGCCATTAACGCGGTGGCCAGCGCATCAGCCGTACTGGCATCGTCACTAATCACACTAACCAGTGCTAAGCGGTGAAACACAGGCATGAGTGTTTTGGGATTAATCGTATGAGAATACTTTCTACCGTCTATGCTAATAAAGTTTCGGTAATCTCCTGAAGTCGCAATAGCCGTGTTCGTCAATTCGAGCACTTGTTGAACTCCGCCTAGAGTTTGGGGCTTTTCGATCGCAACTCGCCAAACCCTTTGATCTACGTTGAGACCACTCAAGCGCAGCTCACCTCCAACGTCTATCAGAAAATCACTAAGCTGTTTCGACAGCAACATCCTAGCCACTTGATCTACGGCATAGCCTTTGGCAATCGCAGACAAATCAATTTTTGTAGCGCCCTTAAGCTTGCTCAAAGAACCATTAATTAAACGTAAATTTTTATAACCCACGCTCGCCTGCATGCGAGCCAATTGCTCTTCGCTTGGCTGTACGGTAATTGTGCCGTCTGGTCCAAAGCCCCATAAATTCACGGCATCGGCCACGGTCACGTCAAAGGCACCCTGACTTAATTCTGAAATCTCAAGAGCCTCCGCCAGAACCAAATTCAGTTCTGGCGACAGGACAAAGGGCGTATCCGCGGGCAGCCGATTGATTTGACTCAATTCTGAATCGACAAGATAGGTGGACATGCTGGAATTCACCGCATTCATCTCGGCCAAGACATCAATCTCAAGCTGATCTATATCTTCTAGCCCAGGGACTACCACGGTAATCCGGTATTCGGTACCCATGATCGGCCCGCTAAAGGTAACTGATTGGGCCGCTGGGCGTTGCTGGCAAGCGCTAAGCATCACAAGGCAGACCATAGCCCAAGTGCTTGCCTTAGCCGCAAACCTTGCCTTAAGCCAATCACCACACGCCAGAAACGAAAACAGCGAGCATTGCTCGCTGTTTTTACCCGGATTAATGAATCCCGCTACGTTGGCAGTTCTACGACTAGCAGTTAGGATATTAACCGCCAAAGTCATCCAGCAAGATATTCTCATCTTCAACGCCTAAATCGTGCAACATGTTAATGACCGCTTGATTCATCATTGGTGGGCCGCACATATAAAATTCGCAATCTTCGGGGGCGGCATGTTCTTTCAAATATTTTTCGAATAGAACATTGTGAATAAAGCCGGTATCACCGGTCCAATTATCTTCGTCTTGAGGGTCGGACAATGCAACGTGCCACTCAAAATTATCGTGTTTGGCTGCGAGCTTGTCAAAATCATCAACATAGAACATCTCACGCAAGCTTCGGGCACCATACCAAAATGTAGTCTTGCGCTTGCTGTGGATTCGCTCCAGTTGATCAAAAATATGGGAACGCATCGGAGCCATACCTGCACCACCGCCAATGAACACCATCTCTGCGTCCGTCTCTTTCGCAAAAAACTCGCCAAAGGGTCCAGAAATAGAAACCTCGTCGCCGGCCTTGAGGTTAAAGATGTAGGATGACATTTGACCCGGTGGTAAGCCTTCAGTTCTTGGTGGAGGGGATGCAATACGCACGTTGAGCATAATGATGCCCTTCTCATCAGGGTAGTTTGCCATCGAATAAGCGCGAACGACGGTGTCTTCTACAGCCGATTCATATTGCCATATATTAAAGTGATTCCAGTCTGGTTTATATTCTTCCTGAACGTCAAATTCAGTGTACTTTAAACTGTGCGGCGGGCATTCAATTTGGATATAACCACCGGCACGAAAATTAACACTGTCGCCATCAGGCAATTCCAACACTAACTCTTTAATAAAGGTGGCGACATTCTCGTTGGAGCGTACTTTGCAGCGCCATTGCTTAACACCAAACACCTCTTCAGGCACTTGGATCTTCATGTCTTGCTTAACCGTTACCTGACAGGATAAACGACAACCTTCCTTTGCCTCGCGTTTGGTTATATGGGTTTCTTCAGTAGGTAGGATAGCCCCACCACCGTCAGAAATTATGACTCTGCACTGAGCACAAGTTCCGCCGCCGCCACAGGCTGATGAAACAAACAACTTATGCTCAGCTAAAGCACCAAGCAACTTGCCCCCGACTGGAACTTTAATGCTTTTTTCACCGTTAATAAGAATATTAACGGTGCCGGTGGCTACCAACTTGCTTTTGGCGAACAAAATGATTGCCACCAACGTTAGTACGATCAGTGTGAAAAATCCGACGCCTAAACCAATTTCTAACATATGCGAACTCTGTTACGTTTTTGAGTAATACTAATTGTTCGGGAGCTTAACGGGCTAAAGCTGAATGCCTGAAAACGCTAAGAAACCTAAGGCCATCAACCCTACGGTTATAAAGGTGATGCCTAGACCTTGCAGCCCATCAGGAACATCGCTGTACTTAAGCTTCTCGCGAATACCCGCTAATAAAGTGATTGCAAGCGCCCAACCC
>CAWUWF010000151.1:0-9594 GCA_963925935.1 uncultured Arenicella sp. | reverse complement strand
CTACCTGTGTCGCCTGCCAACCATTTCTCTGGATCGTCTTGCAGTAGACCTAACAATTCACCTGATTGTAATAGCGCCGCTTTGATTTGCACTTTTTCCTGAGCATCAGTGGTGCTATTCGCTCGCTTTGAGAGCGCAAACAATTCTGCCAGCGCTCGCGGAGTATTTAGATCATCCAGCAATGCTTGCTGAAATTTTTCTGGTATATGTGATTCAATTTCAACTGGGACATCCACATCGATCAATCTGCGCAGACTTCCATAGAGTCGATCTAGGCTATTTTTGGCTTGTTGCAAGACATCATCATTCCAATCTAAAGGTGCCCGATAATGTGCCGACAGAAGCACATAACGAATTGCCTCAGCTGGCGCATTGTCTAAGGCATCACTCACTACCATTACGTTGCCCAACGACTTAGACATTTTTTCCTGATTAAAATTAACGAAGCCGTTGTGCAACCAATAACGTGCATATTGCTGGCCATCGTGGACACAGGTACTCTGTGCACGTTCGTTTTCATGATGCGGGAAAATTAAGTCGTGTCCTCCACCATGAATATCAATAGTATTTCCTAGGTGAGCGGCCGCCATAGCAGAACATTCGATATGCCAGCCCGGCCGGCCTCGGCCCCAAGGACTGTCCCAGCCTGGTTGGTCGTCGTGTGACGGCTTCCACAGCACAAAGTCACCAGGATTATTCTTATACGCTGCTACATCGACCCGCGCACCTGCCAGCAACCCTTCTGGGTCACGCTTAGATAGTTGTCCATAGTCTGCGTAATCAGGCACGCTGAATAACACATGACCTTGCGCTTCATAGGCATGCCCCTTAACGATCAAATCGGCGATCATCTGATGAATTTCAGGGATATGCTCGGTAACCTTAGGAGCGACATCAACCGGCAGCACCCCTAACGCCATCAGATCATCATTATAAATTTGGGTGTATCGCTCTGAAATCACCGAAATATCAACACCTTCAGCGGCCGCAGCAGCGTTTATTTTATCGTCTATATCGGTGATATTACGAGCATAAGTCAGCTTTGGAAATCGCTGGCGAATTACCCTAGCCAACACATCGAACACCACTGGCGGGCGCATATTCCCAATGTGTGAGCGCCCGTAAACGGTGGGGCCACAGACGTACATGGTGACGTGTTGAGAATCCTTCGGGACAAACTCTTGCTTGCTTTTGGTTTCGGTATTATAGAGTTTAAACATGATAGACGCACTAACATGAGTGCTCGATGTGCTGTTAAATTGAGTTAGGGTTGATGCAGCTTAACTGATTTTGGAGGTGGCTTAAACGTGAAAATCAAAATCACCGAAAGATTCTAAATAAATTTCAGAATTTGTTTTTTTTCGGTGCGTGCTAAACGCCAAGCACCTAAGACAATAGCCTCTGTGGCCATTGTCACTTACATGATTAGGGTTTTGTCGAAACGAAATAAAACCACCTAATTCCAGTTTATTGTTCAACATTGTACGACAGTAAGCCTCAGCATTATGCTCGGCAGCACCGGTCTCTGATAGGATGATGCGCTGTCGATTGAAGCCTATATCACCGTTCAATTCCTCGAATCAGGAATCGATTGAGCTAATTAATTGGTCAGGCCTAAGACACAGCGACCGGCCATATTGTTAACGACCATAGTTACCAGAGAAATACGATCGCTCCTTGGAAACCAATAATCTAAAAGCAATTACCAACATCACTAAAAACACCAAAAGCATCCATTCAGGCATGCTAAAACTCAATAGTCGCCACTGAACTTCTGCGCATTCGCCACTTCCTTGAAAAACTTTGCTTATTACATCTGCAAACGGATTAGCTGCCATTAAATAGGCCAAATCAGGCCCACATTCCGGAACTTGGTCTGCAGGTAGATGTTGAAGCCATACTTGACGACCCGCAATTGCCAACCCCAGGCCTGAAAAAAGCATTGCTGAAAATGCCAGCAGTTTGGAAAATATCTTTTTCGGCCTAAACACTATTCCTATTAAACAAGTCCCTCCAATTGCCACCAGACATGCTCGTTGAAACATGCAAAGAGGACAAGGCGGCAAACCTAGGGTTTGCTGGAAATAGAAATAGGCGATTGCGATTAACATGCTGCAAGCTGTTAATCCAAGCCAATACCATCGAACTGAAATCAAAGTGCTACTCCTCTCTTGTGTGTAGAATTAAGCAGGGTTAGAGAAAAACAGGAGTAGTATACACGATACTCCAACGCGAGGAATTGAATTGCGATTCTTGTTCAAGACATTTAATCGACAGATCGCTTCAGCGATCATGGCCAATCCACCACATAATCCTCTAGATCATCAAGCTTAACTTCGCTCTCAAACTTAATACGCCCACGCACTGAATTGCCTGTTTGGTGAATCGTCTCACGGCTACCACTTAGTAAATGGTGTGAGGGAGGCAAGGGCTTACCCTCCAGCAATAAACGATAGGCACACGAAGACGGTGCAAACTCAGCGCATTCTTCAACATTTTCAGGAGTCATGGTCATACAGCTTGGGACTTTAGTGCTGCGGTTCGCGTAGTCACTACATTGACAGCTTCCAGCCTTCAATAGATCACAGGCAATGTTGGTGAATACTAATTGTTCCGTTTCCTCGTCTTGAAGCTGCACAAGACAACACTTAGCACAACCATCGCACACAGACTCCCATTCAGAATGAGTCATTTCGTGCAATTGCTTGGTTTGCCAAAATGGTTTAAACATCAAAGACCTTCTGTGAGTTGTGCACTATGGAAGGCTTCATTTGGCGAGCAGTGCTTCTCGCCAAATAACTAATTTTTCAGATTTTTGCATTGCGGCATGCGCGGGACTAGTCGAGGGCAATTGTCTCCACCTCAATTTTGGGTATTCAGATAAGATAGCTGAGCAGTGTCGCATAAATATTTGCTTGGCTGCTGCGCCATTAAATGCAATTAATCTTAAACTAGGATTGTCTTGTATCAAGTTTAACAGATCGTTAGCAGTCTCGGAACTGCGTTGAATATTACTGTCTAAACTTCCTTTGCGTTGGCAGCTAGCTAAGACATCCCAAACGGCAAAACCTGAATCACAAATCAACTTACTCTTGCGGTCGTAGTCCAAACAATTATCGCAAGCAATAATTTGAGTCATAATCCACCAAAAGGCATTGTTTGGATTGGCATAATACTGCTGGTAGTCTAAGGATATTTGACTAGGCATGGATCCTAAGATAAGACTGTGTGGCTGAGAGCCAATCAATGGTGCGAACGATTTCATGAAATTGTGGGTTTGGAGTAATAATGCAATCTATTGATTTTCGCTCTCGGCTTAGCTTCAATAACACACTCAGGCCACCGAAAATAAGGATATCCAAGTCTAGTTCTGCATAGGCGGTTTATTGAGACCACTCTTCAAATTATTTTCAGTAGCTTAAAGCAGGCAGAGCTTTATTTTATCCTTCTGTTCCCCTCAATTCCAAAATCTCAACAGCAGGTAAGGGTTTACCTTCGAGAAATTCAAGGAATGCACCTCCACCCGTAGAAATATATGAGATTTGGTCAGCCACACCATATTTTTCGATAGCGGCAACGGTATCACCACCGCCGGCAATTGAGAAAGCATTACTCTGTGCGACTGCTTCAGCTAGGGCCTTAGTGCCTGCACCAAACTGATCAAACTCAAAGACACCGACTGGGCCATTCCAAACGATAATACCGGCTCCCTGTAAAAGCTCAGCGAACAGCGCGCTGGTTCTTGGGCCTATATCAAAAATCATATCGTCGTCTGCAACCTCGCTGACGAGCATCGTGCGGGCTTCGCTATCCGCTGAAAACGCTTTAGCACAAACAACATCAACCGGCACAGGAATATCTCCAGCAGCAGCGCGTACTTTATCCGTCAATAACGTTGCCTGTTCGAGAAAATCCTGCTCAAAGAGAGACTTACCAACATTGTAGCCAGCCGCCGCGATAAACGTATTAGCAATCCCGCCCCCGACTATCAATTGATCAACTTTTTTTGAAAGACTGTCGAGCACGGTAAGTTTGGTTGATACTTTAGACCCTCCGACAATAGCGACAATCGGCCGAGCGGGCTTGTCCAGAGCTGTCGCCAGAGCCTCTAATTCATTTGATAGGAGTGGCCCAGCACACGCCAAGGGTGCAAATTTAGCGACGCCATGAGTAGATGCTTGAGCACGATGGGCTGTACCAAAAGCAACCATAACAAAAATGTCACATAAAGCGGCCATACGTTTAGCCAAGCTTTCCTCATTGGCTTTTTCGCCAACATTAAAACGAACATTTTCACAAAGAGCTATCTCACCCGGCTTAATATCTATCCCATCTAGCCAATTCCGATGAAGCGTAACAGACTTACCAAGCAGTTCTTCAAGCCGATCCGCGACCGGTTGTAGAGATAAGGAACGGTCGAAGTGGCCTTCAATCGGTCGACCAAGGTGCGACATCAAGATGACTTTAGCTCCTTTCTCAAGCGCCATCTCAATGGTCGCTAATGATGCCAAAATTCTTGCGTCATTAGTGACTACGCCACCGTCTAACGGCACATTTAAATCTTGACGAATCAATACCCGTTGGCCTGCCAACATTTGATCCTGCATTCTTAAAAAACTCATAATCTAACCTTCAGCAGCCTGGCGTCGTGTCTATAGAAATACGCAAGCGGACTTAAGCCAAGATTTCACGCGCTTTACTTACAACGTTTTCAACGGTAAAACCATAGTGCTCAAATAAAAGCTCCGCGGGTGCTGATTCGCCAAAACTATGCATACCAACAACTACCCCCTGTAAGCCGACATATTTATACCAGTAGTCAGCAATGCCCGCTTCAATGGCTATACGCTTGACCACTGATGACGGTAGTACCGATTCTTTATACTCAGGCGATTGGGCATCGAATCGATCGGTCGACGGCATAGAGACTACTCGAACACCGACACCCGCTTTGGATAACTCTGACCTTGCCTGTACGGCTAAGTCCACTTCAGAACCAGTTGCAATCATAATTAAATCTGGTGTGCCTTCGCAATCCAATAAAACATACGCGCCTTTTTCAATGTTTGCTGTTTGCTCGGCGTTGCGAGGTTGATGCGCTAAGCCCTGACGCGAAAAAATCAAACTGGTTGGTTGCTTGGTGGACTCACACGCCACTTTCCAAGCCACTAGAGACTCGACCGCATCGCAGGGTCGCCATAATGACATGTTCGGGATTAGTCGCAGACTTGCTACATGCTCAATTGGTTGGTGGGTCGGGCCATCTTCGCCAAGACCAATGGAATCATGGGTTAGTACATAGATCACCGGCAAGCCCATCAACGCTGACATCCTCATGCCATTACGCATATAGTCAGAGAAAACTAAAAAGGTCCCCGCGTAAGGCTTAAACCCTCCATACAGTGCTATGCCATTTGAGATAGCGGCCATTGCGAACTCACGCACCCCAAAATACAAATAATTACCACTCGCATCAGAACTGCTAATACCTTTAGATTGGTCCCATATCGTATAGTTTGAGCCTGCCAAATCGGCGGAACCACCAATTAATTCTGGTAATGATGGACCGAGTTGATTTAATGAGTTCAAGCTAGCTTTACGCGTTGCCAATTTGACTCCTGCTGTTTCTGCATCGCGGATAAGAGTCTGGGTATGTTGCTGCCAATTTTGCGGTAATTGTCCACTTAGGCGACGAGAAAACTCGGCAGCTCGCTTTGGGTTAGCAATCGAATACGCATCAAACTCAGCCTGCCATTGCTGTTGTTGCTCAGCTCCGCAGACCGTTGCATCCCAAGCGGCAACAACATCTTCTGGCATGCTAAAAGGTTCATTAGTCCAGTTCAATTGCTCGCGCATCAATGCAACTTCTTCGACGCCTAAAGCGGCGCCATGACAGTTCGCAGTTCCCTGTTTATTTGGAGAACCTTTACCAATCACTGTCTTGCAGCAGATCAATGTTGGCTTAGCTTGATCAGCTCTTGCTTGCTCTATCGCTGCTTTAATTTGATCAGAGTTGTGCCCATCCACTGCACGAATCACCTGCCAGCCATAAGCTTCAAAGCGCGCAGCTGTGTCGTCGGTAAACCAACCTTCGACCTCGCCATCGATTGAAATACCGTTGTCATCCCAGAAGGCTATTAGTTTACCCAGACCTAAAGTCCCAGCCAATGAGCATGCCTCATGTGAAATGCCCTCCATCAAGCAACCGTCTCCCATAAAGGTATAGGTGTGGTGATCGACAATTGTATGCTGCTCAGTATTGAATTGCGCTGCTAAGGTTTTCTCAGCAATTGCCATGCCAATTGCATTAGCTAGTCCCTGCCCCAATGGGCCTGTAGTGGTTTCCACGCCTGGCGTATAACCGTATTCAGGGTGCCCAGGTGTTTTGGAGTGCAGTTGGCGAAAATCTTTAATATCATCCAGAGATACGTCGTAACCAGATAGATGCAATAAGGAATAAATGAGCATCGAGCCATGCCCATTCGAAAGTACAAAACGATCTCGGTTTGCCCATTTGGGATCACTCGGATTGTGTCGCAGAAAATCATTCCACAAAACTTCCGCTATATCCGCCATGCCCATTGGTGCGCCAGGATGGCCTGAGTTTGCTTGCTGAACTGCATCAGCACTAAGTACCCGGATTGCATTTGCTAATTGTTGGCGATTGGTCGATGACATACTGGGGTTTCCATTAATCTCTAGTGAATAATCTAACGTGATTGCTACCAATCACGCCACGTTTGCAATGCGTAATATAACAAATTTGATTTCCAATTGACCGTTTTGAGAATGATTATTGTAAATTAGTTGGGCGCGGCGCCATCGCGGCCCCCCATTGGCAAATGGTCAGGCCTAGATACTAAGAAGTAGTGGTCCTTGCCGCCTTTTTTGGGGCCAAGCGGCCAACGCTTGTAATGTAATTTTTACAGAGAATGAATGGTCGAGAACGAGCTAAGCCTAAAAGTAAGAAAATGCAACGCCCATGGCCGCCAACTTAGGTATCAAATATTTATGCTTGCCAATACTCACAGCAGCTTCGATATAACGTCGGTCGACATTTTCAGGAAGATCGAATTGAGCGATATTTTCATTCACGGTGATCGCCTCTACCTTACCAAAACATAAGAGCCCCACAAACACCTTGCGTGCAGCGTCGGGAATCGGGTTCAGGATCACCAGAACTGGATTTTTCTTTTTTGACTCGTCCAGCTCAGCATCATGTAATGCCGAATATGATAGGACCGAGATACGTTGATTATCCCAGGTAACATGCCCCTTCATCCAATTGGCTCGCGCCGAATCCAACTTAAGAATTTCAGGGTTTTCAACAACTTCGGCGACACACTCTTTGGGCAGCAACAAAGGAAGCGGCACAGCCGGCAATACGTAACAGTCTAATGTGTTCTTGGCCATTGTCTACGATTCAATCTTCTGGTTATCCAAACTATATTTGGTATTTAATATTGACGCTGCTTGTTGAGCTAAAGTCACAATCACTACTCATTTTTCAATACAAGAGGCGCGTCAAGAGTGAGGTGTTGGTTAAACACTTCTAGCAGATTTTCCAGCAAATAAGGCTTGCCTAAAAATGCTGAGCAACCTAATTGAGTCGCCTTATTGATATGCTTTTCGGTTGCTCTTGAAGAGATCATTACAACCGGAATATCTTTGAGCAATTTTTCACTTTTAACCCATTCCAACAATTCGAACCCATCCATGCGGGGCATTTCAATATCCAGCAATATCATGTCAGGAATTTCCTGACGTAATTGAATCTGTGCGTCCAAGCCATCCTTAGCCAACACAGCATTAATACCTAAAGCAGTGATATCTCGCTCCGCCGATTTACGAACCGTTATAGAATCATCTACCACCATTACATTAGGAATTGAATGAGTTACCGCGCCACTGATTTCGGGCATCGTGACGTATGACTCGTAATACGAAATACCGACTAGATCCACCAGTAAAACCACCCTACCATCGGCACGAATCGTGGCGCCCGAATAAATAGGTATACGGCCTAAATGGCTGCCAAGACCTTTGATCACAATTTCATGCGTATTAAATAATTCTTCGACTATTACAGCAATATTCTGCACTCCAGAACTCACTAAAATGACGGGCAGCTTACCTTCGACAATAGAAATCTTAGATTCATAACCGAGATAGTCAGCCAAATCAATCAATGAAAATGACTGGCCACCCAGCTCCAATACCTGTTTATCTGCCTTAAGATGACTAATCAGCTCATTCGAGCCTATATTGACCACGCGGTCAATCGTACGTGCCGAAATTGCAAATTGTTCGCCGCCTGATGTGACGAAAACCGCGCTGGACACTGCCAGCGAGATTGGTAAGCGAATGGTGAAGCTCGACCCACCGGCCTGGTTGTCGACATCATAGGCGACACTGCCGCTCATACGACGTAAGGTTGCTTGCACAACATCCATGCCAACACCCCGTCCCGAAATCTGGGTTAACTCGCTTGCGGTGCTAAACCCACTTTTCGATATATAGATCAATATATCTTCAGGCTTAAGAGCTTGATTTGGCTCCAATAAATTATACGCAATTGCCCTGGCTCTAATTTTATCTAAATCTAGGCCTCTTCCATCGTCACGTACATTAATGATGATCTCGCGGGCTACTTGACGGCACTCAATCGATATCTTGCCTGTCTTGGATTTATTTGCTTTGATCCGTTGCGATCGGTTTTCTATTCCATGGTCAACACAGTTGCGTAACATGTGCTCTAAAGCGGGGATCACACCGTCTAAAATCGTTTTATCGAGTCGAACTTCTGCGCCTATTAATTCTAGTTCTACATCTTTATTTAGCTCACGCGCGGTAGCACGTACAACTTGCCGAAGTTGCGGGCCGATGCCACCAAAGGAAACCAAACGAACCTTCATAATTTCGTCTTGTAACTCTCGGTTCAGACGATCTTGCTTTTGTAAGGAATTCTCTGCCTTGTAAACAAAGCGACTAAGAGACGATTGAATATCACCCAGCTCATCTAAGTTTTCTGCAAGCCCGCGTGATAGTCGTTGCAATTTGGAGTAGCTGTCCATTTCCAAGGGATCAAATTCCGCTCCGCGGTCGACCGCTATATCGTCATTGGAACGTGCTGTGATTTTGCTATCCGCCTCGATTTCAAGTTCACGCAGCTGGGTACTAAAGCGACGTACATTCTCGTAAAGATCGTCAACCACACCCTTAATATACAAAACGTCTTCGCGCATCTGAGAACGATTCATGCTCGCATCACCAACAAAGTTGGTTAGGCTGTCGAGTGTTTCTGTTCTAATTCTAAGAGCAGCATCACCAGTTTGAGCACCTTCTTGTTGGCGAGCCAAACCTTGTTTAGCGTCACTACTTAACTGAGTTGATCCTGGCACGAAAATTGCGGTGTTGCTACCGTCGCCCGGCTGTGCCGCTATTTTTGTCCCCTGTTGGGCTGATAGACTGGATTGCAGAACTGATGAGTCCGCAGCTTCTTGACCAGCATCTATTGCCCTGGCGTTAGATACCGCAACATCAAAAACCTCTTCTAGTAACGCCTTAGATGCTTTGAAATCGGTTGCTTTGTGC
>CAWUWF010000150.1:0-6616 GCA_963925935.1 uncultured Arenicella sp. | reverse complement strand
TAAACTGTTGTTTATTGTCGTTGTATTACATGTCTTGGCCGCGTTTAAGCATCACTACATCGACAAAGATGAGATTCTATTGCGTATGGCAAACAAAATAAATTGGCTAATATTTATTGCTAGTGCGGTACTTGTGACAGTGCTTTTAGGCCAACCGGTTTCGAAAGCCAAACAGGCTACCCGTATTCAACCACCGAGCACGTCAACCATAGGCAATAGTGAGCAAGCCCGACCCTCAAACATTAGCGACCTGTCGGCTTGGGATATTGACTACCAAGATAGCCACATCAAATTTAGCGGTGATCAAGCAGGAGCGCCATTCGAGGGGCGATGGCAAGGTTGGCAGGCAGAAATTAAATTTGACCCCGAGCGTTTGCACGATAGTTTTTTCGACGTAACAATACAGGTCGCGTCGGTGTCTTCTGACGACCAGGAGCGAGACCAAACTATTGTCGACCCAGATTTCTTTGACGTGGCTAGCTATGCGCAAGTACGTTTTATTGCAGAAGGGTTTGTGCTAAACCAAGAGGGCGGCTATGAAACACAAGGCCAACTGACCATGAAGGGCTTAACCAAGGCAGCCAAGTTTGTTTTCACAATTGAAGAAGCCGACGGGCAACAGGTCTTAATTGGTACCTCAAAATTAGACCGACTGGCTTGGAATATTGGAACAGGTGACTGGGCTGATACTACTTGGGTGGGTCAGGAAGTTGTTGTTAACGTTAAAGTAACCAAAGGAAATTTGTAAAATACTGATGAGTGAAATTAATAAACAGCTTAACCCCTTTAGTCGCTTACTGTTACGTTCAACTAACGTGCAGGCCAATGAGGTGAAGGCCGCGGTGCTTTCATTTTTATTCGTGTTTATCCTAATGGCGGCCTACTATCTCTTACGGCCCGTGCGGGACGCCATGGCGAGTGACTGGAGTGACGCTGAAGTCAGTTGGTTGTGGACCCTAAATTTTTTCATCAGCACCGCAATCGTCGCAATTTACGGCCTTATCATTTCGCATGTTTCATTTAGAAAACTGGTCCCCAGTGTGTACTTATTTTTTGCACTGAGCTTCGTGTTGTTTTATCTGATGGCCGGCACTTCAGACAATGCCGACCTCATCGATAAGGGATTTTACCTATGGGTGAGCGTTTTTGCCTTGTTTCATGTATCGGTTTTTTGGAGTTTTATGGCCGATACTTTTAATAAAGACCAAGCAGCGCGGTTGTTTTCGGTTATTGCCGCGGGCGCAAGCTTAGGCGCTATTATTGGACCTTTGTTCTCTGCAGTCCTTGTTAAGAGTATAGGCGGGCAATCATTAATGCTGGTCAGCGCGATAATGCTATTGCTGCCGATTCCAATTATTTTCCAATTAAGTACCTTAAAAAAGTCTGATCTAGGCAATGCTAATTTAAGCGTCGATATACAACAAACCAAAATAGGCGGCAATCCTTTCGGCGGCTTTAGGGAGTTTTTCACCAATCCCTATCTACTCGGGATCGGCGTGTTTATCATTCTTTACACCGGCATTGGTTCTTTTGTTTATTTTGAGCAAAAAAATTTATTGGTGGATTATTCTAGAGCGGATCGTGCTGCCATCTACGGCATTCGCGATACCATCATAAATACCATCACCTTTGTCTTAGCATTCTTTGTAACCGGAAGGATAGTGCCGAAATTGGGAATGCCTCTGGCACTTTCGTTAGTGCCGATCATCATGATTTTCGGGATGTTGGTGTTGGCTTTCTCGCCGATACTAATAGTAGCCGTTGGGTTATGGGTGACGCGTAGTGCCGGTAACTATGGTTTAGCGCGGCCAGCTCGCGAGATGTTGTTTACCCAAGTAGATAGAGAGAGTCGGTTTAAAACCAAGCCAGTGATCGATATCGTCGCCTATCGTGGTGGCGATGTGATTATGGGGTGGTTTTTCACAGGCCTGACTCAAGGCTTGGGGTTAGGCTTAGCCGCGGTCGCGTTAGTCGGGGCGGGTATCGCTGCTGCCTGGGGCGCGGTGGGTTGGCAGCTAGGTAAGCATTACGAGAAATCGACGTCTAAAGGCCCCGAGTAGTAATACTAGTACTTACCCTGCTACGGCGCAAACCCCACAAGGGGGCAATGAGGTTCCTTGCGCTAATCTGAATGACGTGGGGTGTGTTGTTTTGCGTGACGCACAGTGAGTAATCAAAACAACTAAAAAGGTTTGACGACCACCAAGATTACAATCGGGATCAATAAAAACACGGGCAACTCATTCATAAGTCGAAAGTAACGATGTGAATGGGTATTGTTGTTGGCCTTGAACTGCTTGATGGTGTAACCACACCAGCAGTGATACACCAATGTGATTGCGACCAAGCATAACTTCGCAATCATCCATTTACCCGATAGCCAGTAGCCAAAAGACCCATAACTCAAAAGCCAGACCCCGAAGACCAGGGTAGCGATTGCACTGGGCGTCATGATGCCGTTGTAGAGCTTGCTTTCCATTACTTTGAATCGCTCAATACTCAGCTCATCATTGGCCATGGCATGATAGACGAATAGTCGCGGCAGATAAAAAATGGCAGCGAACCAAGTGATAACACTAATGATATGGAAGGCTTTTATCCAGAGCATAATAGGTTTTGTTGATCGGTTGTATTGAACCCGAATTATGCATTAGAAACTTACTGAGGCAAAAAATATCTTCAAGCTCGATGATTTTCTTAATTATGGTTGGTCATCATAGAGTGACTATGCCTCTACAGTGGACTAATCAGCCAGATAATCTTGCAACATGGAATTAACCATAACTTTCCCACGCGTCGTGAAAATCACTTGCTGATCTTGAATGTTGATCAATCCTTGGGATTGATGTTTTTCGAGATAGGCCGCAATGGTGCGTCTATCTAACATCGTACGCTGCTCAAATAGCTCAAGTGAGAAACCGTTGCTTAAACGTAGGGCGTTCATCATAAACTCAAAGGCTAAGTCTTTTTGTTTTACTAATTCGCTAGCCCCGGCGAACGCCAGGTTTTGGTCTGCTCTTTTTAAATAGCTGGTTGGGTGCTTAACCTTCCAGTTACGCATTAGCTGATCATCCTCCAACGTGATCTTACCGTGTGCGCCTGCCCCTATACCCAGATAATCTCCAAACTGCCAATAATTTAGGTTGTGAAGACATTGGCGGCCTTGTTGTGCGTAGGCTGACACCTCATATTGCTGGTAACCAGCCTCACCAAGCCGTGCTTGCAGCGATGTTTGCATTTGCCACAATGTTTCATCATCTGGGGTGATCGGCGGTGAATGATGAAATAGGGTGTTTGGTTCAATGGTTAGTTGATAACACGACAAATGGGTTGGGTTTAGGGAAATAGCTTTAGCTAAATCGCTGGTACTTTGTTCAATTGATTGCTCCGGCAAACCAAACATCAAGTCTAGATTAAAGTTGTCGAAGCCAGCATCCTTAGCGTAGCCAGCGGCAGCAATTGCCTCGGCGCTATTGTGAACCCTACCAAGCGCTTTTAGATGAGCTGGGTTAAAGCTTTGTACGCCAATGGATAGGCGGTTTACGCCTGCTTGTCTAAAACCAATGAATTTGTTGGCCTCGGCGCTACCTGGGTTAGCTTCCAGGGTTATTTCAATGCTTGGCGAGAATGAAATTCGTTCGGCAACGCCTTTGAGAATTGCATCTATGCTATCGGCTGAAAATAATGACGGCGTGCCACCGCCAAAAAAGATAGAACTTAGCGTGCGGTTCTTCAGTGTGGCGCGATAGTCAGCTAAATCGCGGTCAAGATCAGCCAACAGGGCAGCGACATACGCGGGTTCATTAACTTGTGTTTTTGCCATGTGCGAATTGAAATCACAGTAGGGGCATTTCTTCTCACACCAAGGGATGTGAATGTACAAGGATAGTGGGATTAGCATCGACGGATTTTGACAGAAGCGAGCATTGAAAAACAGCCTAATCAGGCTTCTGGCGACGATAATGACGTAACTATTGATCCCATCTAACTTTGGCTATACGCTAAACAAAACAATGAATACTGAAGAGCTTTAAATGAATATCGTGTGTTTGGATTTAGAAGGTGTCTTGATCCCAGAAATCTGGGTCAATTTTGCAGAAAAAGTGGGTGTGGAAGAATTGAAAGCCACTACTCGAGACATTCCTGATTACGATGAATTGATGAGATTTAGGTTGGATTTGGTGGCCAAGCACGATTTTCGCATACACGATATTCAAGCTGTAATCGATACTCTTACACCTCTAGAAGGTGCGAAGGCGTTTTCTGATCAGCTGCGTGCAGACTATCAACTGATTATTCTTTCTGATACTTTTCAGGAGTTCGCAAAACCAATGATGCGCCAGCTGCAGTGGCCGACCCTATTTTGTCATCAGCTGATCATTGATGATGAAGGGCGAATCAATGATTATAAGTTGAGAAAGCCAGACCATAAACGCGAAACGGTAAAACGCTTACACGAACTAAATTTCAATGTTGTGGCCGCGGGCGACTCCTACAATGACACCACGATGTTAGGCGAAGCAGAGCAAGGTATCTTATTCTGCCCACCGCAGAACGTGATTGACGAGTTCCCGCAGTTTCCGGTTGCTAACAGCTACCAACAACTCAGAGCTGAAATCGATAAAGCGATCGCCGAAATGAGCCCACGTTAAGGCAATTTTAATCGCCGCGCTTTAATTGACGATGAGACCTAACCCCACGTTTATCTGGTTTGCGATGGTCGATGTCTATTTTAGGTTGGTTCGCTAGTTGTTGTTTTAAAGATTCACGGCCTGCAATGCTCTGCTCAGTTTCGTGATACATCGTTTGCGCAACGGTCGCCGAGCCGCGTTTGTCATTGATGCTGTCGACCAATGCTTCTAATTGGTATAAGCCCTTTTTAATGCTGACCGTATCTCCTATTTTTACCGTTGCGGCGGGCTTAACATTTTGGCCATTTAAGCCAATCTGGCTATTTTTGACAGCCTTTATTGCTATTTGGCGAGTTTTATAAAAACGTGCTGCCCATAACCATTTATCAATTCTAGTAGACATATGTTTTGTGATTTATGTGGGTGCGGTGATGATGAGCGTAATATTTTTTATTTTAAGCATTAAATTAACTGTTTTCGGCATTTTCGCCATAATAATGCCATAAATATTGGTTATACTTCTTAAAACGGAGAAGTGATAGGGCTCACCAAAAACTGTCAAACGTTTTATCGTTGATGAGCTTAACTAATAACTCATATAAAACAACAGCATATAATAATGTTTAAATATGACTTGTTAACTCTCAGGTTTTTAGTAAAATATAACTAATAAATTTAATAAAGAGACTATAAGCAGTAGCCGAAGGAATGTTGTAATGAACGTGATGAAAAGGGTTTTCGTACATAGCGGATTGTGGAATGGAATTTCGCAAAAAGCGAGTGGTTTGGTTTGTTTAAGCTACGCCCTGTTTGCTATGACCTTAATAAACTCTAGTTTGCTCATTGATAACGCAATGGCAGCTGACGATGACCAAGCTCTACAGAATCGCCCTAGCCTAATGTGGCTATCCGGTGATACCAATGTCTCTGTATTTGACGACAGCGAATACAGCTCTTTTCTCGGCAAGGGTGAATATTGGAGTGATAATTGGGGAATCACAGCTAATTTAATGCAAAACGAAAACAACGATGTTTTCGGACTTCCAAATGATAGCCAATATTTTAATCTTGATGTAAAACGCCGCTTTGGTAGTAAAGATTCGTCTAACTTTCAATTAGGCCTGGGTTGGCAAGAGTTGACAATAGAGTCTCTGCTAGAAGCCAGTGGCCCAAAAGTGTCAATCTCTGGCCGATTAAACCTTGATAGAACGCTCCCCTCCCTACAGTTGTATGGTTTGACATCTTATTTTCCCGAACTGGAAGACGAATTACAAAATAATGACGCAACTGCGTTTGAAGTCGAAGCCGGACTACTCTATCAACCTCTGCCTTCTGTTTCATTGAAAGCCGGTTACCGTTATTTTGCATTGGATCTGGATGATCAAGAAATTGAGAAACTAGGTACTACTTCGGGCTTTTTGATAGGGACTGACTGGAGCTGGTAGCTGTGCTTTTGTTTGTGTTCGATCTGTAATATTGCTTTAGATCCTGGACATGACTTTTCGCGTAGGTTTCTGAGCTCAGGGCTGCATACATTCCCACGCCCCGTCATCTTGCCGAGTCCCCACAGCCCGCCATCTCGACCGACTGCCCCGGAGCGTCATCTCGACCGACTACCCGGCAGCGTCACCCCCCAGCACCGTCATCTCGACCGACTACCCGGCAGCGTCATCCCCCAGCACCGTCATCTCGACCGAGCGTAGCGAGTGGAGAGATCTCAGATCCTACTCTTGCGCCAAGACAGCAGACCTTTTTCTCTGGATGGCGGCTGTTTTATTTAAAATTAGTATTCGGCTTCGATTAAAAACTCGTTATGCTTGAACTTACTCGGTTTAAAGATTGGATGCTTTGCTCGCCTTTGGCATAATCAACGGTAGCGACACATTCAAACGTTTTTTTCTAATTTTAAGTTTCTAGGGTTAATCATAAATTACTAACATGTTTTTCAGCGATACTGAGCTAGATACAATTGCCGACTATCGGCC
>CAWUWF010000149.1:0-21626 GCA_963925935.1 uncultured Arenicella sp. | reverse complement strand
ATATTTCAATCCCGACAAAGATGAGCCAGAAAGCGCTGCTGATGTTGTTACTTGGTATGACTCAAGGGTGGCTCAAAAACATCGAAGCGCTGAATACCGTCTTTATTACCGAAGCAATCCTGTCACTGATCAATTGGTGTTTACTGGGCGACAAAGTCAGATAGGCATGAATAAAGGCCACTGGGGAACGGCGATCACTATGGGTAATGCGCATAGAGGCGTAGAAAACGGCTGTGAGTTAGGCTGGTCAAGCGACTATAAACGCTTATTTCAAGTGACCCATGGCGGCTATGATGACGGCAAACTGGGCGCGGGTGTGAAGATTGTTTCTATTGCCCCAGACACGCTTGAATCTACCACTATGATTGATTTGATCGGCGAGTTCAGTCACGAATATTGGCCGAAGGAATCTAATGACGGGGAGTACATGGTATTTGGCGCGAGCCGAGGTTCCAAGGACCACGAACATGATTCAAAAGATTATGAAATTTTTCTTTGGAAAGTAGGTTCCGACTCAGCAAAGGCGACGCGGTTGACCTTCCATACAGGGAATGACAATTGGCCGGACATTCACATTAATCAAGGCCCTTAATTTTATTTGAAAATCAAGGGTTTTTGGCCTAAACCTGTTTCGTCATAACTTGCAAATTAGCCCAAGCTGACTAGAATTAAACCTTAGCTGGAGTGATACTAATACGTTGATTTCAGGCACCAATTTATTGCTTGAGATCTGTTAAATAAAATAATAATGAAACGCGATATATCTGCCCTGCAAAATCAACAGTTCGACCTTTTAGTCATTGGGGCGGGGGTGCATGGTGCCTGCGCGGCCCGTGACGCTGCGCTGCGTGGTTTGAAGGTGGCGATGATTGATATGGGTGATCTGGGCGGAGCGACGAGCCACAACTCCCTCAAAACTATTCATGGTGGTATACGCTATTTACAGCACCTTAATTTCAAGCGATCACTTGAGTCTATTAATGAACAAAAATATTGGTTAGAAACAGCACCCCATCTGGTCAAACCATTACCATTTTTGATGCCCACTTATGGTTGGGGTATGCGCGGGCCGATTTCCATGAGAATTGGCATTCGGATGTTTGAGTGCTTAGGGATGGGGCGTAATAAGCATTTGCAAGCGGCATCGCGCCTGCCGCGCGGTAATATATTATCTAAGCGAGAGTGTATATACGCAGCTCCTTCAGTTCCTAGGGACAAGCTAACGGGAGGTGCGTTGTGGTATGACGCTCAAGTAGAATTTGCTGATTTAGCTGTATTGCAGCTAGCGCAGCAGACGCATCAGCTGGGTGGTGTTATCGCCAACTATGTTAAAGCGACAGATATTCAAATAAAAGAGGGTAAGGTTAGCGGTGTAATAGCAGAAGATTTACTGGGTGATCAATCATTTACCATCAGCGCTACGACAGTTCTAAATGCCGCGGGCCCGTGGGCGGCAAAAGTATTACGGCAATCCTCTGCCAGCAATTTAAATTCACTGGCGCTGCCACTAACCAAGAGTATGAATATCGTTACTAACTTGCCTGCTAATAACATGGCAATTGGGGTCCAGAGTAGTTGCGTGTCTGACTCGGTGGTGGGTGATACTAAGCGCTTATATTTCATTGTCCCTTGGCAGGGAATCTCGGTGATTGGGACTACTCATTTTCCACACAACGGCGACGTCGATGATCAGACAGTGAAGGAGAGTGAAATCAAGGATTTTGTAAAAGACATTAATCACGCTTACCCAGCGCTTAAGCTTTCAGAGTCACAGGTGACTTATTGTTATCAAGGTCTGTCGCCTGCGGATAATGACCTTTCCCAGAAGAACAATAATTCCACCCCATTGCATCATAGTAAAATTATCGATCATGCATTGCATAGCAAAGTCGATGGATTGGTGAGCATCGTCAGTATTAAATGGACGACTGCTCGATTGTTGGCAGAGCAAGCAGTTGACTTAATCGTCAATAAATTAGGTGGTCGGCAGCAGTGTCGAACTCGGCATGAACAGCTACCTGATACTCTTCAATTTGGTCGCAGCCTAAGCGCCATGAATGATTCACAATTAATTGAGTTTTGTGAGCAGCACATGGCCCACAGCATGGCTGTCAGACTAAGCGATATTTTGTTGCGGCGCAGCAATGACCTGGTGTTAGACCGTTTAAGTTTTGCTCAGATTAAGGTCATTGCGATGACGATGTCCAAGTATTTTCAATGGACCTCTCAGCAGCAACAGTTCCAGCAAATGGAATTGCTAAAAATATGGCTACCTAAGAAAATAAAATCACAACTAACGACAGGCTCGTTGTGGAGTTGATAGCTGATTATAGGGCTGAAGGCTCTTGAGAATTGAAAAATGATTACTAAGAATGATGTTGTTTTAATTACTGGCGGCACCGGTTTTACCGGTGTCTATCTAGTAAAAAAGCTCTGTGATAGCGGCGCGGTGGTAAGAGTATTGGCACGCCAAGCGTCGAACAGAACTCAGTTTGAGGGTTTGCCTGTTGAATGGCATATCGGTGACGTTTTTGACCAGCAGGTCGTTGAGAAAGCGATGGCTGGGGTTAATTATGTATTCCATGTTGCCGCTGCGTATCGTGAGGCAAAAATTAGCGATGAGATCTATTGGAAAGTCCATGTCCAAAGTACTCAGTTGTTGTCCAATGAGGCCGTTAAACAAAAAGACTTTAAACGGTTTATTCACACCTCTACGGTTGGCGTTCACGGCCACATAGAGCACCCGCCGGCTGATGAAGAATATCGCTTCGCTCCTGGTGATGAATATCAGAATACCAAAGTAGAAGCTGAAGTTTGGATTCGCGAATTTGCAAAAAATAATCACATGCCGCTCACAGTGGTTAGACCAGCCGCGATTTACGGGCCCGGTGACCGCCGTTTGTTGAAAGTATTTAAGTTGGCGAAATTGCCGATCTGCCCAGTACTCGGTTTACGTAGCAAAGGCTTATATCACCTCATTCATGTCGAAGATCTAGTCAGTTTTATGATAGCCGTGGCAACCTTGGATAGAGCCAAGGGTGAAGTCTACATCTGTGGTAACGACCAAGCGATTTCGATCCGAGATATGATAGAGATTATTGGAAAGCATCGTTCCAAGCCGCCTGTTTTTCTTAGACTGCCTGTAACACCATTTTTTCTATTGGGTGATTTATGTGAGCTTATTTGTAAGCCGTTCAATATTGAACCGCCGATTTATCGTCGCAGGGTGGCTTTTTTCACCAAAGACCGTTCGTTTAATACTAACAAAATGCAACAACATACCAATTTCGAATATAAATACTCCAATCAGCAAGGGCTTGAAGCTTTATGCGATTGGTATCAACAGCAAGGTTGGTTGTAGGCCTGAGTGCGTTGCTGGGGCTATGAACTTTAAGCACTATAAAGAGCTTCGGGTTAAGCCTTAGGTTTAAGTTTTAAAGCAATCTGATTTCGAATGAATTGATATAACGATAGCTGCGGCCCATAATTTTTCAGTGTCGCGGTCTTAATTTCTTCTAATAGCCCCGCCAAATTCAACTCCGATTCTGCGCTAAGCCAGTGAATGCCGAAGCTCCCTATTCGACACGTATCCGCGGTTAAAGGCAATGGATCACTGCCATTAATGATAGGTAGTCTGGCTTGACGGAAGTGGGGTACATGACGCCACAAGCCTGGTCTGCCGCCGTTGTCACCCAGGAACAGTCTAGACGCATTGGTGCTCAATAATTCTCGTAGTACCTTCGCTCGCTTTCCGAGCCACTTACCGAAACCCCATGGACATATCAATAAATATTGATCGGCATAAGAGTCGATGATTTTTTGTTCGGTAATACCGTCCGCTATGTCCTTGTCGCAACCCAGCAATAAAAATTCCAGCCGGTGAAAACTGTTGATTTGGCGCGCCGGTGCAAGGGTGACTAATTTTTCGCCGTTGCTGGCTCTAATAAGTTTGCCATCGCGAGCCAAACTTAATTGCCAGTCGCCTAACCAATTTTTTGCGACTGCTTGTGGATAGATATGCGTCCAGGTTTTGTCCTTTACGCCATCGGTAAAAAACATCAAAAACCGGGATTCAGTGTTTTGGTTTGCCATCGATGGATTGATACGGCAGGCTGAACTGAAGTTGCTATGGGCTTGATCTAATAGCGACGAAAAGCTCGGAAAATCGTAGCAATGGACATGAGTATCGCAATAAAGGTTCATATTTTTCAAAAAACATTATAAATTCACTTATGAAGAGGGAATGGTGTGAATTTGATTAGGGGCTATCTTTATATACGCGGTTATTGATTGTCTGGCCCATCCCAATTGTCTGTGCCTGAAGGTTTAAATAGCTGAAGGCTCTGAGTCAATATAAAGATACCTTCTCAAAGCCTTCTGCCGGCAGTAATGCCGTTGTTGGTAGCTTATTCGCCAACCACAACTGATTCAATAACGATGTCTTCTGCCGGCACGTCACCGTGGGGCCCTGATCGGCCAGTTGCGACAGATTCAATATTTCTAACAATCTCTTCGCCATTGGTGACCTTGCCGAATACAGCGTAACCCCAGCCTTGACTGGTTTCACTGCTGAAGTTCAGCGATGCATTATCGTTCACGTTGATAAAAACCTGTGATGTTGCTGAATGAGGGTCTGGCGTACGAGCCATGGCAATCGTGAAAGTATCATTCTTTAGACCATTGTTAGCTTCATTGGTGATTTGTTCTTTAGTACCTTTCTGGGTCATGCCTGGCTCGAAACCGCCGCCTTGAATCATGAAGCCAGGAATCACTCTATGAAAAATAGTGCCATTGTAGTGGCCATCATTTGCATAGCTTAAGAAGTTAGCTACCGAGATCGGTGCTTTTTCCGTGTCGAGTTCTAGCTCTATATCGCCAAGATTTGTTTTTAAGGTAACCATCGGTTTTTTTTCCGTATTAATTGTTGAGTTGGTGGATGTTGTTGCATCGTTTGAATTTGATGCAGGAGTTGATTCGCCGTTACAGGCTGCTAGCACGAGCAACAGCGCTGCGACGCCTGCTAGTTTGAATTTGGACAAAATTTGTTCTCCTATTATTTGATCTCTGATCAGCACTATTGGTTTAGATAAAGAATTATAGCGTCGAAAAATAGCGCCATTCTTTATACAAGCCGAATTATGCATTAGAAACTCATGCGAGTAAAAATATCTACAAATTTAATGACTTGCTCGATTATGCTGGCCGCCCATAGAGTGGCGATGGCTCGCATTCATTGCCGAGCCACATTGGTTTTATTAGCAAGCTGTGATGCAAATGCGCTATAAGATAATTAATTCTTGGTCTGTGATTATAGCGTCTAACGACACATCCCAACTTTCGGTGGTTAACGACTCGGCTTCTTGGAAATGGTGAGCAATGCCAATCAACAGTGGTCGCTTGCGATATCCGCTCTGGTGTTTGAACGCAAATGCTCGATCATAGAATCCACCGCCCATTCCAAGTCTATTTCCCTGCCGATCAAATGCCAGCAATGGGACTAATGCCGCATCAAATTGTTGAGCTATGAGTTGCTTGCCGTCAATTCGGGGCTCCACAATGCCTAATTTATTGCGTTGTGTATTTCCGTCAGTAGCTAGAAATTGCATTCTACCCATTCGATAATTGGTGATTCTGGGATGGTAGATTGACGCACTAAGCCGATCACATAATATTTGTGGATCTATCTCTCCAGATATAGCAGAGTAACTAAGAATCCTTGTGCCACTCCATAGCTGGCGATAGCCGCGTGCATTTCGAGCCAGTTCAATGGCAGCGTTTTGTTGTTGGGGTGTGCTTAGCGTTCGTCTTGCGGACCTAAATTTACGCCGAAGGCTGGCCTTTTTAGACGCGAGGTTTGCTTCTACATGGCCCACTTTTTTATATGAATTGGTGACTTGAGTTCTGCTCATTCGGGGCTATTGAATTTAAAAATCTAGTCAGAGGGCTAGCCTGAAGTAAAGTGCTTGAGGGGAAGCATTAATCATAAGAAAGACCAGAAAAAAGTGAAAGCAGCGTTACCCGTAGATGCCGTATAGGGCTTGGTGCCTTGAACCAATGGTTCAAGTGGGGGTCTAAAAGCTACATCAGGATTCCTAAATCAGCGAACTAAGAGAACTTAGCAACAAGGAAATAGATGTTCACAACAGCAGCTTGGTCTAACCCCCGGGTAAAAATACTAGGTTCTAAGGGATTTGAAGCCAACACAAATAACACAGGCAACGCCAGCCCTTAGTATAACGCGCTATCAAAAGAGCTTAGTGAATATTTACTTAATATTGCCGAAATTAAATATATTTAAGCTTCGGCTTCGCGCAGCGCGTCGTCAATGCGTTGTTGCAAGCTCTCTAGGCGTTGATTTACTTGGGTTTGATTTATCGTTGTTTTTTTGAGCTTGAGTAGCTCATTGGTAATATTCAAGGCAGCCATGATTGCACAACGCTCAGCCCCGATGATCTTTCCGGTCTTCTTAATGTCCTTCATGTTGCCATCTAGATAACGAGCGGCTTCGAGCAGGTCTTCCTGTTCTTCTGGTGGGCAGGCGACCGAAAAGTCGCGACCCATAATGGAAATGTTGACGCCTTTGTTTGACATAAAATTAGAGCCGAGTTAGCCAGAGTGCTTGATAGTTTGCGGGTATCGCTTGCGCTGGCATTAGTTCTGGGAGCTTTGACCTTCGCATATTTTATTATTGATCGTCGCGTGTTTTATTATTGATCTTTGTGTGCTTTATTATTGATCTTCTAAGGTACGAAGTTTTAGGACGATCCGTTCTAGGCGTGTACAGGCCAGGCGGTTTTTTTCTTTGAGTTGTGTTTTTTCAGACAGCAAAGAAACATGCTCGGTTTTGAGCGAGCGGTTTTCATTGTTTAGTCTTTTACATTCACTTATCAAGGTCTCGATTCGTTGCTCGAGTCCTAGCATGTCTAATTCCATCTTAACGAACCCCCATGGTTATGTTCTAGCTAATAGTACGGCTTAGCCAAGGATTGCGTCAACCAGATACCCGATGTTTATAAAATTATGCGAGTCTTCAGTATTGATCGACGGTTGATTTTAATGCCAAACGCATCTAAAAGGCGCGTAATGATGCGGCATGCGTTAGAATACGAGAAATAAATTTATTTTGTCCAGCTTTGTTAAATTAACATGAATAATCCAGTAGACCGTTTCACTCAATTAGACGCAATATTAGCACTTACCGGTGTGGAAATATCGGTAAGTGAGGTGCATGGTACCGTGGTTGGTGCCGTTGCCAATCATATGAAGTCAGGTTTCACTCCAGATTTGTTGAAGTTGATCGAACCGCAAGCGGATGTGAATGATGGGCGCTTCGGACAATTGAGTGAGGTTTTATATGACATTTATCGTGATGTCAGTGAACAGTTATTAGAGGCAAAAGAGAGTTTTGATCTTTTGTTGCCCGACGAAGACGAGAGCCTCGATGTTCGAGTAGAAGGGCTTGCGTCGTGGGCGAAGGGATACATTCTAGGCCTGTTATACAATAATGCCTTCAGCATAGACCAATTGCCGGAGAGCGGCGGCGAGATAGCACGTGACATTATGGAGATTGCAGAAGCAGGGGCCGGCATGGAAGAAGAACGTGAAGAAGATTGGGCGTTAGCCGAGCTACATGAATATATGAAAGTTGGTTCTCAATTGATTTTTGAATTCATCTATTCAGAGCGCTCCAGCTCAGAGCCGACCGAACAACAATAAAAACTGGTATAGATGAACATACAACAACATCATCGCAGGCGTCAGGAGTTACTGAATCAGATTGGAGATAATGACATTGTCATTGTGCCAACGTCCTCAGTTAAAACTCGCAATAGCGATGTCGACTTTCAATTTCGTTCAGACAGCGACTTTTTCTATCTAACGGGCTTCTCTGAGCCTGAGGCGGTTGCGGTTATTTGTCCGGGCAGGCCGAATGGCGAATATGTAATTTTTTGTCGGGAAAAAGATCTAAAACGTGAACTTTGGGACGGCCGTCGAGCTGGCTTAGAGGGTGTTATTGAGCATTATGGTGCGGATGATGCTTTTCCTTTTGAAGATATAGGCGATATTTTGCCTGGCATGATGGAGCAGCGAGATAAAGTCTATACCAACGTTGGTCGTTATCCAGAATTTGACGCGCAGGTATTGGGTTGGCTAAATCAGATCAAATCAGATGCAGCCTCTGGCAAGCATGCTCCCTACGAGTTGGTTGATTTAAGTCATTTGTTGTACGAACAACGTCTAATTAAGCGCAAAGACGAAATATCAATTATGCGTAAGGCTGGCAAAATTGCCGCTGCAGGTCATCGCAGAGCGATGCGCGTTTGTCGTCCGGGAATGTACGAATACCAAGTTCAGGCTGAAATGGAATGTGAGTTTCGTAAAGCTGGCAGTGTCTATAATGCTTACCCATCCATTGTGGCGGGCGGTGAAAATGCCTGTATTTTGCACTACACGGAAAATGACCAGGTTCTACAAGATGGTGACCTATTGCTGATAGATGCGGGGGCAGAGCTGGATTGCTACGCCTCTGATGTTAGTCGCACCTTTCCAGTTAATGGGAAATTCTCAGGTGAGCAAAGAGCTCTGTATGACATAGTCTTGGCTGCGCAACATGCGGCATTTGATAAATGTACGACCGAGCACAACTGGAATGAGCCGCATGAGGCCGCGGTCAAAATAATTGCTCAAGGATTGTTGGATGAAAAACTGTTACAGGGTAGTTTAGACGAGGTTCTGGAGTCACAAGCCTATACGCAGTTCTATATGCATCGAACCGGACATTGGTTGGGCATGGACGTGCATGATGTTGGCGATTATCAGGTAGCGGGCAATTGGCGTGAGCTTGAAGCGGGAATGGTGTTTACGGTGGAACCCGGTATTTATGTGAGTGCTACACAGAAAATAGATTCGCGATGGCATGACATTGGAATCCGTATTGAAGATAATGTGCTCATAACTAAGCAAGGCCATGAGGTGTTAACCAGCGATGTTCCAACCGACCCAGATGAAATCGAAGCCTTAATGGCCGCTTAAACTTGCGCAGTGAAAAATGAGTGCTTTGGATTCTAAATATGATGTGATTGTGGTTGGCGCCGGATTAGTTGGCTCGGCTTTTGCCTTGTTACTGTCGAAGGTGTTTTCCAAACACCTTGGTTTGAAAATAGCGATTGTTGAGCACGCGCCTATGCTGGCTGAGGCCGAGCAGAAGAATCAACGTGTAGTCGCCTTAGGCGATGCTGCTACCGATGTGTTAAAAGAAGTCGGTATATTTGAGTCGCTGGGAGCTAATGTTTGCCATGCTTACGATAAAATGTTTGTTTGGGACGAAAGTACAGATGGCGAGCTGACTTTCGCCGCCCAAGACTACAATAAAACGTCATTGGGTTATTTGATTGACAGCCAGGAGTGCATCAGCTTATTGCAATCTCAGCTAGAGCTAGCTGAAAATATTGACACATTTTATGAATTCTCGGCGGTGTCTTTAAATTTTTCTTGTGTCGATAGAGCGCGCAAATTGAATCTTGGCGCAGGCGATGGTTTTAGCGCAGAATTGCGTAGTGATAATAAAGTATTGCGAGCGCCATTAGTGGTCGCCGCAGACGGCAATCGATCCTGGGTACGCCAGCAAGCCAAGATAATGTCTTCAAGACACGACTATCAACAGCGTGCAATTGTGCTTAGAATACACACAGAGCTAAGTCATCAAGATACGGCCTGGCAGCGATTTTTGGAAACTGGCCCGGTCGCCGTGCTACCACTGGCAGATAATCAAAGCTCGATTGTTTGGAGTGCTAATTTAGCCTTGGCCGAAGAATTAATGGCGCTGTCGGATAAAGAGTTTGAAATTGCTTTGGCTGACGCTCTTGAGAATCGACTTGGTAAAGTGGAAGTACTTTCAAAACGATTGACATTTCCACTAAAAAGCCAGAGGGCGGAACGTTATTTTAAGAAAGGTGTGGTGCTAATCGGAGATGCGGCCCATAGCATCCATCCGCTAGCGGGTCAGGGTGCCAATTTAGGGTTTAAAGATGCTGCTAGTTTGGTAAAAGTGCTAACAGGCGCGCTGGAAGATATTTTGAATTCAAGCGTTAAAAGTTCGCCTAGGTTAGATACCTGTCATCTAGGTGATCTTGCGCTGTTAGAACGCTATCAACGAGCCCGCAAGATGGATAATCAACAGACTGATATGATGATGAGCGCTCTGCACTTGGCTTACCAGAGCAATGCGCCATGGTGGCTAGGTGCTCGCTCTTTAGGGATGAATTGGATAGGGTCATCAATCGCGATTAAGCGCCTTTTAGCGAGACAGGCTATGGGCATTTAGCAGCGTAGGCACCGAGCTATTTTCCAACACTTTGCTAATTAATATATAGTCTAAATTTAACGGCTTCCTGTCACAAATCCGATTACTAGCTAAGTTACCTACCTCAAATAAGTTTGTCCGGCTCTGCTCGACAGTGACGATATAAGCAAGAGGCTCAGATAAATGCACTAGAGCTCGAAAGCCATGGTGATCGACCGTCCATGCTGTGCAATGTGGTGGAGCAAAATAGATACCTATCCGACCTGCGCGCAAACCTTGTTGATAGTTGTGCCCATGGTCTACTGTTTCTATCGTAATATTGGTCAACTTCATTCGATCGAAATCAGACCTCATTTTGTCTATCTGGTCAGGATAAAGAGCTGAATTTGCCGGCAGATGTGATTTTCTCTTAGCGGTGTCGATGTTATTCGCTAGATAATTAGCTGCGAATAACAGAGATATACTGACCAGCAAAAGCGATTTTATTTTCAGCGCTATTGATGAACTATGCTTTGTTCGTGACAAAAGGACAGCGGGTATAAGTATCAGGCTTCTTGCCGCAATATTGAGTTTGTACGAAGAAAAAATGATAGACTCAGCCCATCTTTATAAACAGTAACAGCGATCACCTAAGTTCAAAAAATTATGCCAAGCAGTCAAGATTTAAAAGAAGTAGGGCTTAAAACGACTCTACCGAGATTACGAATTCTGGCCATTCTGGAAGAAGGCAAGCTTCGTCACTTTAGCGCAGAAGATGTCTATAAGTCACTGCTCGATGCGGGTGAAGAAATAGCATTTGCCACCGTTTACCGCGTGTTAACCCAGTTTGAAAATGCAGGATTGGTTATTAGGCATAACTTTGAGGGAGGTCGTTCGGTATTTGAACTTGATCGAGGCGAGCATCACGATCATATGGTATGTATTAAATGCAACACCGTTACTGAATTTTACGATGGTGAGATTGAAGAAAGGCAGAAAAGGATAGCTGAGGAGTATGAGTTTGAGCTACAAGATCATTCCTTATATTTATATGGGATTTGTGCCAGCTGTAACCTGAAAAAAGATAAGTAGTCATTAGCTATTGGATCAAGCCCCGATAGCATTATAATTAGTTAAGTAAAACAAAGTTTATTTGGAGCGCGCGATGAGCGAAACCCCTAGCACTGTAAAGTATGCCGTCTCACACGAGTGGGCCCGAATATTAGACGATGATATCGTCGAAGTCGGAATCAGTGATTTTGCACAAGAAGCTCTCGGCGACGTTGTGTATGTTGAATTGCCCGACGTTGGGCAGCAGGTTACGGCCGGTACGGAATGCTGTGCAATTGAGTCGGTTAAGGCAGCTTCCGATATTTACCCTCCCGTAAGCGGCGAAATTGTTGCAATAAATGACGCTCTAGATGACGCACCAGAATTATTGAACGAGTCGCCTTTTGATGGCGGTTGGATGTTTAGGATTAAGGCAAGCAATCTGGCAGAGCTAGAAAACTTGCTTAGTGCAGAGGCCTATTTGGCCCAGAACCAAGATTAGCTCGAACCGAAAAGGCTAGACCTTACCCGGCTAGCCTCGACAGTACTTTCAGACGCGCCATCTCGTAAGCCATATTAATGGCAGCGAAGGGACTTAATAAACTAACAAAATTAGTTGTTAAACCTGTGGCGCGCTCTTCTTAAAATTTAAAATATAAAGATCACTAGGTCTAATTTGGAGCATACATTGAATACATTAATTACAGGTTCGATGGCATTCGACACCATTATGGTGTTTGAGGGACAGTTTAAAAACCATATTTTACCTGACCAAGCCCATATCTTTAATGTTAGTTTTTTGACACCAACGATGCAGCGGTTTCAGGGCGGTTGTGCTGGTAATATGGCCTACACATATAAAATGTTGGGTGGCCAGCCGCTCATCATGGCAGCCGTAGGGGAGGACTTTGGTTCCTATTCTAGATGGCTAGATGAGCGAGGTTTTGCGCAGGATTATATTGCCACCATTGACGGTCAGTTCACTGCTCAGGCGTTCATAACAACGGACATGGATAATAATCAAATTAACGCGTTTCATCCTGGCGCGATGAATTTTGCACATCAGAACAAGGTTAGTGATGCTCCAAATGTTGGTCTGGGTATTGTCGGGCCGGACGGTCGTGACGCCATGCTTGCGCATGCAACTCAGTTTGCCGAAGCCAAAATCCCTTTCTTTTTTGATCCGGGTCAACAGCTCCCAGTATTCAGTGGAGAAGAACTAGTACGTTTTTGTGATCAAGCAACTTACGCCATAATGAATGACTACGAAAGCCAAATGTTGGTAGAAACCACAGGTCTAGCGCTGAAGGACTTAGTGGATCGTGTGGACGCGTTTATCGTTACCAAGGGCGGCCAAGGTTCAGTGATTTACGCGGGCGGTGAAGAAATAGAGATACCCTGCGCGCCAATCACAAAGGCCGTTGATCCAACCGGTTGTGGAGATGCATACCGTGCAGGTATTATGTACGGTGTATCTCAAGACTTGGATTGGGCGAACTGTGGGCGTATTGGTTCATTGTGCGGCGCAATTAAGATCGAATGCTCTGGAACCCAAGGCCATGAGTTTTCAAAACAGACCTTCGCCGAACGCTATAAAACTGCTTTTGGTGACCCTTATCCAGCTTAAGTTTGATGGTTGTTAATCCCATGTTTCCGTTTCAATAACTTCTATTGCTTGGCTGATAAATTGGAATAATTCAGTTCCTGTTAAGCTAATCCTAAATAGAATGCGACCTGAGTACAGTTAAATGTTAGCAATATGTTAGTTCATCCGAATTTTGACCCAGTTGCTTTGCAATTAGGGTTCGTTAGTATTCACTGGTACGGGCTAATGTATGTGTTTGGCTTCTTGGGTGTCTATTTATTAGGCAACTACCGAGTTAAACACTATCCAGAAGCTATATCCGGCTCTTGGAATAGTGAGCAAATCAGCGATTTGATTTTTTACGGAGCGCTTGGGGCCGTTTTCGGTGGCCGCTTAGGCTACGTATTTTTCTATAAGCCGGCAGAGTATTTAGCCAATCCGATTGACATCATTTACCTAAATCAAGGTGGAATGTCGTTCCATGGCGGTTTGCTTGGGGTGATAATCGCGATTAGTATTTATGCGTATAAGACTAACCGCACGCTTTTTCAAATTGGCGATTTCATTGCGCCGATAGCACCTATTGGATTGTTTTTTGGTCGAATGGGTAACTTTATGAATCAAGAACTTTGGGGGAAGCCGACTGATCTTCCTTGGGGAATGGTGTTCACTACAGCAGATGCTCAGCCTCGACATCCTTCGATGTTATACGAAGCGATTTTAGAAGGCTTAGTAATACTTGTGATTGTCTGGCTAGTCGCCCGCAAGCCAAGAGCCGCTGGGGTATTGTCTGGATTATTCTTAGTCACTTACGCACTGGCCAGATCTTTGATTGAGTTGGTGCGGGTACCCGATGATCATCTAAATTATTTGTTCTACGAGTGGGTTACCATGGGCCAAATGCTAAGCGTACCCATGTTACTACTTGGCTTGTTTTTGATGTTGCGAAAGCAGAGTGCTATTTAGGGAATTTACGATGAGAATATTGTTACTATTGATATTGCTTAGTTTTAGCGCTTCCAGTGCGGCCGGCATGAAGAAGTGCCAGGATGCTGACGGAAATTGGCACTACGGTGATAGCGCTGTAAAATCGTGTGAAAACTCTAAGATCACAACCCTAACTAAGCGGGGCTTTATCGATTCGGAAGAAAGCCCACCAAAGACACAAAAACAACGGAATGAAGAATTGCAGCAGGCTGAATTGTTCGCGCAGAACGAAGCGCAAAAAAAAGCCGTAGCTGACGATCGACTCCGAATTCTTAGTATTTACGAAACAGAAGGCGATATCGATCGTCAGAGAGACAATCAGCTTGATTCTGTTAAAAGTAAGATAGACGTGCACGGCGCCTACATTAGAGGAATGGAGGCCCGCATAAGTCGTTATGAAACGAAATTAGGCCAGCTGAAAACCGCGCCGGCTTTAAAGTCCATGAATACTGAGATAGCGCAGGCAAAAGTTAGGATGGCTGATTCCGTAGCGCAACGCAAAGCGCTGCTCTCTGATAAGGCCGAAATAATGCTTCGTTTTGCAAAAGAGAAAAAGATGTACTTAGAGCTAAAGGGCAATCAAAAGTAAGCCTAATAGGGTTTGTATTTCGGCCGGCGCGAGACTTAACCTTCTCGTCTCGCTTGTCCGATGAACGAAAGTCATCTGTACCTAATTTGACTGCCAATTTTGGCTAATCAGCAGTAAGGAAAAACGATGGCGATAATAATGCAAGCAGGCCAATTGGCCTTGCGCGCAATAATCAGCTTTGTTGCAGGCGCGATTCTGGTTGCTGCTTTTGCGCCGATTGGATTCGCTGGCCTAGCTTTTCCGTGCTTGGCTGTCTTATTCTATGTTTGCAGTGATTTAACGCCACGCCATGCCTTTTTAATGGGCTTGGCTTTTGGTTATGGTCTGTTTGGTTTTGGCGTTTCTTGGGTCTATATATCGCTTAATGTCTATGGGGGCATGCCTGCGTGGATGGGATCCATTGCGGTTTTACTCTTCGCTGGTATTCTTGCCGTTTTTATTGGCTTAACCACTTACTTTGCCGCACGACTGTTCCCACAGGGCGGCGTGAAGCGCATTCTTGTGTTGGCACCAAGCTGGGTTGTTTTTGAATGGATTAAAAGTTGGATCTTTACCGGCTTTGCCTGGATGGAGTTGGGCGTAAGCCAAACGCCTAGCTGGTTTTTCGGATTTGCGCCACTTGGCGGTGTCTATCTGGTAAGTTTTTTGGTCGCAATTTCTGCCAGTTGCCTAGTATTGCTGGTTCGCTATCCGGGCAAATTGTGGTCAGGCGGGTTACTGGTTTGCATTATTCTTGGCGCCGCACTCGCTGATCAAATAAGTTGGACCAAATCGGTTGGGCAGCCCGTCAATGTGGGCATAGTGCAGGGCAATGTGCCGATCAATCAAAAATGGCAGCCACAATACCGACAACGTGTGATTACCAAGTTGCGATCGATGAGTGAGTTCATCGTAGAGGAGGCATCGAACCAACAAACTCCTATTGATCTATTGGTATGGCCAGAAACGGCATTGCCACTATTTTACCAACAAACCGATCAGAAATTCTGGCAAGACTTGATTCCGAGTGGCACCGCTTTGTTAACTGGAATCGTGGATTACCCCGACGCTGATCATAATTATAATGCCGCCGTATTGAATTGCGCCCCTCAACAACAGCTTTATCGAAAACGCCACCTGGTTCCTTTCGGAGAGTATTTGCCGATGAGGTTTTTATTTTCTTGGTTGTTAGAGTATTTACAACTTCCGCTGGATGACTTGGACGCATGGCAGGGACAACAATCTTTGAGCTGTGAGAATGGCGTAAAGATTGGTTTATCCATTTGTTATGAGGATGCTTTTGCCGGCGAAATAAGACGCTATTCCGGTGACGCAACGCTGCTCATCAACATTAGTGAGGATGCTTGGTTTGGCGATTCTTTCGCGCCGCACCAACGCCTACAAATGGGGCAGATGCGGGCCCGAGAACTATCCAGACCGATGGCTCGCAGTGCAAATTCTGGGCCCTCATCGGTGATTGATCATCGGGGCAGGGTGCTTGCAAAGACTGCTCAATTTGAAGAGGCAACTTTAGCCTATGCACTCCAACCACAAACGGGTGATACTGCGTTTAAACGTTACGGCAATTGGATCGTATGGCTCTGTATAGCAGTGTTACTGCTTGTGTGTATTCGAAACAAAGGCTATTCAAAACAATAGCCTTTATTCAAAACAATCTTATCATCCAAGTCTTTGTTTATTCAGGTCTGGCGCCAGCGCTACTGCGAATATTTTTAAAAAGCAATCACTATCCAATGAATCTACGCCGAGCTTAGTTGATTCCATTTTTAGAATCGAGATTAACCTGAGCCGCGGTTGAGCCATTGCGCGTCAGAACCGCGCCATTCCACTTTGATTCATCCAATAGGATTTTTGCGGCTTCTGTGTGAAATACAATGTTCCAGTGCTCATCTTCGTCTGGCAAAGGGTTGTCGGTTCGGGATTCTTTGGTGACTGGCTTAAGATCAAGTGTCGCGCGATAACCATTAAGCTCGGCCAAAGACTCTGCTTCTAGCTTATCTCTGATCGCCTGACGCTTATTAAGGTTTAAAGAAAGCTCTTTGATTTCCTTATTCGTTGCTATTCGCTTGGATGTTTCGCGCATTAATGAGAATGCCGGTGAAGATTCTGAGCGTGATAAATGACGCTGCTGTAGATCGCGTACCAAGTCATCTGAGATAATGCTATGTTCATAAATCGCAGCTTGCGTTCGAGACCACGGGAGTGCGTTATCGTAAGCCCGTTCCCCAAACTTTTCATCTTCGGCACCTGAATTAAGGATGATGTTCGGTGTGACTCCTTTGTGCTGCGTACTGCCACCATTGATTCTAAAAAACTGGGCGGTGGTGAATTTCACCTGACTTTCATGCTCTATTTTGTCACCATAGCGAAGTGGCATAACTCGCTGCACTGTGCCTTTACCGAATGACCTCTCGCCAACCACTATGGCGCGCCCATAATCTTGTAGGGCCGCGGCAAAAATCTCGGATGCTGAGGCACTATACCGATCAATTAATACTACTATCGGGCCATCATAGGCTACCGTCGGGATACGGTCTTTCAGAACTGCGCGCCTTCGATTGTGTTTCACTACTTGAACCACAGGCCCTTGAGGAATAAACAGACCGGTGAGGCTGATTGCTTCATTTAAGTAACCTCCTCCGTTGCCACGTAAATCAATGATAAGCCCTTCGCTGTCGGTGGCATTAACTTCCTCTAGTAATTTTATGACGTCATAGGTGGTGGCCGTATACTTGCCACCCTTACGAGCCTGCCCAGAGTTTGAATAGAAAGAAGGAATGCTAATCACTGAATACTTCTTTTCAATATTGCGATCAGGGATTTCAACTTGAGTCAATTTGGCGGCTTGGTCATCTAATTGAATAACATCCCGAACCAATTCAAGCGTTTCAGGGGGCGAGCCAGGAGCCGATCCGTTTTTGAGTATTTGCAATCTAACCTTGGTTCCTTTGTCGCCGCGAATCATTTGCACGACATCCATTAGTCGCCAGCCGATGACGTTGATCATCTCTTTACCATCTTGAGCAACACCAACTATTTTATCTTCAGCCTTAATAGCGCCGCTTCTTTCCGCGGGGCCGCCTTTCATGACTCGATTAATTACCGTGTAGTCTTGGTCTGTATTGAGTGCCGCGCCAATTCCTTGCAGCGACAAGGACATGCTGATTTTAAAGTTCTCGGTTGTGATATGAGACATATACTGAGTGTGCGGACCCAACTCTTTAGCGTAGGCGTTCATGAACCACTCAAATACTTCATCTGCTTTTAACTGGAAGGTTGCATCTCGCTGACGTTGGTAGCGCCGGCTCAGGTTTTCCCGTACTTCTTTAAGAGGGGTTTTGGCCATCACTTGTTGCAGGGTATCGTTCTTAATGCGTTTATCCCAAACAATAGCTAGATCTTCATCGGTGTCCGACCACTTATAGTTGTCACGATCAATGCTTATTGTATCGTCGGCCGTAAAATCAAAATCATGCTTGATAAGCTTAAGAATTAACTCGGTGCGTTGACTCATACGCTCTCGAAATACCTTGAAGATGTCAAAGGCTATCTCAGCGTCATTTTGTTTGAGTAGGTCGTCTAAACGGTGGCGATATGCCTGAAATTTATCAATATCCTTTTTAGTAAAATAGATTTTATTTGGATCCAATAATTTGATATAGCCATCAAGAGTCCTTGCTGAATAATCGTCGTTTAATTCATTAGGTGTATAATGATCAAACTGCAAGTGGTGTAAGGTCTGTTGGATATCTTTGCGTAACTCATCATTCATCGTTAGCAGTTTTGGCGAGATATCAACCAAATCTGCTTGTGATACCCCAATGCCGCCAAGCAATAAACCGCTAAGCAAAAATGATTTGAAACCAAGCCTCATGCAGCGCATGGGATTTTTTATACGGCGTAAGCCACACTTGATACCTGACGTTTTTTCGTCGGCCTGGTATCTGTTTAACACATCTTTATAATAAGAGTTGTATTTGTTTGTATTTATCATTCGATACCCTTAAACATCGTTCACACTAAAAGCGATACAGCGAGTCTAGTATAGAGCATCTATATTCTAAGTCGAAAAAATCCTGAGTGAAAAATAATTAATGATAGACCTCGCTTTGGTCTAGGTCAGTTTTGAAATCACTCATTCCCCCCAACTTTTCAGAAGAAAATTCGCTTTATTATGTTTGAAATTCAAGTAATTCCAGCCTTCCTATTCTTTTTCGGTGGGACCGTTGCCGGTATATCCGTGACCCTGCTGTTTAATAAAATACGTACGGGCAGCGCCTCCGCCGGAAAAATTAAACAGGAAATGGAAGATTACCAAGGAGAGGTTGAGGCACACTTTGAAGAAACTTCGAAAAAATTTAAAGATATGGCCGCCCAATACCAAGACCTATATCAACATCTTTCCGTAGGTGCGACAACTCTGTGTCGATCAGGGAACGTAATCGCAGGCTTAAGCGATCAGAGTGATCCCTTGGCAATGGCGCCCACGATTGAGCCGCGAGCCAAGCATGTTGATGTTACTCAAGCGGCCAAAACTGTTGATATCGATTCGCCAGTCAATAGATCGACAAAATCAAAGCTGAATAAACAGACCGAGCCTGGTCAGGGCAAAGCCAGTCAGGGCAAGCCTAGACAGACTCAAACAAGGCAGGATCAAGCGCGCAAAAGCCCAAATAAAACTAACGCAAGCTCTGACTCTTTGACGCCTAAAAAATCCGTTTAAGTGTTACTTAATAATTATATTCAACGACAACCGGCGTGTGATCAGATGGGCGTTCTAGTTTTCTAGGGCTTTCATCGATCACACAATCCTTGGCGACATCGAGTAAGTCAGATGAACTGAGAATTAAATCGATTCGTAAACCTTCATTGCGGCTATAACCGTCAGTGCGGTAGTCCCACCAGGAAAACTGATCTGTTTGTTTGTGAAAGCTTCTATAGGTGTCAAATAAACCCTCTGACATTAGGTTCTGCAACATTAATCGTTCAATCGGGCTGCAGTGAATTTTGTTACGCCATTTAGCCGGGTCATGTACGTCTAAATCACTGGGGGTGATATTGAAATCACCTACTAGTACCACCTTTGAGTTGTGCGCAAGGTAGTTGCGCATGGCTAGCTGTAATTTTGCAAACCAAGCACGCTTGTAAACGAATTTATCAGAATCAAGCGCTTGTCCATTCGGCACGTATACGTTGACCAGCGTTATGCCTTGATAGTCCGCTTTAATAAAACGCCGCTGAGGGTCTTCAAAGTCTGGCAAATTGGTTTCAACGTTTTCGAGTGGTTGCTTACTTAAAATCGCGACTCCATTGTAACTTTTTTGCCCCGTGAAATAACTATGGTATCCAATTTCGCTAAACGCAGCGACAGGAAAATCATCATCAGGAACCTTAAGCTCTTGTAGGCAAAAAAGATCAGGTTGATTTTTCTGCATCCACTCGAGCGTATGCTCGAGACGAACCCGAAGGGAGTTAACGTTCCAACTTGCTATTTTCATTATTTGTCGTTTTTCATAAAAGGGGTGGATTTTAAAAATTAGCCGACTTCGGCTTACTTACTCAGATGCAATCTCATCAGTCGGCGAGTTTGCGTACGGTACCTCCAAACGCTCGTTTGACACCGCCTTTTGAATCACTGTCGGCTGAGTTTCTGGGCGTGGTGAGTGGCTCTGCCGTTTTAGGGTCTATGCTCTCGGGTAGGGTGTAGCCTGCTTTCTTTAATATAGTGATCAACCCTGACTCGGATAAATCGGTGACTAATGTGTCACCAATAAAAAGGGTGGGAGCCGAAATTTTCCCAGACAAACGCAGTATCCGTGATTGAACCTCTCGGTCCTGTAGGGATAATTCTACAATCGGAATTTTGGCCTTTTTCAAGAAGCCAATCAATTGAGTGCAGTCCTCGCAATTAGTAATTGTGTAGGCTGTTACGGGCGTGATAGTTTTTTTTCTAGTCGTTGGCCTGGGCTTGGGGCTGCTGTTTTGCAATTCAGACTCTTCAATTAACTTAGCGCTTTTTGGCGGAGGCTTATCCTGATAAGAAATATTGCCGGCAGCGTCTACCCACTTATACATTTTGGCGGCCCAAGCGGAATCATCTAGCGATGAGTAACCAGCGCAAAGTAATAATGCAATGGCTGAGACCTTGATAATTAACTGAGGCATTGTTTTCATGATATATAAATAACGCAGATGCTGAGCTAGTTCCAGTTTTATAAGCTCAATCAGGCATTCACCGAGATGTAGGTAAATTATCTGTCACTAAGCCCTGACTGTCTGAGGAGTGGCTGTAGTTGTGGAGGCCGACCACGAAATTCTATAAATAGGTCATTGGGATCATCTACTCCGCCACGCTGGAGTATTGAGTGTAAAAAATCTTGCCCGGTCTTGCGATTGAAAATACCCTCTTCTTCAAAACGCTCAAAAGCATCTGCTGACAATACTTCAGACCATTTGTAGCTATAATAGCCTGCAGCATAACCTCCAGCAAAAATATGCCCAAAGCTATTTTGGAAGCGATTGTAAGAGGGTGTTGGAATGATTGCTATTTCTTCGCGGACCGTATCAAGCAGGGCTTGTACGTCAGGCGTTGTTTGCGCTGCATGTAGACGCATATCAAACAGAGCAAACTCGACTTGGCGCAATGTTTGCATTCCAGATTGAAAATTCTTAGCAGCCCGCATTTTATCTAACAATTCATGCGGCAGCTTGTCGCCAGTTTTATAGTGGCTAGCGATCAGCTGTAAACTATCGGGGTGCCAGCACCAGTTTTCCAGAAACTGGCTCGGCATTTCTACCGCATCCCAAGCAACGCCATTAATACCTGCCACTCCCATCACATCGACTTCGGTCAGCAAATGATGCAAGGTATGGCCGAATTCATGGAAAAGCGTTTCCACCTCATTATGACTTAGTAATGCGGGGTCATTACCTATCGGTGGCGTGAAATTACAGCTTAGGAAGGCAACTGGTTTCTGTAAGCTCTGCTCTTGGCGTTGGCGATGAATACAACTATCCATCCAGGCGCCGCCACGCTTATTTTTACGGACATAGAGGTCTGCGTATAAACTGCCAATTATTTCGCCGTTATCACTCGCCACAAGATCAAAACAAACGACATCTGGGTGCCACAC
>CAWUWF010000148.1:0-13304 GCA_963925935.1 uncultured Arenicella sp. | reverse complement strand
AGCTCTTGTTTGCCACCGTAGCTCCAGCAAAATTTTAAGCCATCACAAAATGCGCATTTGGTTTATGGACATTTCCTTGTCAGAAAGGCCTAAGGCATGAAGCGCATTGAAGTAGCGGTTGGGATTGTTTTTAATACCTTAGGTCAGGTACTGGTCGGCCAACGTACGGTTGCAGATCAATACTTAGGTAAGTGGGAATTCCCAGGTGGCAAAATTGAATCAGGCGAGTCCGTTACTCAGGCATTACGCCGTGAACTACAAGAGGAGCTGGAGATAGAGCTGGAGCATAGCGAAGACTTCATGACCTTAGAACACGATTATTCAGATCGAAACGTCAGACTGTCGATTCAGATCGTCACGCAATATAGCGGCCAACCGCAGGGAGCAGAGGGACAAGCCTTACAGTGGTGCAATTTGACCGAGCTTGACCGGCTTGACTTCCTGTCTGGCAATCAGCTCATAATCGATAAACTAATTGGCGAACTAAAAAATTAATCGAGTTCGTTCTCCGAGTTTTCAATAATAAGGTCGACGTAGGCTTGCGCGATTAAATTTTGTTCGTGTATCTGCAGGTGATCCATTAATTCTTTTGCTTCGGATTCACCCTCAGTTATCGATTCACCTTCTGATAGCACCACTTCAAGCTCAATAAAGTTGCTAAGCCCTTTGACTTGGTGAATGTGAATACGAGTTCGACCACTGATCATTAAGCGGCGGGTTTTAGCAACAGTTGCAATAATGGCGTAGGCCCCACTGAGTATTCTCTTCAAGCCTTCTGGGGCTTGCAATTCGGTAATTTGGTAGTCAGAAAGCTTGGGTCCAGGTACATCGCTTCGTTGATAGAAAATCAGTTGCGCGGGGCTATCTGGAAATTCCCGTAATTTTAGTCTGCCATGTTCAACTTTAAAGAACGTATCCAGCTGAACTAAGGTCTCAGGCGGCGAGTCAGACATTTTTGCGGCCAGCAGAGCCTGTAACTCATAATCGTTGGCACGTGCCTTTATTGCTATGTTTTGCGCCATCGTCTAATCCAATTTAACATCGCTGCGATAAAAATTCAGGCCATTGCCCCAGTGCTTACTGAGCCATACATCGGCCTGCTCACTGCCTACGCTTGGATGCCAGAGCGCTGTAACATCTGGCCAGAAAACGAGTAACAAGCACCAACCGTATTCAGCGCGCCGTTAACCGCCTATTGATTAGCCGACAATGGATGCAGAGTGCGCATCAACTATTTTGGATAGAGGCGAATTGGTGTTAGTGAAATAGTCCAAAACTTTAATATAAATATTACAATAATACCTAACGACCAAATTGTCTCTGTTAGAGCTGGGGTATTAAGCGAGATTTCATTATTCATTACACTGTTTTCCTTAGAGCTTAACAAGCCGCTATTTATTTATAGTTTGACGTGTTATTAAGTAACTCATTATACGCATGGTCTAAATTGTAAAGAGATACGTTAGTCAAATGACTTTGATTACACAAACATTGTTGAACGCTTAACTAAAGCAATAAAATTATCTAGTTAGCTATGGACTTAAGAAATAGTAATATTGAACGACTTAAAGATGCAGCCCGAGTCCATGATGTCTTGGTTTTGGGCGGAGGGATCAATGGCGCGGTCTGCGCAGCGTCATTAGCCGCAAAAGGGGCAAAGGTCGCACTCATTGATCGCGGCGATTTTGCCGGCGAAACCAGCTCTAATTCATCTAACTTAGCCTGGGGTGGGATTAAATATTTAGAAAGTCATGAATATCTATTGGTCAACAAACTTTGTAAGAGTCGCAATCACTTAATGCAAAGTTACCCGTCTACGGTCAAAGAGATTCGTTTCCTCACGACTATCGCGAAAGGGTTTCGATTCCCGACCGCGTTCGTCTATCTGGGTACTCTGTTCTACTGGATGATTGGTCGTTTTTTTACCCAGGCTCCGGATTATATGACGGTGAAAACAATTAAACAGCGAGAGCCTGCTATCAATACTGACAATGCAGCTGGTGGGTTTGAGTATTCAGATGCTTATCTTTACGATAATGACGCACGCTTTGTTTTCAATTTTGTTCGATCGAGTATGAACTATGGTTGCGTAGCGGCTAACTATGTTGAGTCCACCAAAGCGGTGCGCGAAAAAGGCTTATGGAAGATATCTGCACGAGATAATATCAGTGGCCAGGAGTTTGAGATTAAGGCCAAAGCATTGATTAATGCTTGTGGCCCGTACGTGGATCAGCACAACAAAATAAGCAATCAAAAAACCCAACACCGACATCTCTATTCAAAAGGGATTCATTTGATAATTGATCGAGTCACCCAAGCTGATCGAATTCTGACCTTTTTCGCCAGCGATGGGCGTATGTTCTTTGCAATTCCCATGGGCAGTAAAACTTCGGTCGGAACCACAGATACCCAGGTCGAAAGCCCGGAGGTGTCAGTCACGCCAGAGGATCGCCAATTTGTATTGGATAATATTAACGCACTCCTGAACCTAGATGCGCCGATTACTCAAGATGATATTATTGCTGAGCGTTGCGGGGTGCGGCCACTTGCGCAAAAGGGTGGAGATGGCGTCGCTGATTGGGTGAAATTATCCCGCAAGCATGCAATTGACGTAAATAGGGAAGATAAGCACCTTAGTGTTTTTGGTGGTAAAACCACTGATTGCATTAATGTTGGCAATGAAGTAGCCGAGATCATCGAGAGCATGGGGATTGAATTGCCGTTTCGCGACTACAAATGGTATGGCGAAGACGACGATACTGTTCGTGATGAATTCTATCATCAAGCACGCTTGATGGACCTGGATGCCTACACGGTTGAAGGATCGTCCGAACCCCTAACTCAACGCCTCTGGCGACGTTATGGAGGCGTTGCCTTAGAGCTTCTTGAAGATATTCGCCAGAATCCAAAACAAGCAGATCGCTTGATGAAAGGTGCTGAGTATTTGCGCTGTGAGATTGAGCATACTTCAAGGTTTGAAATGATTACTAAGTTGGAAGATTTTTTAAGGCGCCGATCAAAGATTACTCAAGTAGTTCGCGATAAAAACATCATCAATGCGCCTGGCTTGAAAGAGGCCTGCGAGATATTTTTTGGTGACGAGGCTGAGGCTAAGATGCAGGAATGGATTGACTCTTTGGATGATTGATTCATCCTGGCTTTAGTTAGATTATTAGCTTGCCCAAACTCAGCGTTCCAAAAGTGATGAGCCTCCGATACAGTATCTTGAGTCTCCTAGAGTCATATTGAGCGCAGCGAAATATCTTGTTTTTGAGGGTCTTCTTTGGGGATGAATCCCAGAGTTCTGCTATACATTGCCCTTCGCCAGGGTGATTGTTGGATGGATGCAACTTGCTAGAGCACTGCAGGAGCACGTGCCGAGAAGCAATGCATCGCTTAGTCTATAGAAAGATATCAATAAGGTAAGCAGGATGGTCTCCTTGTAGACAAACTATGCACTGATTACCAATGAAAGCCTAGCTAATTAGTCGAGCGTTATGATCGAATAAACGGGCTCTCAGGCAAGCCTTTATAATCCGTTTTATAAATAAACACATCGCCCGCCTGACTCTGAAGTCCCAATGCCTCTTCACTTAAATTCTGACGTGCTGTTGTTACAAAAACCAAATCAAGATTCGCCCCGCCAAATGCGATACAAGTTGGCTGACTAGCGGGCAGTTTTATTTCTAAGTTAGTGGATCCATCGGCTGCATAACGAACTACCTTGCACCCACCCCATTGGGCGTTCCATAGATAGCCTTGCGCATCGACGATGGAACCATCTGGGTAGCAACCTTTCTCAGTGCTTACCAGTACCTCACGATCACCAATCTTTCCGCTGTGGCCATCAAAGGGATAGTAATTGATCTTTTGTCTAGGTGTGTCGCAGTGATACATCCGTTTGGAATCTGGGCTCCAACAAAGGCTATTTGTGATCAATAGATCTCCGATGGTTTTACGCACTACAAGCTTGCTGTCTAAGCAATAAAGTGAACCTCGGTAGGGGGCTTGCTCTGAGTTTTCGATCATGGTACCAGCCCACATTCGACCTTGTCGATCAGTTCGCCCATCGTTTAGACGTGTGCCTGGATTGTCGGCTTCAATCTTTTTAATCCAATCGAGGGACCCACTTAGCGGATCATAAAATGCAAAACCGCTCGCGAATGCCGCGACTAAGTAGTCCTGCCCCGCAACGGGTGCGAAGCAACAAAGCCGTTCGGGCGTAGACCACTGTTCAAGGTTTTCAGTCACTGGGTCGTATCGGAAGAGTAGGGAACTCTCTATATCGGTCCACCAGAGACGTTGTCTCTGATGATCCCAGATGATGCCTTCACCTAATTCATTCTGAACGGGAATTGTTGAGATTAATTCAATCATTTCACATTTTTATCGCGGTTAGTATGGTCCTGGTGCGGATTTCAACGTGCTCTGCACTAAGACCGGGTTCATAAATTTCACGACCAATGCCGGCTGCTAAGCATTCTGGCGCGACTGCCGGCCCAACTCCGCCGACCGCATGAACTTTAGCATAATGGAGTAGCGCTGCGCGGATTGTTCACAATGTCTACAATGCCCTTTGGGCTATTGGTAACTGAGCTTCCAGAGAACCTGCGGCTACGATGAACGGCGTCGCATAGGTTTGTATTCAATTAAAATGCTCGCCCGGTAGAATTTAAGAGTGACACGATTGCTGCAGCAGGCGTTCTATGGGGTGAATTTTAGGAACAATTAATTTGGGTTAAATTGGTATGCGCGTTACAATTCGTTGCTGTATTTCTGACCATAGAGACCGTCAATTAGTTGCTTTGTGTGATGCGCGCTAAAATGCTCAGAATTGCTCTATTAAATAATAATTCCCACAACCTTATTAGCGAATAAATGAAAGTAGAACAAACTAAATTAGCAGGCGTGTTACTGGTTACTCCTAAAGTATTTGGAGACGACAGGGGTTTTTTCATGGAAACCTATAACCGTGACAAGGCGGTAGAGCTTGGTTTACCAGGTGAATTTGTTCAAGACAACCATTCTAAATCGAGCTATGGCGTATTGCGCGGATTACACTACCAGACCCCTCAGTGGCAAGGTAAGTTGGTACGTGCTGTGGCCGGTGAAATATTTGATGTGGCAGTGGATATACGCCACGGTTCGCCTACCTTTGGTGAATGGGTTGGTTTTTATCTTAATGCTGAAAACAAACAACAATTGTACGTGCCTCAAGGCTTTGCTCACGGCTTTTGTGTCACTAGTGACTCTGCCGAAGTGGTCTATAAATGCACCTCATTGTATGCCCCTGAACAAGAGGGCTGCTTGCTCTGGAACGATCCTGAGATCGGTATTGAGTGGCCATTAGATAAGCCGTTGCTGTCGTCCAAAGATGAACAGGGTCAACGCCTTTCTCAATTACCCGCATTGTCAGTAGAGTAGCGAACATGTCTTCAATATTGATTGTCGGGCAGCATGGTCAGGTAAGTACTTATCTGCAGAGAGCGTTTTGTGCTGAGCATGATTTAGACTGCGAAATTGTTGTCGCTGGTCGAGATCAAATTGACCTCAGCCAGCCGGAGAAAATCAAATCAACCTTAGCCGCTATTAAGCCAAGCGTGATTATTAATCCCGCAGCCTATACTGCAGTTGATTTGGCTGAGCAAGAAAGTGAGTTAGCATTTTTAATTAATGCTGCGGCGGTTAAGCAGATTGCTGAATATTGTGTTGACACCAATACTCCGTGGATACATTTTTCCACTGATTATGTTTTTTCTGGTGACGCCAACCGCCCCTACACAGAGCAAGACCCAGCCGCACCAAATGGGGTTTATGGGCAGAGTAAGTTGGACGGAGAGCGCGTGATTATAGAAAGCGGTGCGCCCGCCATTATTCTGAGAACCAGCTGGGTGTATTCGAATCATGGCAAGAATTTTTATAAGACGATGCTGATGCTTGCACAGTCAAGGGATGAACTTTCGGTGGTGGCCGATCAAATCGGAGCGCCTACTTATGCCGGCAGCATAGCGAAAACGTGCAAAGCGCTCGCGATGACCGTGTTGCAACAAGGTGAAATAAAGCCTGAGCAGCGAGGTATTTATCATTTCAGTTGTGAAGGAGAAACCTCTTGGTGTGAATTCGCTAAAGCTATTTTTACCGAAAATGGTCTAAAACACATGACCGTAAATGGGATAGCCACTGAAGACTATCCTACCCCAGCTAAACGCCCCGCCTATTCGGTGCTTAGTGGCGCACGCCTACAAACGACCTTTGAGCTAAGCTTGCCTGAATGGCAAGATGCCCTAGCAGATTGTGCTGCAGAGACACAATCCTCTAATGCTTAAGACAGTTTTACGGGTTTCCTAAGTTGCCTGCACTGGACGATTTCGACGGGGCTGGTCAGGTGCTGGGTGAGGACGGGCCTTTCGCGGCTAAGCTGGCCAGCTATACGGTCAGAAGTTCTCAAGTAGAGATGGCCGAAGCGATTGAATCAACCATTGCAAAACGTCAAACCTTGCTTGCTGAGTCTGGCACTGGGACCGGTAAAACTTTTGCATACTTAGTGCCGGCACTGCTGTCCGAGAGGAAAACCATAATTTCAACTGGTACCAAGCATTTGCAAGAGCAATTGTTTCATCGTGATATTCCCACGGTGCTTAAAACGCTCGGCATTAGCGCCAAGGTGTCCTTGTTAAAAGGGCGTAGTAACTATCTCTGCTTACAGCGTTTGCAAGTTGCAAGAGGCTCGTCGCGTCGATTAGACAATAAGCAGCTAGCAGAGCTCGAAGCCTTGACATCGTGGGCACCGAAAACATCGACTGGTGATATCGGTGATTTGTCGGATGTACCTGAAGATTCAAAGATTTGGCCTCTAGTGACCTCAAACGTCGATAATTGCTTGGGCCAAGGCTGTAGTTTCTACGAAGATTGTTATGTCAATAAAGCACGTAAGGCTGCTTTAGTAAGCGATATAGTGGTGATCAATCATCATTTATTCTTTGCTGATAAAGCGCTTAAAAACGATGGTTTTGGAGCTCTTCTACCCGAGGTGGAAACTATTATTTTTGATGAGGCCCATCAAATTCCGGATATTGCCTCTAACTTTTTAGGCAGCAGTTTTAGCTCTTGGCAGCTAATTGAGCTTGCAAAGGATACCCGGGCGGCGGAATTAAAAGAGAGAAGTCTAATTAGAGACTTGGTCACGACTGCGGATCTCTTAGATAAGATGGCAGCCGACTACCGGCTTAGTTTTGGTCTAAATGAGCGGCGCATTTCATGGGTCGATTTGACCGACGAAGTTCCCAGCCTTCCTAAGAAGATGAAGGCTCTTGCAGATAAGCTTAGCGAATTTTCCGATCTTTTAGAGAAAGCAGCGGTTGCTGGCGAAGCCTTAACTCGCTGCTTCGAACGAGCAACTGAACTCGCTCAGTCCTGTCATAAGATTGCCATCGACGCCGATGACGACGCCATAGTTCGTTGGGTAGAGTTGGCTAGGCGCACTTTTCGTATTCACGAAACTCCTTTGGATATTGGCCAGGAGTTGCAGGCCTATTTTGGCAATACTCAACAAGCTCGAATATTCACATCCGCGACCTTGTCGATTGAAGGGGATTTTAGTCACTACCAGGAATTAGTGGGCTTAGACAGTTCAACCCCAGTTGCAACCTGGGACAGCCCTTTTGATTACTATAATCAAGCCGTCTTGTATGTGCCCGAAGGTCTGCCAGAGCCAAGAGATGATGGTTTTGCCAAAGCCCTATTTGACGTGGTATTACCAGTTCTAAAAGCGAGTAGGGGCAGGGCGTTCGTTTTGTTTACCAGTTTTAGAATCATGCTGCAATTTGAAGAACGCTTGGCAGATCACAATTTCAATATATTAATGCAGGGCGAAACCAATAAGCGAGATTTGCTGCACGAGTTTGTCAATACGGAGAATTCAGTGCTATTGGGAACCATGAGTTTTTGGGAGGGGGTTGACGTGCCAGGCGATTCTCTAAGCTGCGTGATCATTGATAAGTTACCGTTTGAGTCGCCCTTTGAACCGGTCTTAAAGGCTCGCTTAAAGACAATGCAGGAGGCAGGCCAGAATCCTTTTATGAATTATCAGGTGCCTCGTGCGGTGACCACTTTGCGTCAAGGCTCAGGGCGGTTAATTCGCAGTCAACAGGACAAGGGCGTATTGATGATTTGCGATGCTCGCCTGCGTCGAACCCACTATGGTAAGATATTTTTGAATAGCTTGCCGCCAATGCGACGCACCAGTGATGAGTCCAAGGTGTGCGGTTTTCTAGGCAGTATTACTGGCGATGAAGATTCGTCTGCAACCACCCTTTCTGAAGCCGAGTAGGTCTGTATGCCCAATTCCTCTGCCACCATACTGGCTATTGAAACTGCCACCTCATCTTGTTCAGTTGCCTTGAGTCAGGGCGATCAAGTTTTTCAACGAGCGAAAGTAGGTAGCAATGTTCATTCACAAGTTTTATTGACTATGGTGCAAGATGTATTGGCACAAGCATCACTAGTACCAAGTGATGTCGATGCCGTAGCGGTAGGCCAAGGGCCCGGTTCATTCACCGGGCTTCGAATTGGGGTGGGCGTCGCCCAAGGTTTGGCGTATGGCGTAAATTGCCCCATGATTGGGGTTTCATCGTTAGACGCGCTTGCCCATCAGGCAAATGTAGATGGCCATGTGATCGCAGCGATCGATGCCCGAATGGGTGAAATATATTGTTGTCAGTACCGTAATGTTGCAGGACGACTGCAGCGACTTAGTGAGCTGGAGGTGCTCAAGCCTGCTGCTGTTAATACCACCAAAAACCAGTCTACTGATGTTTTTCTGGTCGGTAACGCGTGGTCAGAATATTGGCAACAATTCGACTCAGCGCTTCTGCAACATGCGACTCACTTAGATCAAATTGTCTATCCCAGCGCCGTTTCAATATTGTACTTGGCGCAGGCTAAGTATCAGGCAAAGGATACCGTTTCAGCAGCTGATTTTGCGCCGGAGTATGTTCGCAATGATGTAGCAAAAAAAGCTGTGGCAAAAAAAAAGACACCAAAGCAGCCTAGCAGCTGACGTCGATATTTTGTTTACTTATCCGCTTGCCATTGATGAGTACTTCAATTGTCCACAAACCTATAAAGCTCTCTAAGCCTGCAGCAGGGTCAATCCATTGTATTAACCCGGCGCCAGTCGCTCGACTGAGCGTTAGCCATGCCCAAATTCTGGTCTCAGCATTATGTACATTGAATGGGTAACTGGTTTTTTCACGAACTGAGTCATTCGGATCTTTCCAAACAACAGTTAGTTGGTATTTGCCTTTTGGGTAGTTAGACAGTTCGGCTACGGTGTAAATTTGATCAGAGCAATCGAATCGTTCCTTCGCTTGCGTTTTTGGGCCGTTAAACTCATCGGCTAGGCTGAAATAAACGTTATGTGATTTTTCTACGGACGCGCTGGATGCTTCCTTTGTAGCCAATTCATCGATGGTTTGTTTGGCAACGGTCGATTCTTGCGCGAGCACTGCGAACGCGCTAAACAATAAAAAAGCCATCATATAGATGCCAGCTTTGTTATTAGAACTCACAGAAATAAACCTTGATTCAGTTCTGTTGTTCTTCATTCTATTCAATGTCTTTCGTATGGGCGTTGCTCTGTCGAGCTAGAAAGATAAGAGATATCGACTCTATTTGGTCAGAGTCATTGTGCCGCTACCTGTTTGGTTGCTACAGGTATTTCCATCAACAATATAAGTGCCGCCTAGATTGTTGCCAGAATTGCTAATAGAAAATTGCATGTTTAGTTTGCCGCTAGTATTCACTACAGTGGTTGCTTCTGAACGAGCGGAGCCATCTGAATTTGTGAACGACTCTGTTCTGACTTGTCCGGTACGTGATGTTGTTGTGGTAGTGCTGGTCGAGCCGCTAGTACTAGTTATGGTGATCCTTGTAGTGAAAACTTCGCCGGACTGATCCGCCGTCAAGGACAAATTAAATCCACTTGAAGTACCCGATACTGATGCATTGGTTAGGCAGTTATTGTTACCTGCGGCTACAAAAATAAGATTGCCCGTTACGCCGCCAGAAGCATCTTCCACGATATCTAGAGTAATTGTGCCACTTTGAGTGCCTGGCGTATTTTGATAACTGCCTTTGAATAGGCTGGTTATGTTCTGAGGTAACTCCGTCGCGGTCGAACCGCTGCTACAGGCTGATACCAGTAAAGTCGCGATTAATGCGAGAACAATATTTTTCATAAGATAGATTCAGTAAGGTTTATATGTATCTGTTATTCCAATAAATATATCATAAAAAATTTCCCGGGCAAGACCACTGCCGAGAAATCGATTGATTTGTGAGCTTTGCTTGTCTACGCGTTCGCGTTGCCAGACGTGTCTAATCAAGGGCAGATAAATCTTGTAGTCGTGCTACATGTACCGAAGTATCTCGGGTTTGCACGATTTCAATCATATAATCACCCATTTTAAAACAGGTGTTGGCGTGCGGTATGTCCTCTAAATACTCAAGTATCAGTCCGTTGATTGTTTTGGCGTTATTGGTCGGCAGCTCCCAGTTTAAGCGTCGATTTATATCTCTGATAAAGGTATTTCCGCGCACTAAGTATGAACTTTCACCTTCTGGGCGAATTCCTTCATCCATTCCAGGAACGATGGTGGTGAATTTACCGACTACTTCTTCCAATATCTGTTGTAGGGTTATCAAGCCCTTAATGTCACCATACTCATCGACCACCACGCCAAATTGCCTTCTACGCTCTTGTAAATGGGTAAGGGCATGCGTAATCGAGGTATTTTCAGGAATGAAATACGGTTCACGAATCATATTCATCATCGACTCTTTATCAAATTCACCGAGTTGCGATAAATAGAATATTTTGCGGATATGCACAATTCCAAGGAAATTATCGAGGGTTCCTTTAAACACAGGAACTCGGGTGTGATGTGAGGTGGCAAGTTGTTCGACGATATCGTCCCAGTCGTCCTCTAGGTCAATTGCTTCAATGTCAGCACGCGGTATCATTACATCTTCTACCGACACTTGCTCCATTTCGAGTATCCGTAACAGCATGTCTTTATGTGACGTATCGAGTTTGCCGCCGGATTCATGCACTGCAACTCGCAACTCCTCGGTGGTCAGCGCATTATTTTGGGCGATTACTTTAACCCCGAAAAGTCGTAAAAACCCATTGGAAAATATCTTTACTAGCCAAACAAAGGGGCTGAACACCTCTTGTAAAAATGCCAGCACCCAGCAGGCTGGAAAAGCAATGCGTTCAGGATTAATTGCCGCAAAGGTCTTGGGCGCTACTTCAGCGAAGATCAGTACTATAAATACCAGCAACAAAGGCGCGTAGGCAAGGCCTGCATCACCATATAGTCGCAAACCAATAACAGTGGCTAGAGTCGACGCGGCTATGTTGGCAACATTATTGCCAAACAGAATAGTTCCCAATAAACGATCTGGAGATTCGAGTAAGCGCAGTACTAAACGAGCACTACGGTGCCCATTGTCGGCCAGACTCTTAATGCGATATCGGTTAACTGCCATCATGGCAGTTTCAGAGGAGGAAAAAAACGCTGATAAAAATATCAGCAGAACAAGGGCGGTGCTTAAAATCCCTATCGGTATTTCGTTCAAGGTGTGTCTATACTCACTATATTGTTGGGCTTAGCAGAAATCAAAATACCCATTATTTGGCAGAAGCATAGTGTATCACTTCAATCTTAGCCTTGGGTATAGTAAAATCTGCAACCCTTATGGGGTTTGTTGAACATTAATTGCAGCGATTTGATAACGATTGAAACAATTTGAAGTCCAGCCTGACTGCCCCGATATTGCAAATTTTGAGTCGATACTAGACTCACACATTGAGAGGATTCAACAGTGTTAGAAGCTTACCGCGCACACGTCGCTGAACGTGCAGAAATGGGTATCGTACCTGAACCGCTAAATGCTGAGCAGACCGCAGACCTGATCGAGCTATTAAAAAGCCCGCCGGCCGGTGAAGAAGAGTTCTTGATGGAATTGTTCACTCAACGAATTCCGGCTGGTGTAGACCAGGCTGCCTATGTGAAAGCTAGCTTTTTGGCCGCACTGGCAAGCGGTGAAGCCGCATGCCCATTAATCAGCGATGAGCGTGCTACTAAAATTTTAGGTACCATGCTAGGGGGCTATAATATTGATCCTTTGATAGCCGCGCTGGACGATCCCAAATTAGCCGATGAAGCAGTATCTTCTTTATCCCACACATTGCTGATGTTTGATGCCTTTTACGATGTCAAAGACAAGGCCGATGCCGGCAATGAATATGCTAAAAAAGTAGTTCAGTCTTGGGCCGATGCACACTGGTTTACCAGCAAAGATGCCTTGGCTGAAAAAATCACCGTTACTGTATTCATGGTCCCTGGTGAAACTAATACCGATGACCTTTCTCCCGCGCCAGATGCTTGGTCACGCCCCGACATTCCCTTGCATGCATTGGCTATGTTGAAAATGCCGCGTGATGGTTTAGAGGTTAATGGCGACCCACTGGGTAAAATTGAAGAGTTGAAAAAATTAGGCCATCCGGTCGCTTATGTTGGTGACGTGGTTGGAACTGGTTCATCGCGCAAGTCTGCGACTAACTCTGTTTTGTGGACAATGGGCGATGATATTCCCTATATCCCGAACAAGCGTGCTGGCGGCTATTGTTTTGGTGATAAAATTGCCCCAATTTTCTATAACACAATGGAAGACTCTGGAGCATTGCCGATCGAAATGGACGTTTCGAAAATGGAAATGGGCGACGTGATTGACGTATTTCCATACCAGGGCGTGGTGAAGCGTCATGGTACTGACGAAGTAATTTCAAAGTTTGAATTAAAAACCCAAGTGCTGTTAGATGAGGTTCAAGCCGGCGGACGTATCCCTCTTATCATTGGTCGTGGTTTAACTGCGCGCGCCAGAGAGTCGCTAGGTCTAGACGCTTCCGATTTATTTCGTCAGCCAGAGCCGGTTGTCGAGTCTGACAAGGGATACACATTGGCGCAAAAAATGGTCGGTCGAGCTTGTGGTATGGACGGTGTGCGTCCAGAGCAATATTGCGAACCAAAAATGACAACAGTCGGGTCCCAAGATACCACGGGTCCGATGACCCGCGATGAGCTCAAGGACTTGGCATGTTTGGGCTTTTCGGCTGATTTAGTAATGCAATCTTTCTGTCACACAGCGGCATATCCGAAACCGGTAGACGTGACCACACATGCAAACCTTCCTGATTTCATTATGAATCGTGGTGGCGTTTCGCTAAAACCAGCGGATGG
>CAWUWF010000147.1:0-26642 GCA_963925935.1 uncultured Arenicella sp. | reverse complement strand
CGTATAATGACTGCTGTGGTAAAACCCAATGCGGTACTTGTTTGTGCCAAAGAGATGAAGGCGATCGCCCCTTGTACCGTGCAGACAAATCGAATGATATTAATTGGTGCCTGGGCGCTGACAGTTCAATTTATCATTGTTCCACGGCAGTGGTGGTTGGCTTGGCTTTCGAAAAAGAATAAGTGCATGTTAGTGCGTTCAGTACTCTTTATATCTGCATTGCAGTTAATCTTCACGGCCCAGGCTGCGGACCTGAATAGCGAGCCTGCGCAGGCAGACCATCGTGCTCTGTTCAACTATCAAATGTTTTGCCAGGGCTGTCACTCAGCGGATGGCAGCGGAAATAAAAGTGTTCCGCAACTAAAAGACTCTATGAATAAGTTTATGGCTTCGCAACAAGGCCGGGAATATTTAATTCGGGTTCCCGGCGCCGCTAACTCGGTACTCAATGATGAACAATTAACTGAGGTTATGAATTGGATGTTGCGAAATTTTACGGACAGCAGCAATGCACCGACATGGAAGCCCTACGAGGTGCATGAGATAAGCGAGTATCGCCAAAGTCCATTGTATGAAACCGTCGAATACAGACGGAATTTAATCGCTAATTTAGAACTGGAACCTGACCTATGAAGAAATTTTTAATCGGCTTTTTTTGCTGCATGTTCTTTGCCCAGACATACGCCCAAACTCAGAAAACAGAAGTACCTAAACCAGACGCACCTAAACTAGCAACCACCTGCGCTGCGTGTCATGGCGTTGAAGGCGTTTCGACAAATACACTGTGGCCAAACTTAGCCGCGCAGCAACCCGATTATCTGTTTAAGGAGATGAAGGCCTTTCGTGACGGGACTCGGGTTGAGCCATCAATGCCCGATGCGCTTTTGCAGGATGTTAGCGACCAGGATCTAGCGGACTTGGCAAGCTATTATTCCAGCCTCCCAGGGGCTGTACCAGCTATTGTAGCGAACACACAGCCCGGGCAGCATGTGCGTGCGCGGTGCGTCTCATGCCATGGAATGAACGGTATCACCGTTAGTTCAATTTGGGCAAACTTGGCTGGTCAAAAAGAAGGCTATCTGAAAAAACAGCTATTGGACTACAAATACGGACGACGCGAGCATCCAATTATGCAAGTTATTGCCGGAGAGTTAAGCGACCAGCAAATTGCTGATGTGGCCAAGTACTATAGTCAGCATTAAGCCCAGCTAGCAGTCCGAGGACCTCCTTATGTGGCTGGCCATATTGGTGCTGGTATTTGTCGTTGCCCTGGCGGAAGTTCCATGCAAGGGGGTGGTTGGTTCCGGGCCATAGGGAATGCCACCATAATTATCAAGACAGTACTGGGCAGGGCTTGTGTTTGGAGTGCCATAGTTCCAACCCGAAGATTGCAGCGGTCCGCTACGCAGGTGCCGTGCCTGTCACACAGTTGATCTATTGCCTTAGGCACAATGATTTAGGCCGATCGGGAACTTTCCAATTCTCGTTGAACTCGCACGATTTATCCTTTAACCTTAAAGCAATAACTGATCTCGGCGTTAAAAGACTAATGAAAACTCGTCGACAAACTAATTCTATGGAGAACACCTATGAGTAACTCAACTATATTGGAAAACTTGGTTGGCGGTATTGCTGGCGGCGGGATTGAAGTGGTCGATCTGACCAATGTTTTGTCTGCCGACTTTCCGGTTCTGGTTTTGCCGGAGGAATTTGCTCAGTGTGCACCATTCAAGCGCGAGATTATCTCGCAATATAGTGAGGATGGGCCTATGTGGTATTGGGCCAACATTAGTATGAATGAACATACTGGGACTCATTTTGATGCTCCGGTTCACTGGGTAACTGGTAAGGATATACCCGATAGCACGGTGGATAAACTAGCGGCCAGTGAGTTTATTGGCCCGGCGGTAGTAATGGACTTTACCCAAGAGTGTGCGGCTGATGCTGACTTCGTATTGAGTGAGTCGCATATAGTGGAATGGGAAGCTAAAAACGGCCAGATACCACCAAAATCCTGGATATTATTTTATACCGGTTGGGCGGCAAAGGTTGGGACTGAAGGCTACACCAACTTGGCGGATGATGGCGCGCACACTCCGGGTCCGGATCCAAGTGCGGTAAATTTTCTGGTATTTCAGCGCGACTGTAAAGGAATGGGCGTTGAAACAATTGGTACCGACGCTGGACAGGGGCACGTGTTTGAACCGCCTTACCCAGCCCACAATATATTGCACGGCAACGGGCGCTACGGCCTGCAGTGCCTGACTAACCTTGACAAGCTTCCCACTTTTGGTGCGGTAATAATTGCTTCCCCGCTGAAAATTGAAGATGGTTCCGGTAGTCCGCTAAGGGTTATTGCGCTGGTGCCAGGCAGCTAATTGAAAAGCGCAATGGCCGCGACCGGCTGGTCGGGGCCATTGTTTGTTCGCTTCAAATCCAACGCTATCCTTGAACCCTTCTACAGCGTGGCTGGTACAGAAACCTGTGCTAGAAAAACGCCTGAATACCCGTTTGGGCGCGACCGAGGATTAAAGCATGAATGTCATGCGTACCTTCATAAGTATTGACTGTTTCCAGATTTATCATATGACGCATCACCGGAAACTCATCGGATATTCCGTTTCCGCCTAACATGTCTCTAGCGGTGCGTGCAATATCGAGCGACTTGCCGCAGGAGTTTCTTTTTATCAGCGAAATAGTTTCAGGCGCTAACTTGCCTTCCTCTTTTAGGCGGGTTGCGCGAAGCACTACCTGCAGTGCAAGGCTGATTTCAGTTTGCATGTCTGCTAGTTTCTTTTGAATAAGCTGGTTGGCTGCAAGCGGGCGGTTAAATTGTTTGCGATCCAAAACGTATTGACGAGCGGTGTGCCAGCAGTCTTCTGCGGCGCCCAGTGTGCCCCAGGCGATACCGAGTCGAGCACTGTTCAAGCAACCCATTGGACCCTTCAGGCCGCTGACATTAGGCATCAGGTTCTCCTCCGGCACGAACACGTTATCCATCACAATCTCCCCAGTTACCGATGCCCTGAGTGACAACTTTCCTTTAATTTGGGGCGCGGATAAACCCTTCATGCCTTTATCAAGAATAAATCCGCGAATTGCGCCATCGTCGGTTTTGGCCCAGACCACAAATACGTCTGCAATGGGTGAGTTTGAAATCCACATTTTGGCACCGCTCAAAAGATAACCACCGGGCGTTGTTTTTGCCCGCGTAATCATACTCCCAGGGTCAGAGCCATGATCAGGCTCGGTCAATCCAAAGCAGCCCACATGCTCGCCGGAGGCAAGCTTCGGTAAATATTTTTCACGTTGTTGCTCAGAGCCATAGGTGTATATCGGGAACATGACTAAACTCGATTGCACACTCATCATTGAACGAAAACCTGAGTCGATGCGTTCCACTTCACGAGCTATAACGCCGTAGGCGGTATAGCTCATGCCGGCACAGCCGTAGCCTTCTAGCATGGGGCCGAGCATCCCAAGTTCGCCCATCTCCTGGAATATGCTGCGGTCGACACCTTCCTCGCGATACATCTTGATCACTCGGGGCGCAAGCTTATCCTGAGCATACTTGGCCACAGTGTCTTTCACCATGAGCTCTTCGTCGGTCAATTGTTGATTAAAAAGAAATGGGTCTTCCCAATCGAATGGGCCCCAGGGAGATTTATTTGACATAATTTGGATATCGAATTTAGTGGAATTACTTTAAGTTTAAAGTAATTTTTACGCTACTTAAAGTGGTGAAAGAAGATTAATAGAATAATTCTAGGAATTGCGTGATTGTAAGTAGCTGTAAACCACCCGACAACTCATTTCGATCAATGATGGCGTCAGCTCAATGGCTGTTTCCGTACCTTGTCGGGTATGCACCCAACCCAAATATGTCAGACTTCGTGCAGCTATAAACATAGGTAGGCTTTCCAGATGCTCATCGCTCAATTCCCGATATTGACGGTAACCGTCCATTAACGCTGCTTTAGCGACTGGGTAGTGCCCGTCGTCTTGAATAAAGTACAGCGCAGTTGCCAATTCAAACAGGTGCCAGCCGAAGCCGGCATCATCAAAATCAATAATTTGCACCAAGTCGCCATCGACTAATATATTCTCAGGTACTAGATCGGCATGGATCATGCTGTAATTTTTCTCCGTTTGACCGAAGGCTTGCAGATCCTGTTGTAAGGCATCACGCGCTTCCAGCATCAAGAGTCGTTGCTTATCACTAAGTGCCCCTAACTTCCAAAACTGACCCCACAACGGATCTTGACCGACCAGACCGTCAACATCCCAAGAATGGCGTTGAAAGTGTTCCGGCAATTCCCAGCTTGTGGCTTGGTTATGTATCCGCGCCGCGGTACTCCCAATGGCGAGATAGATTTTTCGCACCACTCGTGGATCTTCCCCTAGACCATCCTCGACTGAGCCAATTTGTTCTCCGTTGACCCATGCGAGCAAGTCGATCTGCCTGATCTCATCGATTTCATCACTATCCTGAATTGTGATTGACTGACCGGATTTAGTCGGGATAAGATTTGGTACACCCAAGCCAAATTCACCAAGGGCCTTGATCCAGCTTCGCTCCGAATCGAGGGCTGCATTGGAGTGATAGTTGGCGCGGTGTATGCGCAAGGCATAGCGCTGGCCTTCGTTAGTTACAAGCTCGTAAACTGCATTCTCGCGTTGTTTGATCAATCGCAATTGGCCTTCCAGTTCCCACGCTGACAGCGACTGATATGCCAGTTTTAATAATATAGCTTCCTGTTCAGGTATCGGTGATTTAGAGAAATCGTTTATGGTCTTTATACCCACAGGCTAAAGCGATGCCAAAGCTATATCCAAATTTTCGATAAGGAAATCTGCATTTTCTTTCGAAAAGCAAATTGGTGGACGCATTTTCAAAATATTGTCGTGCTTGCCAATCCGGCTAATCAGCACGCCTTGGTCCTTCATTTGGTTGATGGTTTTATGTGCTTGTTCGGTTGCTGGCGTTTTACTGTGTAAGTCGTTCACTAAATCCACACCAAAGAACAAGCCTGAATTGCGTATATTGCCAATGATGCTGAACTTTTCTTGTAGCCGTTCCAGTTCTTGTCTTAAGTAGGCACTTACCTGGTGTGAGTTTTGGACTAATTGCTCAGACTCTATTACTTCCAGAACGGCTAAACCCGCTGCACAGGAAACAGGATTGCCACCAAAGGTATTAAAGTACATTACGTCATCACGAAATTCGTTACAGAGATCAGCGCGGCAGATAGCTGCAGAAATAGGGTGGCCATTTCCCATGGGCTTCCCCAGCGTAACAATGTCAGGTACTAAGCCCGTAGTTTCATATCCCCACATCTTACCAGTGCGCCCAAACCCTGATTGCACTTCGTCAAATATTAATATGCCGCCAGCGTCGCGCACACACTTTGCAATCCGTTCAAAGTAAGCTGGGGGTACGTCTGACAACCCTTCATTAGCAAAAATGGGGCATATGAGCAAGCCTGCAAAGCCAGTGCCATCTGCATTGAAACCATCGATGGCGTTTTGTATCTGTTGTACATATGCTTCTGTTAGAGCATCACCAGATAAACCATTAAGTGGTCGGTATGTGCAAGGGAAATCAACTGCAGCTACATAAGGGCCATTTGGTTTGCCATCATTGAATAGAGTGGCTAATGCATCAACTGCCGTCGTGTTTCCGTGATAGGTCGCGTTCGAACAGATAATCCCCTTGTTGTTGGTGTGATGGCGCGCGATGCGCAGAGCGAGCTCGTTAGCCTCGCTGCCGGTGCAGGCCAGAAACATCATAGATAAAGAGTCATCAAATAAAGACGTCAGTTTTTCACCATAATCGAGAATAGTTTCGTGTAGATATCGAGTGTGAATATTAAGCTGAGCTGCCTGGCGGCAGATGGCATCAACCACATGTGGGTGGCAGTGACCTACATTGGGTACATTGTTATACACATCCAGATAGCGTTTTTCATCTGCGTCATATAACCAGACGCCTTCGCCTTTTATGATGTGTAAAGGATCATCGTAAAAAAGCGGTGATTCTTTGCCCAGCAAACGGTTTCGGCGTTGTAGTAATTGCTCAGTATTCATTGAAAATCCTATTTAATGTAAAATGTTGCAGATTAAATCTACGTAAGTCCAGGGCTAGTTAGCTTGATAAAACTCGCGCATAACGACCGGGCTTTCGGGCAACGTAGACCCGCCGTCAACAATTATCGTCTGACCTGTAATATAAGAAGCTTCGTTTGAGGCAAGGAATAACATGGTGTTAGCGATATCTTCGGAGCGGCCTATCGAACCAATAGGGATATCTGCTGCCATTTCTTTAAGGCCTTCCTCGCCCGCAAGAATGGACATGGCTTGGGTCAGAATATACCCAGGCTCTACCCCATTGACAGTAATGTTTTCACGCGCAAACTCTAATGCGGCGGTCCGAATGAAACCATTTAAGCCGCCTTTTGACGCTGCGTAATGTGCCGTTTTCGGCATAGCTACTCTGGGCCCAGTTACGGATGAAGTGAAAATGAAGCGGCCACCGCCCTGTTTGCGAAGATGCGGCAAACCAGCTTGAACCAACCACCATGCGGCTTTCAAATTAATTGAGAGTGTTGCATCTAGGTCTTCATCCGAAATTGTTTCTACCGTATACATTGGGAAAATAGCGGCATTGTGGATCGCGATGTCGAGCTGGCCAAAGTGGGCGACCGTTTGATCGACCATCGCGAAAACTTGGTCTCGTTTCCCTACGTCGGTTTGGATTAGAATGGCGTCTCCGCCGGCAGCGTTTATGCTATCAACCACCTCCTGACCGTTCTCACGAGTGCGAGTAGCGACAACCACTTTAGCGCCTGCCTTGGCAAACACCTTGGCGATGCCTTCTCCAATACCTTGTCCCGCCCCGGTAATAATTACGACTTTGTTGTCTAAGTTTCCTAACATTATTTCCTCTTTAGGTTAAATGCGAACGGTGGAACGCATAGTAGTTCCAAGGAGACGCTTAATACGTGAGCCCAAATCTAGTCTAGCCAATAGTAATGCTGCTTATTAGAACCAAAGCCGATCAACAAGACAATCCACCATATAGATGATACTAGTTGGAAGGTCTGCATGTTATTTTGTACAGCTAATGTTTGCTAGCGATAGCATTTCTCTCAGTAACCGAGACGCGAGAATAATAATGATAAAAAATCCCAAGAGTTATTCGGTAGATGTAAATAGTAGAATTTCCTTATTTTCGGCCATCTATATGGGGGTCATCGGCCCGGCTGTTTTTATTGTTCAGCCCGCCTTTGTTCAAGGTTTGGTAGAGTTTTATGGGTTTAGCGAGCAGCAAGCTGGCTATGTGGCTTCTACAGAAATGTGGGGGATTGCCTTAGCCACATTCGCTTTAGTATTTGTTGCTGGACGAATCAATTGGCAAACCCTGTTGATTGCAGGTGCGGTTCTGGCCGGTGCTGGTAACTTCTTATCTATACTCACCTCCGACGTGACTATATTTAGCGCTCTGCGCTTTCTCACTGGTATTGGCTCTGGTGTATTGGTATCACTTACTTTTACTATCATTGGATTAAGCAATAATCCCGATCGAAATTTCGGTTTTATGATCATGTGGATTTTGGTTTACGGTGCGATTGGTTTTTTGCTGATGCCTCTGGCCTATTCTGCCGTAGGGATGCAGGGCGTTCTCGTGTTTTTTGCTCTATTTAATTTAAGTGCGCTGCCTTTTGTCCGGCATTTACCTGCCAGTGGCGTTGCGTATGCTCAGGGAGATAGCAACGCGGTAGAGCTAGCCCCCCTATATAAAATGATGGCGATCGCAGCCATGTTTATTTATTTTTTAGCGCAAGGGGTGGTGTGGGCGTATTTATTTTTGATCGGCGTCGATAGTGGGGTAGGTGAACAAGGCGTTACCTATGCTCTCACCTTGTCACAATTCCTGGGAATTGTGGGAGCGTTGCTGGCAGCGGTTATTGCCAATCGCTATGGAAGAGTATCACCCTTGGCGATAGGGGTTATGCTCAGTGTGATCTCATTAGTATTCATGTTCGGCAGTATGACTGCAACAGTGTACGCGGCAGCTGTTTGTTTATTCAACTTTGCGTGGAATATGACGCACCCTTATCTATTGGCTGCCATGGCAAGTTTTGACCGAACGGGTCGCTTAGTGGTACATGCTGTTGCGGCACAAATGTTTGGCTTGGCAGTTGGTCCTGCACTAGCGGCAAGTGTGATTGGCGGAGGTGATTACTCTATTGTTATTCAGCTGGGAATGGCCTTATTCGTACTTTCATTATTTGTTGTTTTGCCTCCTGTGTTAGTAGCCCGAAAAAATGATTCCAATTCAAATTATCAGATGTAGGCCTCTAAGCTAAGCATTTGTGGGCTTAGCTTATCTCCATGGTCTTCGGATGCCGAAGAAAGTGACTGGTGTTGATGATTTAGAGTTTGCCAAAGAAAACTTCAGTGAACCATTAATCTTCAACGGTGTTATACCTTAGAAAAAGCCAGCCAAGTATCGGATAGTGGCGACGTGCATGCGATTTCGTTTGCCCCCTATTTCATCGATCGTCCAGACTTGCTAGAAAAATTAAGATCAGGTGAGATACTGGCTGCGTTCGACTACAAAAGCTTGTGCACGGCTGGTTCGAAGGGTCATGCCATTTTAGCTATTTGGTCGTGATGTAGCGCAGTAACTCAACAACTTGTTTAGGCGTCTGAGCCCAGGCCATAGCGGCTCCATCGACTTCTTTAAGTGGGTGGATAATGGTTTCATCATGCAGGGTGATATACGGTTTACCTAATGCAGCGCAACAGCCCGCATCAAAGGCTGCGTTCCATTGCTTATACTTATCACCAAAGCGAATAATTGCAATATCGCAGTTTTTGATCATGGTTTTAGTCCGAATAGAATTCACCTTAGACGACTTATGGTCTCGCCAGAATGAATTCTCTTCTGCACCTAAAACATCTCCTGCAGCGTCGCTGGCCTCATGCTTGGTAACCGCAGAGGTAAAGCTAACGTCTAAACCGAGTTGCTCGGCACCGTCAATTATTTGCTCGCGCCAATCGCTGTGAATTTCGCCCGATAAATATACGTTCCAGTTCATGTTCTTCTCTAGTTTTAATAGCTACCAACGATAGCTCTAGTGTGAAAATATTTGGCTACAGAAAGCCGAATAATACATCGCCCAAAAATTATTTTTCCAGCGGCATCTTTAATACGAAAACTATCGGCTATACATAGTTTTGCCATGCATAGCCTTGCTGCACAAAATCACTCACATTGTACGTTGTTAATACTAACAAACATCAGCTGATTGGCTTACTGGACTGTTTAATGATCATTGTACGCAATATTGTGTACAATGTCGTTATGGGGCTCGAAGCCCTCAAACGAGCGAGACGATGAATACATTGAGTGCTAAGCCTGCGATAACGAAAAAAACGACTGATAAAGATGTCTATCATGAGATATTTGACGCTATTTTGTCATTCCGTTTACAACCCGGAACAAAGTTGACTGAAGACGATCTGGCTCATATTTTCGGCGTGGGGCGAACCACCATTCGAAGGGCATTAGTACGGCTTGCGCATGACCATATTGTAGATATTGAACCAAATAAGGGCGCCTATGTTGCCCGTCCTAGCATCAAGCAAGCGATAGAAATTATTGGCGCGCGACGTGTAATCGAAGCCGCCATTGTTGCTGATGTTTGCGCTAATGCCTCTGCGCAAGATTTCAAAATGCTACGAGAGCTTGTAACCGCTGAGCAACATAGTAATGATCATGAAAAGCTTGCTGAGGGGCTTCGTTTATCGGGTGATTTTCACCTGATGCTGGCCAACGTTTCGGCTAATACGACACTGCAACGTATCATCACGACTCTGGTGCCTCAGACCTCATTGATAATCGTTTTGTACGAGAGACCGGGTCAGCCTCAATGTTCACATGTCGAGCATTTTGAGTTAATTGATGTAATGGAAAAGGGTGATGTGAAAGCCGCAATCAAGCTAATGGATGTACATTTAGCCGGGATAGAGGCCAAACTTATTCTTGACCAAACTGACTTTCCGACCAGCCTAATAGATGCATTCAAGAAGCGCTAAATGATTAGTCCACTGCCAAATCAACGAGTAAATAGGTCGGGGACGGGAGAAATTAATTATCCATTTTTGTTTAGCTATTTGCAGGAAATAGGCTATGCCCGTTGGGTTGGCTGTGAGTATAAGCCTACTACCACTACAGATGCTGGTATGGTTTGGCTAAACCCTTACCTATGTTAGCGGTAGATCATTCACTTGCCAAAGCTAATATAAGTTTTGAGTAACCACTAAGGAGTAAAGCGTGGAAGCGTATTTTGTTGATGTGTTGAATTTATTGGTGCGAAGTCTGCACGTTATTACCGGTATTGCGTGGATCGGTGCGTCGTTCTATTTTGTGATGCTGGATAGTTCATTAACCGCGCCCAAAAAACCCGAAGACGAACAAAGAGGCGTATTCGGTGAGCTCTGGGCAGTTCACGGCGGTGGTTTTTACCATTCACAAAAATACATGACCGGGCCAAAAGACGAGGCACTTCCTGCCAATTTACATTGGTCTAAATGGGAGGCGTATACCACCTGGATTAGCGGTATCGCATTGATGGCTATCATTTATTGGTACGGCGCTGAAATTTATCTGATTGATCCTAAAATAATGAGCATGACTCAGCCGGTCGCCATCGTCATTAGTATTGCGTTTCTAGTCGGCGGCTATGTTATTTATGACCTATTGTGTAAATCGCCGTTGGCTAAAAATGATGGTGCTCTCGGCATCGTTATTTTCATTTTGGTGGCGGTCGCGGCCTATGCCTTGACGCATATTTTTAGTGGCAGAGGGGCCTACATCACCTTTGGCGCAATGCTCGGTACAGCAATGGTCGCCAATGTATTGTTGGTTATTATTCCGGGCCAACGCGAAATGGTTGATCGACTGCGCGCTGGTGAGGAAGTAGACCCAGCACCAGGATTGCGTGGAAAACAAAGATCGGTTCACAACACTTATTTCACCTTGCCAGTGTTGTTCACCATGATCAGTAATCACTACGCAATGACCTATGGGCATGAATACAACTGGTTAATCCTAATTGGTATCTCAGTTGCAGGCGCGTTGATTCGAGTGTTTTTCGTATCACGCCACACGCCAGGGCCAAATAAAATATGGGCGGCTGTGGTCGCCAGCTTGATAATGTTAGCTGTTATTTATGCTATGGCTCCTAAGCCATATACGCCAGTTGCGGGGACAGTCTCACAACAGGCCTCCGCAACGAAGGTAGAGTTTTCACAAGTCATTTCAATCGTACAAGAGCGCTGTTCAAGCTGCCATGCAAGCCAACCGACACAAGCAGGCTTTGCCGCGCCACCTAAAGGTATTGTTTATGACACGCCCGAGCAGATCAAAGTTCAGATGAATATAATCCACCAACAATCGGTGATACTTAAGGCCATGCCGATTGGAAACCTGACGGGCATGACTGACCAAGAGCGACAGTCAATAGGTCAGTGGTTTCAACAAATGAATCTGGCTGGACAGTAGATAACGACAAAGACTAACCATCTTAGGATAATAAAAATGGCGAACCCCGCAGAACAAAACCGATTTTCAGAGAACTACATTAATCTAGCCAACCCTCGTTTGGGGGCAGAGGCAATATATGTCACCGATGATTTCTTTGCGCAGTGCTCCCGTATGTTAAACCCCGAACCGGCCGTTTTCATCCCTGGAAAGTTTGATGACAACGGTAAGTGGATGGATGGTTGGGAATCTCGTCGAAAGCGTGTTGAAGGTTACGACTATTGCATCGTTCGTTTGGGTAAGCCTGGGGTGATTCATGGGGTTGATATTGATACTCGTCACTTTGTTGGCAATCACCCGCCAGCGGCGTCCATCGACGCCTGCTATTGCCCCGACGCAGACCCTAGCGATGATACTCAATGGCAAGAGATTCTAACGTCCGTAAGTTTGCAGCAAGACAGTCCGCACTTATTTGATGTTACTGATAATGGTATCTATACGCATGTGCGCCTAAATATTTATCCTGATGGCGGCATTGCTCGTCTGCGGGTGTATGGCGAGCCGAAATGTGATTGGGCTGCCATGACTTCAGATCAAGTTATTGACCTTATCGCTCTTGAATATGGTGGTAGGGCGATTGCCTGTAGTGATCAAGCCTTTGGCTCAAATATGTTGAGTCTGAATATGCCTGGTCGTGGAATCAATATGGGCGACGGCTGGGAGACCAAGCGACGTCGAGTGCCGGGTAATGAATGGGTTATCCTTGAATTAGGCCATCCGGGCAAGCTAAGCTCGATCGAATTAGACACTGCTCACTACAAAGGTAATTATCCTGATAGAGGTTCGGTGCAAGCAAGCTATGTCAGAGGTGGCACTAAGGAGTCAATCATTACCCAAAGCATTTTCTGGAAAACCGTGTTGCCAGAGCAAAAACTACAAATGGATTATGTGCATACTTTTTCAAGTGAGCTTGTTGATGTCGGCCCAATAACGCATGTCAAAGTAAACATTATCCCCGATGGTGGCTTAAGCCGAGTTCGTTTGTTTGGAACGCTCGAGCGCAGCTAAATTTAATCTAGAATGTCGGCCCAATTTTAAAGCAGCTAAGCAAAGTTTGAGAGTTATTCAATGAAGACAGTCATATTAAATGCGCAGCCACTGACTAAGGACGCTTTTGAACCTTATGGTGACGTGATTGAAACCGATGGCGCAGAACACTTCAGTATTAATTCGGGGTCGGTAGAGCGATACCATGATCTGGCTAATCTAGACATAGACTACACAGACGGTGGTCGCGCGATTGTGAGTCTAGTAACAATAAACAACGCTAAAACCCTTCCGTTTCAACTCAAAGTAATTGAGCGTCACCCAAAAGCAAGCCAAGCGTTTATTCCAATGTTCGATGCGCCAGTTTATGTAGTGGTTGCAGAGCCGAGTGAAGAAGCCCAACCGGAAAAATTGAAAGCATTCGTTACCAACGGCAAACAAGGCTTTAATTATAATGTGGGTGTTTGGCACATGCCATTAATGGCTGATCAAGAAGGGCGGCGATTTGTTGTGGTTGACCGAGCCGGCCCCGGAAATAATTGCGATGAATGTTTTTTGGTCGACCATACTGTTGAGCTCACATAAGTTGAGCTTGGTAACATTACACTTTGGATAATAGGTAACAACGTAACCATGGAATACGACATAAAAAGCTACCCACGAGATATGCGGGGTTATGGTGCAACGCCACCCAACGCCAATTGGCCAAACAAAGCCAAAGTGGCTGTTCAATTCGTGGTCAACTACGAAGAGGGCTCCGAAAACTGCATACTGCATGGTGATAGCGCCTCTGAGACATTTTTGTCAGAAATTATTGGTGCGCTACCGATTGAGAGCGACCGCCATATGAATATGGAATCGTTTTATGAAAACGGCAGCCGGGCTGGGTTCTGGCGCTTGCATCGCCTATTCACCCAACGTGGCTTGCCTGTCACCGTATTCGGCGTAGCGATGGCGCTACAGCGCAACCCCGAAGTGGTCGAAGCGATGCTTAAAGCTGATTGGGAAATTGCCAGTCATGGCTACCGTTGGATTGACTACCAAAATATCGATATCGATATAGAGCGAGAACACTTAGGCAAAGCGATTGAGATTCACAAGCAAGTAACGGGGAGTCGCCCGAAGGGTTGGTATCTAGGCCGTATGAGCCCCAATACTCGTCAGCTCGTGATTGATGAAGGTAACTTCTTATATGATGCCGATAGCTATGCTGACGATCTACCGTATTGGCTGGAAGGCAAATCAAAGCCCCACTTGGTGGTACCGTATTCGCTTGACGCGAATGACATGCGTTTTGCTAGCCCTCAAGGTTTCAATTCCGGCGACCAGTTTTACACTTATTTAAAGGATAGTTTCGACACGCTTTATGCCGAGGGCGAAGATGCCCCAAAAATGATGTCGATTGGCCTGCATTGCAGGATAATTGGTCGGCCTGGCAGATTTGCGAGTTTGGTGAGGTTCTTGGACTACATTGAGAATTTCAGTGATGTATGGGTTTGCCGACGCGAAGATATAGCGCAGCATTGGTGGGACAACCATCAGCCAGATAGAGTCTGATACCTGGTGTTGTTAGATTAATTCCGAGATCAAATATTGAAGCACTAACATTTTGGGGTGTCTGTCAACACAGTATACTCCACTGGGTGCGACGCAATTTCTAAACGTCAGCGCCCCAAATTCCATGAGAAATGACTCTATGCCAAACCCCGATAAACAAAGTCTTCCCCGTGCGCTAATCGTCGCCGTACAATTGGACACCGTCAGCGATGTCGAATTCGAGTCGTCGCTAGATGAGCTAGGTGACCTGGCAAAGACCTTAGGGCTGGAGGTGGTCGGTCAGTTTACCCAAAAGCGTTCATCTTTCGACTCCACGGCGTATGTAGGCGTTGGTAAACGCGAGGAAATACGACAATTTTTAGAGGGTCAACAAGCAGACTTAGATTCCTTGTCGCCGGCTAAATCTATGTCGGCTAGTGACCCAGTGGAATTAATTCTGGTCGACCATGAAATCTCGCCGTCCCAGGCACTCAACTTGGAAAATGAAGTCGATTGCGAGGTGATGGATCGTACCGGGGTCATCCTTGAGATTTTTCATCGCAACGCCCAATCCCACGCGTCCAAGGTACAAGTCGAGATTGCGCGGCTGAGCTATATGGCGCCGCGTTTGCGAGAGGCAGCCAAGCGCGGAGGATCGGCAGGGCGACAGCGCAGCGGTGCCGGCGGGCGCGGTACCGGGCAGTCGCGCAGCCAGATGGATAGCCAAAAGGTTCGTGATCGTATTGGCGAGTTACAAAAAGAAATTGACGCCATGGAGGCGGGTCGGGATATCCAGCGATCGCTGCGCCAGAGACAGTCTGGGCTAACGCAGGTGGCACTTGTCGGTTATACCAATGCGGGCAAATCCACCTTGATGCGCGCCTTGACCGGCAGTGAGGTGCTAGTCGCTAACCAATTGTTTGCTACGCTGGACACCAAGGTGCGCACATTGCACCCAGAGGGTGTGCCGCGGGTATTGGTCAGTGATACGGTTGGATTTATAAAAAACTTACCCCATGGCCTGGTTGCATCGTTCAAATCTACCTTAGATGAAGCCATCAACGCATCGCTTTTGCTGCACGTTATTGATTCTAGTGACCCCGGATTTGCGATGCAGCTTGAAGTGACCGATAAAGTGTTGGCTGAGATTGGTGCCGATAGTGTACCGAGTATTCGGGTGTTCAATAAAATTGACTATCTGGACGACGCGGTTGCACAAACAGAGCGTACTGCAGAGCTGCAAGCCAAGTATCCCGGCTGTATTGTTCTTAGCGCACGGCGTAAGGGTGATGTAGCAGAGTTGCATCAGGCAATCATGCATTTTTTCCACAAGGATCTGACCGAATCCGAGATCTTTTTACCTTGGTCCGAGCAGGGATTACGCGGCGAAATTTTTGCCTCCTGCCACGTGCTTGAAGAGCGCGCTGATGACGATGGTGCCTTTTTTCGCTTCCGCGCTACGCCTGATGTGGTCGCCAGGCTCCGCGAACTCTCAGAGGCTATTGAAATCGGTGACATACAACCGTTGAATCAATGATGCTCAAGGACCGCGAGTTTGAGTTGTCAAAACCTGTTTGAACCTTAGATAATTGCGCTAATCTGAAACGGCTGGCCTACTAAGATTCTCGTGGTGTGGATGTGAGCGCAGAACTGTTCTTCGACTAAAAACTGTAGAAGCGAGCCAAATTCAATAGGCGCTGTAGCAGTTCAACGAAAATAACAGCTGTCTTCTTCTCGTATTACTTATCAAAAAAGTTAGCAGAAAAACGGGTTGCCAAAGCAACCCGCTTTTGTGCATCATTACTCAATGATGCCACGTCAAAAAAATGCGAGCGCCATACTGTCGTCACCCGGTGATGTTAAGTGGCCATTGTTTGATTACTTTCCTAAGTTGCAGCCGCGGCTTGCGCCAATAAGTTTGTGTGCCTTACCTACGCGGGTAGAGTCTTTAGCGTCAATGGGCGAAAGCGCTTGGGTGAAAAGAGATGATATGACGCACTCTATTTATGGCGGCAACAAAACGCGTAAGTTCGAATTTATCATTCCTGAGGTCATCGCCGCTGGTGCTGATCATATCTATACCATTGGCGGTACAGGCACTAATCATGGTGTGGCTACAGCCATGGTTTGCCAGCAACTGGGGCTGAAGTCTACGGTCATTACATTCGATCAACCTGACTCGCCATTTGTGCAGAAAAATCAATCGTTGATGCAGACCTTTGGTTCTGAAGTCATTAATTCGGGGTCTATTTTTTCAGCGGCTAGGCGGTTTTATTTGAATCCAAGGAGATTAAATGCTGCTTACTATTTTCTGCCGGGCGGCGGCGGTACGGCTGTCGCGACTTTTGCTTACATCAACGCAGCACTGGAGTTAAAGCAGCAAATCGATAATGGGGAATGCCCTGAACCAGCAGAAATTTATGTGCCGGTAGGCAGTTCTTCAACATTGGCTGGGCTTACCTTAGGTTGTGTTTTAGCGGGCATGAAAACAAAGGTTGTCGGCATTCAAATACTGGAATCGCATATTGGTCCATTAGCAACGTGTACCTCGGCTGTAGGTAACAAAATGATGCAGCAAGCTTTAGCGATTATCGCCTCTGAGTATCCGCACCTCGCGGTGACATTACCATCGGTCATTTTAAAGCCAGATTGGTACCTGCCCGGCTATGGCGTGTTAACCGATGCAAGCGAATGCGCTATAGCGAAAGGCAAAGAAGTAGGCTTGTCGCTGGAGCAAACGTACACTGGTAAAACATTTGATGCGTTTACCCAAGCGATTAATACCGCAGCTAACCCAATTTTATATTGGGCAACGTACAGTTCAAGTTCTCCCCCAGCCGACCTTAATCTATCTAATTAAGGTCTAGACTGAACAGTGATGCTATCGGTGTGCTTATGCCTGCAGAGCTTAGCAGCACCGATGGATATTATTACAGGGTATGAAATAGGCATTGCACGTGTCGCTATGTTTCCGAAAATGTCCCCGATTGTTACCTTAACCGTCCTTACCGTGCTACGTTAAATCGATTAATCTAGGTGTTCATTGAGTCGCCTCTCGGTTTAGATCTCAAGTAATTTTTTTATTGGAAATATTAATGAGTAATCAGCAAATCTTTGATAGCAACAAAACCTCTCGAATGGTCATTAGGCCTACGGCATTATGTATGCTGATTGTTAGTGTCTTATGGTTAGGCTCATCCTTCGCCGCACCGGATGCCAGGCAAATTAAATTACTGACCAATAACTGCCTTCAGTGCCATGCAAATTCTGAGTCAACTGCGCCCTTAATGGGTGTCACCAAAGACTGGGAAACAGTAATTGCACAAGGCGAAGAAACCACTATGAAAAATCTTGTTCTTGGCATTCGTGGTATGCCGCCATTAGGTTACTGCAGCGCCTGCTCTGAGCAGGATCTCCGTGAGTTGATGCGACTGGTTGCTGGTTTTCCGGATAAATAGGTTTAAAAAATGAAAAGACGTACCTTTATAAAGCAGTCTGTAGCGGTAGGCGGGGGCCTCACGTTTGGCGCAATGAGCGCATGCAGTCCTGAGGGTGGGGAACCTCAAGCTCCATTGGAGTATGTTGCCGGTAAAAATTTACCATGGACCAATTGGGCAGGCAATCAGGCTTGCAACCCCAGTTGGCGTTACTCCCCCGAAACTGAGGACGAGTTGGTTTCAGTATTGAAATCAGCAAAGGGTGTGGTTCGGGCTGTTGGTGCGGGGCACTCTTTTAGTGCTGTCGTGCCTACTGACGACACACTCGTCTCAACGGATCTACTGAGTGGCCTTGTGGCACATGATGCTGAGGCTTTACAGGCGACTGTAAAAGCGGGAACTAGGCTGCATGATCTTGGGCCAATACTTAATTCGATCGGTCAAGCCGTTCCAAATATGCCTGATATGGATTACTTATCGCTTGGCGGTTCTATCGTTAATTCGGCGCATGCGACTGGCAAAAATTTCGGTTCAATGGGCGCTTACGCCACGGCATTAAAATTAGCCACGCCGGCAGGTGAGCTTCTCGAATGCAATGCACAAAACAACCCCGAGATATTTAACGCCGTTCGAGCATCCGCAGGATCACTTGGGATTGTTACCGAATTTACACTTCAGAATCAAAGGCCATTTACGCTCACTGAAGTTAATAAAATTGAGCCGCTTGAAGATATGCTGGACGATATCGACAATCGTTGTAAGAACCATCGCCATTTTGAGTTGTTTGCAATTCCCTATGCTTCTGTCGGCATTTCAGTTACTACTGATATCGCAAAAGCGGGTGATGAGAATGAGGGTGAAGACGACCCACAGGCGGTAAACGGGCTGCGCACACTTTTTGATTCACTAGCGTGGATTCCATTGGTGGGTGAAGCCATTTATGATAAAGCTCTCACCATGATACTGGGTAGCGAGGCAAATGTAATTCGCACTGGACCCTCCTTTAAAGTATTTCCGCATGTCCGGATTGTGCGTTTCAGAGAAATGGAATATACGGTGCCAGCGTCAGAAGGCCCAGCATGTCTTAGAGAAATCATGCAGACGATTAAAGATAAAAACCTGCCTTTGAGTTTTCCCATAGAGTATCGCTATGTAAAAGCAGATGACATTTGGTTGTCCATGTTTGAGGGTCAGGACGGTTGTTCGATTTCGATCCATCAATATGGAGATGTCGATTTTAAGGCTGTGTTTGCTGTGCTTGAAGCTATATTTTTGAAGTATGGAGGGCGGCCGCATTGGGGCAAGCTGCACACTCTGAACTCGCACCAACTGGCCAGTCTTTACCCTCGGCATTGGCAGGACTTTCAAGAAATTCGGCGTAGTCTTGATCCGCAGGGCAAGTTAATGAACGCACATCTTAAGAACATATTTGGGAGCTAATAATGGTATCAAGACGTAAAGTGTTACTCGGTAGTGCTGGGCTAGTTGGCCTAGCCGCTATTTCACGGCCGGCTGACCGAGGAGGCTCTTACACTGATTATTTTTCGCAAATGAACAGCGCCTTACGCAGCAATGGTATTGACACTCCAGTGTTGGTAATCGACCTTGATATTTTAGACAGAAATATTGATCGAGTGGTTCAGTCGACAAGCTCATCGCCGACTAAAAACTATCGTGTGGTGACCAAATCTATACCAAGCCCAAAGTTGGTAGAGTATGTTTCAGCTCGTGCAAAGACAAATTCGCAAATGATTTTTCATCGACCGTTTTTGCAAGCCATGACCGACAAAGACCCTGGTACCAATGTACTAATTGGCAAGCCAATGCCAATTGCAGCGGCGACCAAGTTTTATGCGGAGCACAATTCTAGCTTCAATCCAGCGGAGCAGTTGCAGTGGCTTATAGATAGTAATGCAAGATTGCAGCAATACCTTAAATTGGCTGTCAATAAGGGCTTAAAGCTTAAAATTAATTTGGAATTAGATGTTGGATTACATAGAGGCGGCTTTGAGGCAGGCCCCGATTTAGCATCCGCTTTGGCGCTTATTCAGGAAAACCCTACTCACTTGACGTTTTCTGGTTTTATGGGCTATGACGCTCACCTTATGGGCATTCCAGAATTTTTGGTTGATGCTGAATTGGCAAAAGCAAAGCAACGCTATCGAGAATGCCAGCAACTACTACGAGAGAAATTCCCACGCTTGGTTAGCGATTCCCTTTGTTTTAATGGCGCCGGTAGTCCTACGTTTCGGCATTACGAGGGCGATGATCTGTTGACTGAAGTGTCTGTGGGCTCGGCCTTAATGATGCCAACTCATTATGACCTACCTATTCTAAGTGATTTTGAGCCGTCGTGCTTTATCGCCTCGCCGGTCCTAAAGCGACTACCAAGTGTTCGTTTGCCAGGGTTCGAATGGTCTGAAACTGCGATTAAAGCCTGGGATAAAAATCAGGCGCAGATGTATTTTTGTTATAGCGGCAACTGGTTGGCTGAAGTTGAGTCACCTCCGGGACTTAGTCCTCATTTTGCTTATGTTAGCTCTAACCAATCTGGTTATTCTGCTTCTGAATCAGTCGACATCGACGTTGATGATTTTGTTTTCTTACGGCCCACTCAGTCTGAAGCCGTTCTCCTGCAGTTTGGCGACCTGGTAATGATGCGAGGCCAAACCATTGTCGACCGTTGGCCGGTAATTCCTGCAACCGCGAGTTAACAATCGCCGTGATGCTTTTGCTCGTATCCCGACATAAAGCTTAGCCACTCATCAAGAGCATTAAACGAATACAAAAAAAGTGAATAATATGCGACTACCAAAAATAGCTTTATCAATTGGCATATTTATATGCCTCGCTATCAGCAACTTAGCCATGGCTGCAGCGCAACCAAACATCGTGTTGATTTTGTTGGACAACACTGGGTGGGGCGACTTTGGTCCTTATGGTGGTGGTGAGCTTCGTGGTGCCCCATCGCCTTCTATTGACCAACTGGCAGAAGAGGGTTTGACCCTTACCAATTTTAATACTGAGCCACAATGTACACCAAGCCGTTCGGCATTAATGACAGGGCGTTTTGCAATTCGCAGCGGCACTCAATCGGTACCCATCGGTGTGCCTTACTATGGTTTGGTGCCTTGGGAGGAGACAATTGCTGAACGTCTTAAGAGCGTTGGTTATTCAACGGCTATTTTTGGAAAGTGGCACTTAGGTAAAACCCAAGGGCGTTTCCCTACCGATCAAGGGTTTGATCAATGGTATGGCATCCAGGACAGCTCGGGGGACGCGGTACGCCATTCAGAGTGGATCGACCAATACTCCATTCGTGCCGATATGGATCAATCTGTACCGATGAGCGAATACCCTTGGATTAAAACAGCCAAGGCCGGGGAGAAGCCAACTCGGGTTAAGAAGTTTGATTTAGCTGCAAAGCGCAGTATCGATGGCGAATTGACTAACATGACCATTGATTACATAAGGGAGCAGGCTGATAAGAAAGAGCCTTTCTTCGCCTATGTTCCCTTTACCGCGATGCATTTCCCAACCCAACCCAGTGATGAGTTCGCTGGCAGATCCGGTAACGGTATTTATGCAGATTTACTGGTACAGACTGATCATTACGTTGGGCAGATATCCGATGCGATAAAAAAAGCAGGAATTGAGAAAAACACTATTTTCATCTTAACCGCTGATAATGGGCCAGAGGTTGCTGCAAACGGCAACGGGCAGTTTACCGGTTGGACTGGCCCGTGGGCTGGAACCTATTTCACTGCATTGGAAGGCGGGTTACGCGTGCCATTTATCGCCAAGTGGCCCGATCACATACCTAAAGGAACTCGAAGCAATGAAATTGTGCATCTGGTCGACCTGTTTCCAACCTTGCTTGAAGCCGCAAATGCTGAGGTTCCGAACGACCGGTTGATTGATGGAAAATCAATGAATCAATTCATGACTGGTAAAACCGATAAATCACCTCGTGACGGATTCCCTGTATTTGTTGGCGACGATTTGTATGCGGTGAAATGGCGTAACTGGAAAGCACATTTTATCTGGCAAGATACAAAGTACAGCCCGAAAAAGGTATATTCAACCGTAGCCAAGGTGGTCAATCTTATCCAAGATCCTCGTGAAGAAAGACAAACGGTCGAACCCTACAATGCCTGGACACAATACCCTGGTGTGGGTGTGCTTTTAGCTTACCAGAAAAGTTTGGCACTACAGCCTAATGTCCCCAAAGGCGCTCCTGACTCTTTTAGCCCCCCTGCCTTGAAGCGAGGAAAATAGCTCGTGAAAAACAAGTTTATAGTTTTTTTGGGATTGTTCGCTGCACTTATATATTTTGTTAATGGCGCCTTAGCTCCGCTTGATTACGGGATTAATCGAAGCGACTTTGAGCACTCCGCTCGCGATGAGCTGGATCCTTCTGCTGTGGTAAAGCTAACCGCCGATAGTGCTGAGAATGAGAGACCCCCGAATATAATTGTGATTCTTGCAGATGATCTAGGCTGGGGGGATATTGAGTTGCAGGGTTCCAAGGCTATTCAGACTCCAAACATCAACGCCTTAGCAGAACAGGGGGTGCGGCTTACCAACTTTTATGCGAGTTCGCCAATTTGCTCGCCATCGCGTGCCGCTTTATTAACCGGGCGCTATCCGCTGCGTAGCGGCTTCGCCAGCATCCTGGCTGCTACCAACGACACTCTTATCCGTAAGATGGTTTTTAAAGCAGGCGTGGCATTCTCAAAATTGGGTATGACGGACATGTTGGGAGGTGAATCGATTACTAAGGGCTTGCCGCCTTCGGAAATCACCATACCTGAAGCATTAGCCATTCGTGGCTATAAGAGTCTGCAAGTTGGCAAATGGCATTTAGGCGATTTCACCGCGATGCCGGAGTACCATCCGCAAGCTCAGGGGTTTGATCATTCATTTGGCTATAACCTCTCCAACGATGATTGGCCCGTTGCCCTATGGCGCGATCAGCAAGAACTGGTTGAAGACATTGGAGTCGATCAATCGACCCACACACGGGAATTCACCGAAGAGGCGGTCAAATACATAAAGGAATGGAAGGATACGCCGTTTTTCATTTATCTCGCGCATAAAGACCCACATCAACCTTTTTATCCTTCGAAAGAATTTGCCGGGAAATCCAATGCTGGACCCTTTGGTGATGCCGTTAGTGAGTTCGATTGGAGCGTTGGAGAAATAATGAAAACCTTGCAGGAGCAAGGAATCGCCGATAACATTTTAGTCATCATGACCAGCGACAATGGCCCATGGTACGAGGGGTCTGCTGGCGGCTTAAGAGGGCGTAAGGGGCAAAGTTATGAAGGTGGTTTTCGAGTCCCTTTCGTTGCTGCTTGGCCAGCTAAAATTGCGGCGAATTCAGTGATTGAAGAACCAGCGATGAATATTGACCTATTACCAACCTTGCTCTCTATTGCTGGTTTAAATCCGCCACAAGACCGGATAATCGATGGCATTAATATATTGCCACTGATGCAGGGAGATGAAGATTCAAAGCAGCTTGCAGGCCAACGGCCTTTTTATTTCTTTCACGAATACACGGTGGAGGCAATGCGTCAGGGTAAGTGGAAATACATCAACGACACGAACCATTACGTATGGCCGGTTCCGATGGATAAGACAAACAATCTAACCGGGGAAATACTAAGCTCTCGCGATTACTACCCACCGGATGGTTCCGACCCGGTTCCGACTATGGGAACCTGGCCGCTGCTTTATGATATGCAACTGGACCCCGGCGAATCCTACAACGTTACCCAGCATCAACCGCAGGTGACTGCGCGATTGGCCCAATCCTTGTCTGCATGGCAAAAGCAGTTTCTCGAGGATCCACGAGGCTGGGATAAATGAGTTGCAGAGGAGCACCACAATCAGGAAGATCAGGATTTGTCTAATCAGTCTGTTGCTGTCTCCGGGGTATATTCTGCTCGCACTGGGCGCATAATTGAAGTAACAATAATGAGGCTCATAATAGTATGAAATTAACATTAAAAGACGTGTGGACAATTAGCATCAAAGGTCTACTTCTTGCCGCTCTAACGTTCTCAAGTGGCGTATTGTGCGCGGCGAATGAGAAGCAAGCGCCAAAAACATACGCTGAACGCGCTAAAGCATTGCAAGCCGAAACGGCACTTCAAAACGAAGCTGCCATTCAAATTCCACCTCAAACAAATCGCCAAGATACAAGTCTTAAAGAAACACGAAATCTCTACTTTGGAGATACTCACGTGCATACGGCGTTGTCATTCGATAGTTACCTGAGCGGTAACAGAATCGGCCTGCGCGAGGCCTATCAGTTTGCGAATGGTGAGCCCTTGGTTCTGCATACTGGTGAGCGCTTGCAGCTGTCACAAGCGCTGGATTTCGTCGTAATGACAGATCATGCCGAAGGGTTTGGCCTATTTGTTACCTGTGAGCGCAAGGACCTAAATCCAGAACAACTTGAGTTTTGTCAAAGCCTCGATCGCCCCAGTAAAAAACTATTTAAATTACTTAGAAGTGAAGGTGAGAAACGTCCACCGGTACGGCCACAGGCGTTGTATGCTGAGAACCCCCAAAGAAGTAGAGTCGATGCGCAAAGCACCTGGGGTGTGATTGTTGCTACTGCCGATGAATTCAATAAACCTGGGCAATTTACCGCCTTTGCGGGATATGAGTATTCGCCACCATTGCCCATGAAGGGCAAAGTTCACCGCAATGTAATCTTTAAAAACAGTAAAACCCCAGAATATGCTGTGTCCGCATTCGATGCCGATACGGTTCTGGATTTATGGCGCAGTTTAGAATCAAGCTGTACCGGTGAATGTGATTTTTTAACTATTCCTCATAATATGAACAAAACCTGGGGATTAGCGTACTCAGGAATGACCATTGATGGTGATGAATACAGTAAAAAAGATTGGGCACTGAGAGGCCGTAACGAGCCATTAGCCGAAATATTTCAAATAAAAGGCAGCTCCGAGTGTGGATATGACGTTGGGGCGAGTGACGAAGAGTGCAACTTTGAGTTAAATGTACCAGTCTGTGATGGTGAAGAAGCACCAGGTTGCTCAGGCAGAACTTCCTTTGTTAGGGCGGGGCTCAAAATAGGGCTCGAACTAGAGGCCGAACTCGGATTCAATCCAATTCAAACTGGTTTTGTTGGCAGTACCGATGCTCATAACAGTAATCCCGGTGACACCGAAGAATATGATTATCGAGGTGCTAGTGGCGAGCAGGAATCTCCAGCACGAAAACGATTAGGCTTAACCGCTGGACTTAAAACCATTGGCAAGCAATCTCCCAGTTTAGTCAAAAACCCAGGTGGCTTAGCCGCTGTTTGGGCTAGAGAAAATACTCGTGAAGCAATTTTCGACGCAATGCGAAAACGAGAAGTTTATGCGACTAGCGGTGGACGCATTTACCTGAGATTTTTTGCTGCTTGGGATTATCCGGAAGATATCCTTGAAGCATCAGATATATTGGAGACGGCCTACAGTAGAGGGGTGCCAATGGGGAGTGATTTGACTGGTGCGGTTGATGGGGCGAAGTCGCCTGAATTTTTAGTCTGGGCCGCTAAAGACCCTAGCGGTGGTAATCTACAGCGTGTACAAATGGTCAAGGGCTGGATTGAAGACGGCAAGACTATGGAGCAAGTCTATGACATTGCCTGTTCTGACGGGTTTGAACCTGATCCGATTACTAATCATTGCCCTGACAATGGCGCCCAGGTGAATCTAAAAACCTGTGCCGCCAGTTCTAACAAAGGTGACGCTGAGATAATGGTGAAATGGAAAGACCCAGCATTTGACTCGAAGCAATCGTCGTTCTATTACACTCGCGTGCTTGAAAACCCCAGCTGTCGGTGGAGTACTTACGATGCCATTCGCCTAGGAATTGAGCCTGTCGTTAATGTAACCGCGACAATGCAAGAGCGTGCTTGGTCATCTGCTATTTGGTATAAACCTTAACTGAGCGCGAGATCCAAGCCTTTTGGCCAATTTAAGGTTATTCAGGCGATCAATTTATGGAGTAGAGGTCGAGGCTATAAACAAGTTCCATTCATTAGTCGTCGACATCATCCATGATCAAGAAAATGGCGGGGATAACGGTGCCGACACTCTGGCCTGGTCCGGGTCCGTTGGGGTATACATACCTTGTACATGTCATATTCAGTAATGGTGCCAGAGGTTTTCACTGGCACCGAGGCCAAGTAACTGTAGACATTACCAACTAGTTGTTTCGCATGTGCTGTCTCTCACCTGTATGATAAGTTGCTGGTACTCGCCGATCTTTTAGCGCGGCATCTAACAAATCTAGTTGAGAATACGGTTGCATGGGATTAAGGCTTAAAAATGTTTCTCGCATTGTGCAGGGTCAGTACTATTTGCGAGACATTGATATTTCATTAGAACGAGGATCGTTCAACGTTTTGATGGGCAGAACCCTAGCGGGTAAGACCTCACTGATGCGTGTGGTTGCAGGTCTTGACCAGCCAAGCTCGGGCAGAGTTGAGATGGATGGGGTTGACGTGACTGGCGTGCCGGTACAAAAGCGCAAGATTTCCATGGTCTATCAACAGTTTATCAATTACCCGAATTTGTCGGTTTTTGAGAACATTGCTTCGCCTTTGCGTATTGCGGGTGATGCTAATTCGACTATCAAGGATAAGGTAGAGTCGATCGCCGAGATGCTGCATATAGAGGGCTATTTACAGCGTAGGCCATTGGAGTTGTCAGGCGGTCAGCAGCAGCGCACTGCTATGGCTCGGGCGCTAGTGAAGGACAGCGACCTTATCTTATTTGATGAACCTCTGGTCAATTTGGATTATAAATTACGTGAGGAGTTGCGCTTTGAGTTACGCGAATTGTTTAAACGCCGCAATGTCATCGCTGTTTATGCAACCACCGAAGCGAATGAGGCCTTGGCTCTGGGGGGCGTTACCACCTTAATGCACGAAGGTCGAATTATTCAGTCTGGCCCAGTAAGCGAGGTCTACCGAAAACCGAATACAATTGAGGCCGCTGAATTATTCAGCGAACCGGCTATTAATATCATCGCAGGCATTG
>CAWUWF010000146.1:0-6827 GCA_963925935.1 uncultured Arenicella sp. | reverse complement strand
TATTAAGTTGCCGTTTTTAGCCGCAGACTTAATTACGGCGTGGGCGGTGTATCAATACTGTGGGCGCTCAGAAGGCGGGCGTAACGCGGTACTGTTCTGGTTATTCAACCCAATCACTCTCTTCGCCTTTTATATATTTGGCCGCTTTGAATCAATACCAGTAATGTTTTGCATGCTTTCCTTGTTGGCCTTGCAGCGCAAGCGCTTGTTGTTGGCCGCGTTGATGGTGGGCTTAAGTATTAACTCAAGAGAATTATTTATTTTCTATGGGCCGATATTTGTGGCATTGGTGTGGTCGCCATCGGCGAGCGCCTACTCTCTATGGAAGCGGGTGGCTGCCACCCTTATCGCAGCATTGGCGGTTGCTATTAGTATTCAACTGATCTCGCTTACTGGCAATGACATTGATGCGTTTGGACGAGAGGTTAGCTCAATAGCATCAGAAGGGCGGGTGGATTATTTATTCAAATTTATTATTGGGTCATACCTAATGTTCCCAATGGTTTACTTTGCGCTGCTTCTGTATGCCTGGAATAGTAAGCGCGATTTAGACAGCAAAGCGCTGCTCGTTTATGCCTACACAATCATGGCATTTTTTGCACTTTCGGAGCATACCGCGCACTACACTTCATGGATGTTTGTATTTCCTTGCTTGTATTTGGCCGCGCAGAGCGAATTGATGAAACCCATGCTAATGTTTTGTGTGACTTGGTTTGTCTTTAATTTGTCAATTACTGATCTTGGGGTATTTACAACTTGGTTGGCTTCGCCATGGTCAATGAACTTGTCTGGTTTACCAAATTTTCCGATGATGTATCGATTATCGGGAATGTCGGGCTCTGTTGATTTATTAACCTTCCAACGACTATGCCGTACGGTCTATTGCGCATGTTTGTTATATCTGGCGTTGCAAATGCTATTGGTATATCGAGTAACGGCCGCTAAAGACGGTGAGGTCAGCGCTTGATGAAGACCTCACTACACTGGGCGGTATATGCAGGATTAAGTCTTTGGCTAGTAACTCAGAGCGTCGCCGCACTCGACCCTCAGAATAGTCAGCTGAGCTTAAACGGGCAGCCAATGGTGACCGAAAATCTGAAAGTCGATGAACAAGGTTTTATGCGCAACACCAACTCAGACGGCTATTTTACCTTTCGCGATTTAGACCTGCGTCGCGATCAGGCCTGTGCCATGCGACTGGATATGGAGTTCGACAAACCTATGTCGCGCCCAGGATTGTTTGAGGTGTTCTGGCATGAGCCCAAAGCGGGCTTTAGAGAGAGCATGAAAGGGTTTGTACTGATTAATCCGGCTGATACAGCCGAACGTAAAGTGTTCGTTATTCCGCTGTGTAAGTTATTTCACTATAGCGGCAATATTAATAAAGCCCATTTGCAGGCTGCCGTTGCTGGTGTGCGACTTGATTACCCTTCCAATAAGAATATAGGCGTTAAATTTCATTCCATTGAATTTTTGGATGCGCAGAAAATGCTAAGCCTATTCTCCGAGGCTCCGTCCAATACCGTGATCTTAGAGCCTTACGAGAGACTCAGCCCGAGCGCAGCGACATCCTTAGATGTGCTAGTGCCAAAATTGTTCTTCATCTTTGAAGAAGGGCTTTCGCGCTTATGGATCGACAAAGGTTTTCTGTTTTTCTGGCTGCTACTGATTGTGGCGCTCAAGCTGCTAATACTGCGCAGCTATCTGCGAAAGTAAGCCCGCTACTAAGTTCGAAGGTAGTACTCGCCCGTTTGTATTGTCAATAACGGGCTTAAAGCAACGTTTAATTCAGCTCTATCAAAAAGCTAGGGTCATTGGCGTTAGGCGTCGTCTGGATGTGCAGAGATTCGCGCTCGATGGTGCTTTTTGCAATATCGTTTAACGGCTTGAATGCTTCCAGTGGTACATCTCTAACTTGGTTTGCTCTGTGATAGCGTACCTCACTGATTTGAAATTCAGATTGGCTGTCTGCGGGGTCAAAGCGCAATTTAATATCGTCAGTTTGCGGTAAATTAAAATATAATTTTGATGCTTGATTCGGCGTCGAATACTCTATCTGCATAATTTCTAGCTCATTAAAACCGCCGCCAACGTGGTAATAAACCTTCGGTTCGCAGGCTATGTTGCTAGTAAATGTGAGTTCCAGACCGGTTGACTTCATGGTTTGATGGCTTTGTGAAAACTGAGCTAATTTTTCCTTTGCAGATAAGCTGCTGTCAATTTTTTCAAGCTGAACAAAAAATTCAAAAGCGCCTCTATTGATTGAAAAATTACGGCGTATCTTGAAATCAAGTAAGCCCAATTCAGAGATAGTTGCTAACAAATCGAAGAAAGAGTCTTCAGTGAATACTGAGCAATGTGAGTCGATGTATTTATCGCCTTTTAAAGCATCTAAGCAAACTGCATAGGTCTGTGCCGCTGTTTTCTGAGGCACTAAATCACTGCCGTCGAACCCAGGCGTCCAGGCTGCGGTAATATCCAGATCGGCGAAGTTGGAAAAGTGATCGTAGATATGCCTAAACGACGGCTTACGAATCTTGTTCAGATAATTATCGACAAGATCGGCTGCTTCGGTAATAGGGCGCAAGTAGTCAAAGGTATAGCGCTTATCGGGTACCGCAAAACATGCCACACCGCCGACTTTCAAGATGGAAGAAATTTCTTGCAACCATGTTATTAAATCAGGAATATGCTCAATAACATGCGAGGCAATGCAGTAATCAAATTGTTCGGCGCTGCCGGTGGCTTCGGCCAATGATTGCTCACCCCATATGTAGTCGATATCCATAATCTCATCGACATTGATTTGCGGCGCCTTGGAATACCATTCTCGCAGTTCTTCAGTGCTAGCACGGTCCACATACTTAACGTTGCTTTGATCGCGGGTAACAATGGGATTCACTAGTGGGCCGATCTCAATGCCAGTTAGTTTGGCGAGATCTAGACCGTAAGTCAGGTGGGCACGGTTGATTGAAAAAGACATATTAGTTTCGGCTGTTGTTAGGATCGCGAATATAACATGCTTAGCAATTAAATTGGGATGCTGCGAATGCAGAACTTGTGAGTCCGACTGGGTATTTTTGAATCAAGTATCCTGAAACTTAAGCTCCAGCTGTTGTTGAGCAAGCTTTAGATTAACCAGGTCCTTGGATTCTAACATTTCGCACTCATCGTTAATCATATCGTCAACACGGGCGGGGTAAATGCGGCAGTCTTCGGGGCGGTCAAAGTAGATTGCACAGCTAAATTGAATCTGTGTTGGGTCTCTGCGTAGCCAAGGGCAAAGCTCTATTTGCTTACCTGTTTCTGGGTCCATCCAAATCTTGCCATCACGTACATAGCGATAAATATCTGGACGTAAATTCTCCCAAAGTTCGAGGTCATCAGCTGACGCCGATAGATCTCCATTGCTGTATTTAATGCAGCATTTACCGCAAGAATTGCAGGCTTTCATGGCTTAATTATACAGTACTATTGTATCGGCCTAAGCGAATAGCGGCGGGATCTCGGGATCTCGAGTATCCAATATGGGCACTAAGTCAGTAGGTAGCTCCGCGTAACAATTTATCCATTCCCGTACCCATTCCGGGTCTTTGATTTTAGACGGGTGGTAATTTGGAGCGAGTGATTTAAACATAACTGGCGACACATTAAGACCAAAGCGCACCACCATTTTCCAAAGGGCTTTTCGGCTACCTAACTTATTCCAACGGCCGTCATTCTTAAGCATGCGAATGTAGCTCAATCGAGAATATTTAACGACATGCAGTGTTGCGATTAGAACACCTTTAATGCGAGTAAAATAGTTCTGCCCATAGAGGTGCTTATACAGGTCGATGGCAACATTTTTATGTTCAGTTTCTTCCACCATATGCCACAAAATAAACGATGATACGTTTCGATCAGCTCCGCCAAATAGAAACTGTCGATCGTTGACTAGCCATTCAGTGATGCCTACGGTCATGGTTTCAAAGCCTGCTGCATAAGCAAGTTTCCATTTCAAACTCTTGTTCTGAAACCGCGCATAATCTGCGGCTATCAACTCTTCGACTTCGCCTAGCTCTGGGTAACCTTTAGCTTTTAACATATCGTTGTAATTGCGATGGTGTTGAAAGTGCTGGCCTTCCTGTGCATTGAACTTGCGAACGTCATCGCGTAACCGATCATCGCTGATAAGTTTAAGGCCTTCACTCATGCTGCGAATCATGAACGGCTCTAGATAGGGCATGGTCAAAGACGCACCGTTTACCATATGGCTCCACTCAGGTCGCTTAGGGTTCCATACTGGGTTGATACCGTCCTTTAAATTAAACGCTATTTTTCGGACGACCAATTGTGGCCTGGTGGTTGCCTGAGCCTTGGTGTTTAGATTCTCTAGATTATTCGGCCGCATGGCGCTGTGTTCCTATTTCAGAGATTTATAATGTTGCAAAACACCATAGGCTAATAGTGCGAAGGCGATATGCACAGACACGAAGGGCGGCCAACCAGATAAAAAGATTAAGTCATTCGCTAAACCTCCCTCGAACGGGCCGCCACCATAGGCTAAGCCTCGCGTTTCAAATAGGGCATTGGCTATTGCAGGTAGGGTAAACATCCAGGCATAAATCAGCGAGGTCCAAAACAGGACTTTAGTGAGTCTTAAATTGAGCCTAATGTAAGGCGCGATCATTGCCGTTGTCATTAGTAATAATCCGTTGGTGATGCCTTCCAGATGCGCCATGTTCCACGCACGTCGATCACCGGGAACATCGGCTTGAATCAATTCGATAAAGGGAAATAGTCGAACACCCTCAAGCAACATAAAGAAATAAAGCCAACCAGCCAGAAAAATACCCGCCCCAAGCACAGCAATACCGTTTAATACTAATAGGGTTCTTTGACGTTCATTTAACATGCTATTGCTTGGGTCTCTGCGAGTTGTGTTGCGGTAAAATTAACAGTATCGACAGGAATTAGATAGTCGAGGGCTAAAAGAAAGCAATTGGCGGTGTTCACTTTCAGGACCAGGCCGACTCATGAACACGAGTCAGCATCAGGCAGTAAGGCCAGACTTCGCATTGAGCACCTTCACCGGCGTTGGTTAAACTGACTTATCGGTTTGATAATTGTGGCCACGGCTAAGTATCGGCAGGCGATGGTTATTTCGCGGGGTAATGTGACGTGGCAGTTGGGAAATACGTATACTGTCCTCAGCGCATTCACTCTCGAGTGTGCGCCAGCAAGCTCAATAATAAGCAGTTTATAGGCACTAAACCTACCGAGGCAATACATGAGTCACCATGAAGTTCACCGATCACATCGCGCTGGTTGGCTACGTGCAGCCGTATTAGGTGCAAACGACGGCCTAGTATCAACCGCCAGTCTTATTGTCGGTGTAGCCGCGGCTAGCGCGACTCAAGAGAGTATTCTTCTGGCAGGCGTTGCTGGATTAGTTGCCGGTGCGATGTCCATGGCTGCAGGCGAATATGTGTCTGTAAGCTCACAATCAGATGCTGAAAATGCTGACATAGCACTTGAAAAACAGTCAATTGAGGACGATTACGAGTTTGAGCAAGATGAGCTTGCGCAGATTTACGAGAGTAGAGGGCTTGAACCCGCTTTAGCAAAGCAAGTTGCCGAAAAACTGATGGACCATGACGCACTCGGAGCACACCTTAGAGACGAGATAGGCTTGTCCCAAGGAGCCCGCGCACAACCGGCACAAGCCGCTTTTTTCTCAGCGGCAACCTTTACAATTGGCGCTGCGCTTCCATTGTTCGTGGCATGGGCTGTACCCGGGTCTCAATTAATCGCAGTAGTTGCTGGGTCCTCTCTCGTGTTTCTAGCAATTCTCGGAGCCCTTGCCGCGCGAGTTGGCGGCGCCGCCATGAGCATTGGTGCATTACGGGTAACATTTTGGGGCGCACTTGCCATGGCGCTAACGGCGGGGGTAGGTCGTGTATTTGGAGTGGTCGCCTGATTGTGGCAGATTCGAATGCAACTATAGTCGGAGGATAGTCGGTAATACGCATTCGCAGTCGTTTCAGGCTATACCTGGGCGCTGATGGGGGGCTATCCAATGTCTGGGCCCCATCGTTCACAGCCCGTTATGATTTTGACTGAAGGAGCACTGTTTACTCAAAGCGTGCGTCGAGTAGACGGAAAAACCTCACTTATTGGCCCTTTATGGGTAAGTTAATATGCTCAATTTGGGTGGCTCTTACGCACGCCTTGCTGGCTGAAAGTGCGATGGAGTTTGTGGCAGGTTCGTGTTTAGATGGAAGCTATTATCGACCTGATGCTTTTTCAAAAAGTAGTAATAATCCAAACGTAACGTCGCAACAACAAGGATCTGGTGCCAAGGTACCAGACATTCAGGAGAATCGCGATCATTTCTACATCATTGGCTGGGATGTCAGCCCTGGTGATGCCATCATTGTTTAATCGTGGATGTTGCATTGGGCACCGGGCAACGCTTCACAAACAAAGCGCCGCGCAGCCATATCTACGCGCAGGTTAGGCGACGACGTGGTATTGCACCCGCATGCTGGGGCCGGCCCCATAGTGCAATAAAAAGACGTGTCGGTTCAGCCGGGCGAGCCGCCTAATAACGAAGAGAACTTCCCCTTAATTTGGACGGCTTAGCCAGCGACTTTAAATTCACTCGTTCTAATTTGTATCTGAAGCTGGTTTGCTGTTGCCAAGGCTCCAGTCAAATTTAGGGCGCGATTAAATGATATTATCCGACTAGATTTTTTAACAGCTAATAAGCTATTCGAGGCCCAAGCTGTTAAAGTCGCGTAAACTTCGTTAAAGAGAAAGGGTGTTAACGGTGCCATCGCGTA
>CAWUWF010000145.1:0-17302 GCA_963925935.1 uncultured Arenicella sp. | reverse complement strand
TGGCCACATAGGCTTTGGCTTCTTCGATGAACGCGTCTCGCTGCGATTCATGCACGAATACATAATCAACGTTAGTGCAAATTTGGCCGCTATTAAACTGTTTAACGAACATGATTCGTTCAACTGCCTTTTTAAGCGGGTAATTTGGATCGATTACAGCGGGCGCTTTGCCGCCCAATTCAAGCACCACAGGGGTTAAATTTTGAGCGGCAGATGCCATCACCGCACGGCCGGTTTGACCAGAACCAGTGAACACAATCATATCGAATGGGATTTTCGAAAATTCGATTCCTACGCCACCCGTTTCTTCAAAAAAGGTCAACTTCTCTGGTGGAAAATAATCACCCGACACCTTCATTAATAGACGAGACAAAGCCACCGAATTCTCTGACATCTTGGCCATAACTCGGTTACCTGCTGCAAACGCAACGGATATTTGAGAAAAACATAAATTGATCGGAAAGTTCCACGGAATGATCAAACCAACCACGCCAAGCGGCTGAGGCTTGAGTCGATTTTTAGCACCAGGAAACATCATCATATCGACTGAGCGACGTTTCACTCTCATCCATTTCCTTAGATGTTTAGCATTACTGCTAATGTCATCCAGCACAGGTATGATCTCGGCGAACAAAGTCTGATGCCTAGAACGACTTCCATAATCCTCTGAGATTGCGTCAATGATCGCTTCTTGATGGTCGATAATCAATTGTTTGAGGTTTTTTAAATCACTCAGTCGCTGTTTATAATCCGGCTCAGGGTCGATAAGATAAGCGCCTCGTTGTGCATCGAACACGCTCAATAGTTGTTCGCTAGTATCGAGATCTAAGTTTTGGCTAGCTATATTCATAATTTGGTTTCCTCTAATATTCTTACAACACTAGGTTGAATTATTTTGCGGTTAGGCGTGTTATTTAGCAAACTGATAATCGACAAATTGCTCGCGCATACCTACTTTGTGAATCTTGCCGGTGGCAGTGTGTGGCAGTTCATCAACAAAAGCGACTTCGTCTGGCAACCACCATTTAGCGACTTTGCCAGTCATATACTCAATTATTTGCTCGCCGCTAACGGTTGACCCTGGCTTTCTAACGACTACCAGCAATGGCCGTTCGTCCCATTTCGGATGAGCAATACCAATTACCCCCGCTTCGAGCACCTCTGCATGTCCCATTGCGCAATTCTCAAGATCGATAGACGATATCCATTCGCCACCTGATTTAATCACGTCTTTAGTTCGGTCGGTGATGGCCATGTAACCATCAGGGTCTATTGTCGCTACGTCACCTGTGTCAAACCAGCCATCGTCGTCAAGCAATTGGCCTTCTGCCTTGAAGTAGTTTTTAACCACCCAAGGCCCTTTTACCAGCAATGCACCAAATGCCACACCATCCCATGGTAGATCATTGCCCTGCTCGTCAATAATTTTCATTTGCACGCCAAAAATTGGCCGGCCCGCTTTTAGACGAATAACCGCGTACTCCGCATCAGTGTATTCAGAACGAGGTTTCTTAAGCGTGTTGTAGGTGCCTAAGGGGGCCATCTCGGTCATGCCCCAACCCACATGCGAATAGACGCCATGTTCATTCTCAAACTCTTCCATAGTACTCAGTGGGCAAGCCGACCCGCCAACCACTACAGATTTAAGAGAGTCAATACGTTTGCCGGATTCTCTCAGGTAATTAAGCAAGGAAAGCCAAACAGTAGGAACGCCTGCCGAACGCGTCACGCCCTCTTCTTCGATTAATGCTTGGAGTGTTTCGCCGTCACCCATCTTAGATCCCGGAAACACAATATTAAAACCTGCCAGTGCCGCTGAATATGGCACATTCCAGGCGTTTACGTGAAACATGGGTACTATCGGTAGCACCGTGTCTTGGTTGGTATAAGCCATTGCACCACCTAAACAGGCTGCGTAGCACTGCAGCACTAATGCCCGATGCGAGTACAATACTCCTTTCGGATTACCGGTGGTGCCAGACGTATAGCACAATGAACAGGCGGTGTTCTCGTCTAGCTTAGGCCAATCAAATTGAGTATTCTCATTAGCAATTAGCTCTTCGTAACAATAAACATTTGGCAATCGCGTATCAGGCATCGCCTCTTTACTACTAAGAATGATAAAGCCAGCCACCTCGGGAATTTGATCAGCAAGGCTCTCTAACAAAGGCACGAACATGGGATCAACAAAAATCCACTTGTCTTGCGCATGATTAATAATGTAGGTGAGTTGCTCAGGAAACAACCTCGGATTAATTGTGTGACAAACATTACCAGCACAACATGCAGCGTAATAAACTTCCATGTGACGATGGTCATTCCAGGCAAGTGTGCCCAACATATCACCCTCAGCCACACCCAGCTTCTGCATCGCATTGGCTAATTGGGCGGCACGATCAAAACAGTCACCAAAGGTGTAACGAAAGCGGTCATGATCATGGGTGATCGATACAATGTCCGAATCGGAATAAATTGATTTAGCATGCGCCATTAACGAAGTAATCGTTAACTGTTCATCCATCATTAGTCCAAGCATAGTGCTCCTCTATATATATTATTTATTATTAAATGTTCAAGTAAATCAGATGGCTTATCCAGCACAACCATCCTAAGATAGATCGAATTAATCTAGTCTCATTTTTGGTTATTACAACCAAGCTAGGATAATAGAAGCGTTCACAAGGCACAATATCTTGACATACGATATGCATTTATTGTCTTTATGATGAGTATTTATTGTTTCTATCTACTCGCTCTGAAACAATAAGTTGCGCAACCCTATTTGTTACCATCAATTGGCAATCTAATCGAAAATATCATGCGAACTAAGTCATTGTTTAAAATTGTCACGGGACTAATTATCCTGCTAGGTGTAACGCTAATGACTCTTTGGACTCCAGACACTGACTGGCAAGAAATGCATACTAAATACAGCCACTCAGATTCACAATTTGTCGAGCTAGGTAATGGTGTAAAAATCCATTATCGTGACTTTGGAAATAGTCAGTCGCAGGTAATTGTATTAATACATGGCACCAGCGACTCCTTATTAACGTGGGATGCTATAACCCCTTATCTGAAAAACGACTATCGGCTTATTTCCCTAGACTTACCGGGTCACGGATTTAGCAGTGCCCACCCTCAGGCCGACTACAGCCGAAGGGCAATGGTCGAATCAGTCAAGCTATTGATGGACCATTTAGATATCGACTCCGCATCTCTAATAGGCAACTCACTCGGCGGCGGTATCGCATGGCGAACAGCCCTCAGGCATCCAGACAGGGTGAATTCATTAGTCTTGCTTGACCCGTCTGGCGCACCAATAAAAGTAGCCAGCAAATCAAACATCGGCTTTCGATTAATGCGTAGCTCGACCGGACGCCTTATCGCCAAGAAAATAACCCCGCGGACACTGGTCAAAAAATCACTTAGCGATACCGTTGCTGATAATGCAATAGTAAGCGAAGCGATGGTCGATCAATATTGGGAGTTACTGCGCCTGCCTGGCAATAGACAAGCATTGACTGAATTAGCGATGGTGCAATGGGATCAATCGCCATGGGACAATATTGCGGCATTGAATCAAGCAACTTTACTTATTTGGGGAGCAAAGGATCAGCTGATTCCACTTAGCTCTGGCACCCTATTTCATAACGTATTACCTAACAGCCAACTGATCGTTTATCCCGAGGTAGGCCACCTACCTATGATTGAAGCGGCACCAACAACCGCTAACGATATCCATCAGTTTCTCAAGCGCTTAAATTAAACCAGAAGCGCCTGGAATATGAACTAATACCCAGCTTTTTTATTAACTGTATTAAGTAACGGTTTATCGGTTTGATAGCGGCGTACGTTCTCTAGCATTAAGCTGAATGCTCGACCGACGGAGCCACTGCCAGTGCCCGCGATATGTGGAGTGATGATAACGTTTTTTTGCTGCCACAAAGGGTGATCGCTTGGCAGTGGTTCAGGATCGGTCACGTCTAAGGCCGCACCGCGCAATTCACCCGCTTGCAGAGCTACCAGCAAGTCATCCGTATTAGTGGTCGCGCCACGACCAACTGAAACCAGTAATGCTGAATTCTTCATCGCTTTGAAAAACTTGTCGTCTAACAAGCCTATGGTTGATGCGGTAACAGGCAGTGTATTCACCACAACATCAGCCGCTTTCGCCAGGGTGAGTGTTTCATCTGACAAACCAACATAATCTACGTAAGCAGGGCCCTCACGACTGCTATTTCGAGTGGCAGTAACGGTCATGCCAAGCGCTTTTGCACGCTGCGCCACCTCTTTTCCAATCGAACCCAAACCTAAAATCAGCATGGTTTGACCACTAATTGTCGTGGTTATGTTATTCCCGTAAATTAACTGCCTATCCCAAGAGGCGTTGTCCTGAGAGTCTCGAAATATGTGTAAGCCTCGGGAAAATGACATGGTCATGCCAATAACGTGCTCAGCAATGGTTGCTGCGGCAGTACCACGACCATTGGTTAAGATATAATCGCCCTTTAACGGCAACAAACTAGGATGTGATAAACATTCTTCAACGCCCGCAGCAAAGCTGTGCACCCAAGCTACGTCAGTTACGTACTTAAGCGAGACTGGCGCGCCACAACTAAGCATAATGGCATCAAAACCACCCGATATTTGGGTGCCCAACTCAGCCATAGCCTCAACTGAAACAAACTCAACATCAGGTGCGATCGACTGCAAAGTTTTGATTTCATCGGCACCAACAAAATTCAATAGAACGCGCTTTAGCGGTCGGTACCCTGCCAATTCAGATGGTAAATTAGACGCCTCTTCATAGCCTAGCTGCTTGATCTGAAAATCACTCAGGATTGGCTTGGGGGCATCTTTAGCCTGTGCAGTGAAAAATGCGCTACAGACTAAAAAACTAATAATGAGTAGTTTGGAAAGTTGACCTAGCATAAACGGACCCCTTGGTTCAGATGATTATTTTGAAGATGAAATGTACCTGAGAAAGGCACAGCATGTCTAAGCAATTAACCTATAACCATAGACGTGTGCAGCCTGAGAACACTGATATCAACGATCTAGTGGGAAAGATGGCTTGTGGCAAGCGGCGAAATCCATTTTCGACACCGCACAAAATTAATCAAATACTCGCCTAGAACAGCCCTGAGCTTGTTGAAATAAAAAGCCCTGAGCGTCTTGAAATAAACAGCCCTGAGCGTCTTGAAATAAACAGCCCTGAGCTTGTTGAAACGAGCCGCCTGAGCTTATGTTATGAAAAGCAGGCTACCAGCGTGATTGGCTACGTTCGACACTCCACCAAGCGATGTATGCCAAGCAGCTGAACCCAAGTGACGCCATCAGCATTGACGTTAATGAGATCGAAATATTACTGGGTAATAATGATAATGCGCCATTAATAATTTGAGTTGGATTAATCACCAGCAGCGTCGCCACTAAGCCCAGCACTAAGCCTATCAAGTCAGGATAGTATCGCTTAGCCCGCACGCGCGAAGGCTTGGCGGGCAAACTATTGATCACCAATTTAGTGAAGTTATCGTCGTCCAAGCCCAAGTCATGAGTGCTGTCTGATCGGGCTGACGCGAATAGTTGATCAAGCAAACTGTCCGAGCCTGAGCGATTCATTGCTGCGTTATTAAGAGTATTCGTTGTCATATTGTTAATCCTGCCAATGCGCCAGTTGTTTCTGCAATATTGCTCTGCCGCGGGTAATATGACTTTTTACGGTCCCCAACGGTAAGGTCATAATCGTTGCAATTTCTTGCTGAGTGCACTGACGATGCAATAGCAAGTGTAGCACGGAGCGCCGCTCCGGCTCTAGTTGGTCTAGTAAGTTCGCTAATTGTGTCTGCAGCTGGTTGCTAGCAAGTCTATTACCAGATGTTTGGCTGCTACTGTGCGCTGATTCTGTCTCGCCATGAATCTGCCCCAAGTCTTCAACTTCTTCAAACTCGGCATAATTCTTTTGAGCTTGATTACTGCGGCAATGCTGTAAAAATTGATTATAGGCAATTCGATACAACCAACTGGAGAACTTCGACTTTTGATTAAACCGGTGCAAACCCTTATAAGCCTGAATAAACGTCTCTTGGGCTAGATCATCGGCCAAAGCCTCGTTCCAGTTACTTAGTTGGCGCAGTGAGTGACGCACGCTTGTTTGATTGCGTTTCACTAACTCGCCAAATGCATTCTGATCATTATTGCTTACCGCAAGATTGATCAGAGCTGTCTCAGAATACTGGTTCACTTTAAATAGCTATAGGGCATCTCAATACTGAAGACGCCCCTATTTGTCGCAGTCTAATCGTCGTCCGAGCTGTTTTTTTGATCAGTATCGTATTTCCAACTCACCAATCGCGCAATACCAATGCCGATCGGGATCAAGCCCATTGCACCGGCCTCCAAGCCCTCCTGCAGTCCTAAGAAAATAAATATCGCTATACCGACAAACAAGAAGGTCAGGCCGCTGCTAAAGCTTGAGGTGGCTGCAGAATTGCCACCAAATTCGGCCATCACAAACTCTGGAACTGGTTGATTGGCTTCTAAGTAACTACTGATAACAGCCATCTTCTGTTTACGTTTGCGATTACTAAAAACCAGCACCAATACTAAGATGATAACGGGTAGGCCAAGAGTAAACACAATGGCAGTCATCGCAATAAGTAATTCGCTAAACCCGATACCGCCGCCGCCATCACCGAAATGAATGCCGTCCGCACCACCGACACTAAGGCCGCTACCGCCGAATACCTTTTTAAGTCTTAGCCGAACTTTGTCTCGATCCTCATCACTGAGGTTAGCAATTTCGGTTTCTAACTCAGTGCCAATCTCGTCACCCAGTAGATTGCGCACCGTACTAATCGCTTCGCGAAGCTCATCTTCTGCATCGCGAGCCTCGTTAGTATCAATATCAATAACGATTCGACGTTTGCCGAACTCGGCTTTTTCGCCTTCATTTCCGCTAGTAGTAATAATGACCGTTTCGACAACAGCGTTATCTTGCTCTACTGATTGCTGCGCCATGGCGTATGGCAGGCCAAGACTAAAGGTCGCGAAAGATACAGCAACAATTAGATTTTTCATTTCATCTGTCTCCAGTTAATCGGAATAGCGCCACAAATGGCATTTGCATAGACTTAGATGCAATTAGTTTAGTTTTGGATTCAATTATTTCAATTCTCATAAGCGAACACGCCAAAGCCCTTACTTTCAGTAATGCATAAAGGCCTTGGGTATTGATTGTAGCGAAAAGGTCAGCTAGTCCGGCAACTATTGAAGGGAGCTTAGATTGACCCGAAGTTTAAAACCCGAAATGACTATAACGGTAGCCATCTATATCTCAATAGAACCCTGCAAATAACTGATCGCAGAGCGGGAAATAAGCACTCGGTCGCCACGCAACTGGCAGAACACTTCGCCTCCTCGTTGAGATACTTGCTTAGCCTTAAGCACATTTTTGCCCAGCCGCTGTGCCCAGTACGGAATAAGCTTTGTAAAAGCAGAGCCCGTGACGGGGTCTTCATTAACGCCAACATTTGGGGCGAAAAATCGGGCTGTAAGTTCAACAACTCTTGTTCGGTATCGAGTACCACCAAGTAATCTTCATTGTTTAGACAGACATCAACCTGGCCTCTTCTTTAACGAAGAATGCTGTTTCGGCCAAGTTGTTTTCAGCCGCAATAGACTGCATCAAGCTATCGTCTAGCCATTCAGTCAACGCGATCACCGCCGCAGGATTACCCTCAAAAACATTAGCGGTAAAGGCATCAATTTGTTAAACATCTAGTTTCATGAGTCAGTTTTTGTTGTCATAACCTTATGATTTAATATAAAAAGACTGGCATGTGAAACGACAGGCAAAAAAAGGCCCGCAACTACTGTGCGAGCCTTTTTCGTACAATCAATATCACGTTGATCGGTATCTTGTTTTATTTTCCTTTAGCCAGCAGATGTTCAACCACTTTGTCGCCGAATTCATTCGTCGGCAGCAGCTCAACACCACTACCAGGCTTAGAAAGATCAGAAGTTGAATAGCCGTCAGCGAATACGCTTTGCATGGCATCCCAAACATTACGCGCTTCGTCAACCATGCCAAAACTGTATTCCAGCATCATCGCCATCGAGCCAATCATCGAATAAGGATTAGCAACTAATTTACCCGCGATGTCTGGTGCAGAACCATGTGAAGGCTCGTAATACGCCTTGCCGTTTGGCCCTAGACAAGCCGATGGCATAAGGCCTAACGAGCCTAAAATACCGCCACCTTGGTCACTCAAAATATCACCGAACATGTTCTCCATCACCATCACGTCAAACTGCACGGGGTTCAAACACAAAGCCGTTGCTGCGGCGTCTACCAAGATATTCTTAATCTCAACATCTGGATATTGTGGAGCCAACTCTTCAAGTACTTCGTTCCAAAGCACACTGGACTTTAAAACATTACTTTTATGAATATTGTGCAGAATTTTTTTACGTTCCTGAGATAGCTTTAAAGCAACATGCAGAATATCTTTGATCTGATCTTCGTCATATTCAAGCGTCTCTTTGACATACCGTTTACCCTGATCGTTGACACCAACTTCTTTGTCACCGAAATAGAGGCCGCCGACAAGCTCTCGCACCATAATTATATCGATACCATCACCAATCACCTGCGCTTTCAAGGGCGAAAAATGAGCCAAAGATTTGGGCAGGTACACAGGGCGATAGTTCGCAAAGGTATTTAAACGGCGACGTAGGGGCAATAAAGCTCCGCGCTCAGGCTGTTCATCAATAGGAATCTGTTTTGATTCTTCATGCCCCAAACCAATTGGGCCTTTAACAACCGCGTCGGCACTGTCGACTAAATCCTTAGTTTCTTGTGGGAACGAACTGCCGTGGGTAAACCAAGCGCCTGCACCAAAAGGTGCTTCGATAAGGTCGAACTGCACATCATTGCGCGCCTCGATTACCTTCAAGACTTTGATACCTTCGACCATGATTTCAGGGCCGATACCGTCGCCGGGAAGAATTGCTATTTTATATTTGGTCACTATTGAACCTATGTGAATGTGGGATTTATCTGACGCGCTGCATTTTAGCCGATTTCTGGGCATATACGAAGCCCTCTCAAGCCGATCCTGAGCGGTTTTTAAAGGCTGTCACTACAGTCTGGTGTTTGTAGCTCTTGAGGGAGCACTATATGCATTAGAATCGCCCAGTAAACGTCGCCGCGAGACCTTAGTCATATTGGATTGCTAACTTAGCAACCTCACTAGTTAAGCTAAAGCCAACTCAACAGAACTCACCACAACGCCATTCAGATCTGCATAGACCCAATCACCAGGTCTAATAGTCTGCCCAGCAAAGCTGACCGGAATGTCTAAATCACCGAGGCCGCGTTTTTGCGTTTTCATAGGGTGAGTATTAATCGCTTTTACACCAATGTCGGTTGCAGCAATTTCAACACAATCGCGAATACAGCCATTAATGACTAGACCTGCCCAGCCATTGCTAGCCGCATTCTCTGCCAGCATATCGCCTAATATTGCACGCCTTAAAGAACCGCCACCATCCATTACGATCACTCTACCGTGGCCTTGCGTATCCACTAGTTTTTTGACCACAGAGTTATCTTCAAAACACTTAATGGTCACAGCTTGACCATGGAAATTAGCTTTGCCCCCGTAATTTCTAAAAATACCATCGAGCACGCGCAGATCAACTGCAGTGTTGTTTTCGTATTGATCACAGATGTCGGGCGTTGAAATTTTCATAAGCATAATTAGTTAGTCTTGTATTTGGTCTAAATCAGCGCCTGGCTAATCTAGATATTTTGCCAGCGCTCGATAGCTGCGAGTACCAAACCATGAATATACTTCACCATCAACGATCGCACCATTAAACCCTGCGGCAACTAGGCTATCGCGATGTTTGGCAAATGGAAATGGCTCGGAAGAAAAAAGGTAGAACGTATCTGGATCCGCCATTTGATCATCATTAAGAACTGGGTAAGAGTCTTGGTGATGATTAAGATAGTCGCCAAAGCCTAGCTTGATCAGCATAGAGCCGACAAAGGTGTTCCGATTTACCGCCATCCAAGGCTTGCGCCAGATAACGTACTCAACTCTTTGGTAGCTTTTCTTGGTGTTTGCGAGTAACTCAATTTGTCCTGGCACATCGGAAAAATCCATCGTATTCAAGCTCGCTTTAGCATCGATGGCTCGCCACTGCCCCGCCAGTTGGGACAATTGATCTGACTTAACGCTTATAGCCAATTTATCCAACTCAGCGGCAATAGTCTTAGTTGATGTTATGTGGGTCGCATGCCAAGGCAGAGGACATTCGTCGGACATTGCCTTCAAATTCTCTTCGCGATCAAAAATCACCAGATCAGCATTTAATTCAGCTACTTTTTGCCAATCGACACCCTTGGTGCCACCAACTTTAGCAATACTGCGAACTTTATCTTTTGGGTGAACACAAAACCGAGTTCGGCCAACCACCTCTACCCCACAGTCAATCAGGGTCTCAGTAAGGCTCGGAACTAAACAAATCACTTTCATCAAAAGTTTAATCTCATGAACGGGAACTAACTTAACAAAAACAATATTAGAAGAGTGAGCGCCCGCGGCCCAGCGATAAAGAGGAGCCGGCGACGAGAGCGGATTAAGAAGAACGCACGTTAACGTAATCAAAAGGACAGTGCCGGCAAGCGTTACCACAGCACTGCCCGCGAGCACTATGGTAGGCCGGGGTAAACACCATGAATCCGTTCTCCATATAATAATGTTGGTTCTCTTTGAGAACCGGAATCGGCCATTCCAGCTTAGCCTCAGTCTGTCCAGGCTTTATGTCTATGCCTTTTGCCAAAGGGTCGTTAGAGGTTGTCATTAGGTAGAACGGCGGTATTGTCCACCCACCTCGAAAAATGCATCGGTAATTTCACCTAGACTGCAATGCCGAACTGCGTCCATCAATGCTGCGAAACCATTTTCACCCTCGATGATCGTCGTCTTTATTTCATCTAAAACTTCTTCAGAATGAGCCGCATGCTTAGCCTTAAATACTTCCAAACGAGCAATCTGGCTCTTTTTCTCTGCATCAGTAGATCGAGCTAATTCAATTGTGAATTCTTCTTCATCGGCATCCGACAAGAAGGTATTTACGCCGATCAACGGCAAGCTGCCATCATGTTTTTTAATTTCGTATTTCATCGACTCTTCTTGGATCCGCCCACGCTGATAGCCGGTTTCCATGGCTCCTAGCACACCGCCACGATCCGAAATTCGTTCAAATTCTTCCAATACAGCCTCTTCAACTAAGTCAGTCAACTCATCAACAATAAACGAACCTTGGCTCGGATTTTCATTCTTAGCCAAACCGATTTCACGATTGATAATCAACTGAATTGCTAATGCCCTGCGCACCGACTCTTCAGTCGGCGTGGTAATCGCTTCGTCGTAAGCATTGGTATGCAGACTATTACAGTTATCATTGATCGCTAGCAAGGCTTGCAAGGTCGTACGTATGTCATTGAATTGCATCTCTTGGGCATGTAGAGATCGTCCAGAGGTCTGAATATGATATTTAAGTTTTTGGCTTCGCGAATTCGCACCATACTTCTCGCGCATAGCGACCGCCCAAATACGTCTAGCGACTCGACCAATTACGGTGTATTCCGGGTCCATGCCATTGGAGAAAAAGAACGACAGGTTTGGCGCAAAATCATCAATATTCATACCACGTGCAAGATAGGTTTCAACAAAAGTAAAACCGTTCGCTAAGGTAAACGCCAATTGTGATATTGGGTTGGCGCCGGCCTCTGCGATATGGTATCCAGAAATAGACACAGAATAGAAATTGCGAACTTCATTCTCTATAAAGTATTGCTGAATATCACCCATCATACGCAAACTGAATTCAGTTGAAAAAATGCAGGTGTTTTGGCCTTGATCTTCTTTTAAAATGTCAGCCTGTACGGTTCCACGAACCGCTTTAAGCGCATTAGACTTTAGCTCTAAATACTCTGCGGGATAAGGTTGACGATCGTGTTCGCTAGCAAACTTATCAACTTGTTGGTCGATCGCCGTGTTCAAAAACATTGCCAAAATAGTTGGCGCAGGCCCATTGATCGTCATTGAAACTGAGGTGGTCGGCGAGCATAAATCGAAGCCATCGAATAATTGCTTCATGTCATCTAAAGTAGCAACCGATACTCCGGAGTTACCAATTTTTCCATAAATATCGGGCCGCGTAGCCGGGTCAAAGCCATACAATGTAACCGAATCAAACGCGGTCGATAATCGATTGGCCGGAGCGTGTTCAGATAAGCGTTTGAAGCGTCGATTAGTTCGCGCGGGGTCTCCCTCACCTGCGAACATACGAGCTGGATCTTCGCCTTCTCGCTTGAACGGAAACACCCCTGCTGTGTAGGGAAACACGCCTGGTACGTTCTCGCGCTTCATCCAATTCAGCAATTCACCATGATCTTCAAATTTTGGCAATGCAACACGCGGCACCAATGTGCCCGACAGACTTTCAGTCACTAATCGAGTTTTAATCTCTTTACCGTTTGCCAGCACGTCTATCTTTTCTTCACCCTGATAACCGGCTCTAAGGTCCGCCCAATTGTCCAATAAGCGCTTACTCTCATTAGTCAGCTTATCTTCACGCTGCTCAATTAACGCCGTCAATTCTGGGCTTCTGGCGCCCAGCATTCGCTGGGATTCCTGTAATTGCTGACGCTCGCGCGCAAACTTAGCTTGGGCCTTTGAATCGGCATGATAGCTTCGGACCCCTTCTGAAATTTCAGCCAAATAACGCTGGCGCGAGGTCGGCACAATAACTGATCGCACCGAAGGCACACGGTTATCAATAAAGGGCAGTGTTGATTCCCATTCCCGTAAGCCTTTTTCCCTTAATACGGCTAATAGCCCGTGATAGGCAGCGGTTACCCCATCATCACCAAAGCGTGAGGCGATTGAACCAAACACGGGTAGTTTACTCGGGTCGGTATTCCAGGCATTGCGATTGCGTTGCACCTGCTTGGCAACATCACGCAGTGCATCTTCTGCGCCTTTGCGATCGAACTTATTGATGATAACTAAGTCTGCAAAGTCAAGCATGTCGATCTTTTCAAGCTGACTTTGGGCACCAAACTCAGGTGTCATCACGTACATCGACGCATCAACAAACGGCACAATTCCAGCATCGCCCTGACCAATCCCCGGGGTTTCAACAATCACTAGGTCGAAATCAAAATGTCGCACCGCAGCAATAATTTCAACCAGATAATCTGGCACTTCACCCACCGAGCCTCGGGTTGCAATCGAGCGCATAAAAATATTTTCTTGATAGATCGAGTTCATCCGAATTCGATCACCGAGCAGCGCCCCGCCGGTTTTGCGTCTGGTAGGGTCAATAGCCAATACCGCAATGCGTACTTGATCTGCGCTATCCAATCTAAACCGACGTATTACTTCATCGGTTAGTGAGGACTTGCCCGCGCCGCCAGTACCCGTAATACCCAAAACCGGAGTCGTCTTGTCTACTGCCAGTTTGAGGCTGGCTAATTGTTCTTTGCTAAGCTCATTGCATTCAATAGCCGTAATCATTTGCGATAGTAGCTGCATGTCACGTGAGTCGGCCTGCAGGTTGGTCATTTTGAATTCAGGCGATGACACTGCATGACAGCGATCAATCATATCTTGGATCATGCCGACTAATCCTAGCTCCATACCATCATGTGGTGAGTAAACGCGAGCTACCCCGTAATCGTGTAACTCAGCGATTTCGTCGGGTACAATTACACCACCACCACCACCAAACACCTGAATATGTTCAGCGCCATGCTCTTTAAGCATGTCGATAATGTATTTGAAATACTCTACGTGCCCACCTTGGTATGAACTGATCGCAATACCTTGTACATCCTCTTGCAGTGCCGCTTGCACAACTTCGGCAACCGAGCGATTATGCGCCAAGTGGATTACTTCAACACCCAGTGACTGCAATATTCGACGCATGATATTAATAGACGCGTCGTGGCCATCAAATAGGCTAGCGGCGGTCACGAAGCGTAATGGGGTCACTTGCGTAGTATCAGCAACCGCTGCAATCGGTTCAGTAACTTGTTTAGATGATTTAGTCGTCATGGAAATATCCTAATTGGTTTTACCAATTTCATTAGAGCTCAAGTCTTTCACGAACTCGGCGTGAGTAGACAGGTCATAGTGTGTTTCAAACCTTGATGCAGTCTTCTGGTTTCAGCTAAGTTCTCAGGGTTGTTTAACCAGTAGTAAACAATACCTACTACGCTAGCGCTGAATTGCGCAGCGATCGAATCAGCTTGGGCCTTAACTGTCACGTCGATACTCGAATCATTATTGATCCAGGCGACAGTATCTTGATGACGACGATGATGAATGCCCTTAATCGAGTCGCTCAACTCAGAGTCAGTATTTACCGACTCAAACCACAGAGAATAAAATGTGCGCACATAGTCAGGGGCATCCACGCAATATTGATAATGCTGATCTAACGCTTTCTCTACCGCGTTTAGACCCACCAAGCCTTGGGTTACCGATTTCAACTGTTCTAGCCACAACTCACCGAGACGGCGTAAAGCGAAGCTAAACAACTTGTCTTTACAACCGAAGCGGTGACTAGCCAAACCGCGGCTATAACCTGCGAGCACGCCGACTTCTTTTAGGCTGGTACCTGCGGGGCCATGCTCTAGCACCAGTTGCACGGTAGCATCGAACATGCGCTGATCGGATATTTCAGTCCGCTCAGCCTGAGTCAATCGACCCTCGGAATGATTACTTACAGATAAAGTTGCCATCAATTTATTTCGATTGCTCTGTTGCTTATCTAATCAATTACGCGGCGAACGAAGACGAGTCCAGCTGAGTCCCTATTTGTGCACCTTGAATAACCGTCTGACCATAAGCGGCAGCACGAGGTAGCATTTGAGCCATGTAAAATTCAGCAGCCACGTGTTTGCGGGTATAAAACGCCGCATCGCCGGTAGCACTGGCTTGCTTTTCGCCAGCAATTTTGGCGCTACGCAAGTGATACCAGGCACCTGTCACGAAGCCCATTTGCATCATGAAGTTGAAAGAGATTGCGCCTTCGAACTTTGCGCTACTGCTTGCCGAACTCTCAAGAATAAACTGCGCCGTTGATTGCAGTTGATCTTTAGCCTGAGAGAAGCGTGCAGCCATTTCAGTCAGTTCAACAACGCCATTTACCGAGCTAACAGTGTCATCCATCTCAGCTATCAAGGCATTAAACCCTGCGCCACTATCACGCAGCAGTTTACGACCAACCAAGTCGTTTGCCTGAATGGCACTGGTTCCTTCGTAGATTGCCGTTATGCGAGCATCACGATAATGCTGCGCTACGCCGGTTTCTTCGATAAAACCCATTCCACCATGAACCTGAATACCCAAGGAGGTAACTTCGTTGACTAATTCGGTACACCAAGCTTTGGTTACTGGTGTAAGAAGTGCGAAGCGCTTGCTGTGATAACGACGCTCATCTTCAGTATTAGCATGGTGACGCAGGTCATGAGATAAGGCCGCGTCATAGCAAAGACCGCGCATGGCATCCACCGTCGATTTCATTTGCATCAGCATACGCTGTACATCGGCGTGTTCAATAATTAATGCGGGCTCGCCAGTCTCTGGATGACGACCTTGAACTCGCTGCCTAGCATAGTCCAGCGCATCTTGGTAAGAACGCTCCGAAAGCGCTGCGCCTTCTAAGCCTACTTCCAGGCGAGCGTGATTCATCAATGTAAACATGCACGCTAAGCCCTGCCCTGGCTGGCCAATGATATGTCCAATCGCACCTTCTTCTTCGCCAAAAGCCATTACGCAAGTAGGACTGGCGTTGATACCTAACTTATGTTCAGTCGAAACGACTTTGACATCATTGCGTTCACCTAAACTACCATCTTCGTTGACCATGTATTTAGGCACCGCAAACAGCGACAAGCCCTTTACACCGGCAGGTGCGTCCGCTAGCGGAGCGAGTACGATATGCACAATATTCTCTGCGATATCGTGTTCACCCCACGTTATGTATATCTTCTGACCCTTAATTCGATAGTGCTCACCATATTGAGAATCAGAGTGCGGCGTGGCTTTGGTCTTCAAGTTGGATAGATCTGATCCAGCGTGCGATTCAGTCAGGTTCATGGTGCCGGTCCACTCACCAGAAATCAGTTTTTCTAAGTAGGTATCTTTTAGTTGGTCGCTCGCATGCGCCATGAAAACGTCAATCGCGCCTGCCGACAGCAATGGGCACAAAGCCAAGCCCATATTGGCGCTATTCCAGAACTCGCTAGCAACCATGTGAACCGTAAAAGGCAAGCCTTGACCGCCGTAATCGGGGCTTTGCGCTAAACTCATCCAGCCATTATCAACAAACAATTGATAGGCTTCTTTAAACCCATTGGGAGTAGTCACTACACCATCAACTGCCTTGCTGCCCTTTAGGTCTCCAATGCGATTAAGCGGCGCAAAAACCTCTGCAGCAAACTTGCCCGCCTCCTCGATTACTGCTTCAACTAGCTCAGAGCTTGCTTCCTCAAAATAAGGAATAGCATTTAGCTGAGAAATATCTAGCAATTCATTAAGGATAAAAGAAACTTCTTCTATAGGTGCTTTGTATTCGGCCATAGGGTGCTCTTAAAAGATAAGTAAATTATTGCGCAGGAAATGATACTTGTTCACAACAAGCAAGTCAATAAGGTCTGAGCATTGCAAACAAAGCACTGAGACCAGGTATTGTTTTTTTGTATACACATTCAGTCAATTTTGTGATTAATAGCCTAAATACTGGCGATTGCGCGACTGATTGTTGACAATAGAGCCTTAATAGCGCATCATCCGTGACCCACAAAATCAGCTTCTAGGTGGCTTTTAATCGGAACGTCCACCCAGTGAGCGCTTCGGCTCATTGAGAGATTCAAGCCAACAGCTAACACTAGACGTTTGAACCTAGAATAACAACTCAGCTCATCGCCTTTGACTATGCATCTCGATCAGACAGATATTCAAATGGAACACGAGGACAAAACCCTCAGTGGGCAAACCACCACGGCCCTGCGCGAAGCGATAATTAGCGGTCAAATACCGGCCGGCGAAAAGTTAAATGAGCCGCGTTTAGCAGAGCAATTCAACGTCAGTCGCGGGCCATTACGAGAAGCAATTAGGCGCCTAGTTGCAATGCGCCTAGTACGCCACGTTCCGCATCAGGGTGCTACCGTGGTTACTCTAGAGTTAGACAGTATTATGGAGCTCTACGACGT
>CAWUWF010000144.1:0-8186 GCA_963925935.1 uncultured Arenicella sp. | reverse complement strand
TTTGGGATTGAGTTCCAAATAAACTTTTGGCAACTTCGAACATGCCGTCAAATACTTGCTTGGCTGCGAAATAGGGTCTTATTTCTTCGTCGTTAAATGCGTATTGATGTTCGCGTAAGCGTTCGGAGTAATAGCTAATGTCCCAAGGTTTTAGATCGGCTTGCTGATAATGCTGTGCTGCAAATTGTTTGAGGTCTGCTAATTCTTGAACAGCCGTAGGCTTGGCGTGTTGAGCCAATTCTGTTAAAAAGTCGACCACCGCTTCACTAGAGCTTGCCATCTTTTTTATCAATGAGTATTGCGCAAAATCGGTAAAGCCGAGCAGCTTCGCTCTGGCATGTTTGAGTTCCAAAATGGAATCAATGAGTGGCGCATTGTCAAAACGACCATCGTCTGTTAGCTCGCTGGCACGTTGAGTATAAGCTTGATACAGTTCCTGACGAAGTTGCTGGTCTTGTGCATGTTGCATTACTGCTAAATAAGAGGGTATTTGCAGGCTGAATAACCAACCTTGTTGGTCCTCCGAAGCCGCCGATTGTTGAGCCATATCTAAAGCACTTTGCGGCAAGCCTTTCAATCGGCTCTGGTCGCTGATTAGTAGGTTCCAGGCTTGAGTCGCGTCTAACAAATTACGCTCAAACTTATTGCTCAATTGAGATAGTTTCTGATCGATTTCGGTAAGCCTTGTTTGCTCGTCGTGACTTAATTCAGCGCCGCTTAATTTGAAATCAAGCAGGCTGTTCTCGATTAGTTTTTTCTGCGCCTTAGTCAAGGTTGGCCACTGCTCGCTCTGTCGCATTTTAGTGTATTGCGCAAACAACGCCTTGTTCTGACCTACTTCGGAGTGGTAGGCGGTTAAAAGATCTATACCGGACTGGTAGGCAGCGCGCAGTTCCTCGCTATCGCAAACCGAATTTAAATGAGAAACGGGTGACCATACTCGGCTCAGTCGTTCATCTATGCACTCCATCTTATAGGTGAAATTCTGCCAATCAGGGCAGGGTATTTTTTGTAGCTCAGCAATGTTAGCGCGTGACTCTTGGAGTATCGTTTCTAGTGCGGGAATAACATGTTTGGCTTCGATGGTCTCAAAATGTGGCGTTTGCTTGAAGTTGAGTAAAGGATTGGTCATTTAATTAAGGAACCTCTGATTAAGTATAAATGGTCTCGGTAAGGCTTGAGGCGTTCAGCTACTAGGCGCTGTTAGAGGCTAATGGCCGCTTTGTGGTAGTGATAACGGCTAAAAACGTAGATGTGTGCTTCAACCGCTGCGCTTTAGCATGCGGGGGCTTTTAAGCGGATACGCACTCTGCGTTACTGTTTCTTGGCGTAACTTGTCATGTCTGCAAAACAATGGCTTGACTGTGAACCCGCTTGAAAGCCAGCGATCGATTAGGCTTAATCAGAGGTTCCTATTATTTTTTCTGTGCGAGTTAGGTCTTCAATGCTCTCTCGCTGCCGAACGATATGTATTTCATCGTGATCCACCATAACTTCAGGCGGCCGAGGTCTAGCGTTGTAATTGGAAGCCATAACAAAGCAATAGGCCCCCGCTGATTTCACCGCAATTAGATCGTCTGCTTCTATCTTTAGATTTCGATCGTAGCCTAGTACGTCTGCAGACTCACAAACTGGGCCAACCACGTCATACAGTGCGCTAGGCTGATCAGAGTTTTCTTTGACATTAACAATTTCGTGAAATGCCTGATACAGAGACGGTCGAAGCAAGTCGTTCATGCCAGCATCGACAACGACAAAATTCTTTGCATCAGTGTGTTTAAGATACTCGACTCGACTCAATAACACGCCGGCATTACCCGCAATATAGCGCCCAGGCTCGATCGCGATGGGTAGAGAGATGTTCTTTTGAGCAAGAGTGTCGAGCAAATTGTCGACGTAGGCTTGCGCGCTTGGCGGTGTCTCACCTTGGTAATCAATGCCTAGGCCGCCACCTAAGTCCAATTGCTTAATGATGATGCCGGCTTCTTCAAGCTCCGACACCATATCCAGAACTCGATTAACAGCGTCTTTGAACGGACTTAGATTGGTAATCTGAGAGCCAATATGACAGGCGATACTAAAGACCTCAATATTTGGCATGCTCGCTGCAAGCTTATACGTTGCGAGCGCGTCGTGCATAGGGACTCCAAACTTTGAGTTCTGTAAACCCGTTGCAATATAAGGGTGCGTTTGAGCGTCTACGTCCGGGTTTACACGCAACGCAATTTTGACAATTTTGTCGAGAGATTGTGCAACATCTTGGATTCGCTCCAGCTCAGCAATGGATTCAACATTAATACAACGGATATTATTTTGAATAACGAATCGCAATTCATCTGTTGATTTTGCGACACCGGATAGAACTACTTTGGCGGGATCGCCGCCTGCGAGTAATACTCTTTGCAGCTCTCCCCCCGATACGATGTCAAAGCCTGAGCCTAGGCGAGCAAGAATATTGAGTACCGCTAAATTGCTATTCGCCTTAACCGCATAGCAAATTATGTGGGGGTGATCGCCAAAAGCTGATTCTAGAGTTTGCCATTGGTATTCGAATGCGGCTCTAGAGTAAACGTAGCAGGGCGTGCCTAACTGTGCGGCGATATCGTTAAGCGATACCTTTTCCGCGTGTAGCACGCCACCTTGGTAGGCGAAAAATGACATAGGATGAAAGCCTGTGGCTGGGTTTTTGAGGTTCGAATCAGTACGAAAGCTAATTAAATGGTTTGTTCCAGTTCGTCTTCTTGTACTGAAGGTGGGCGTTCAATCTCAATAGGGCCTTTTTGACCGCAAGCACTAAGCGCGCTAAAACCGATCAACAAGAAACAAAGTTGTAGGGTAAGGTTTCGATAATTTTTCATAATCTGTAATTAAGGGTTAGGTTTTTATCAATGGGCGTTGTAAATATACTCGACCAAAATATAGTAATTGTTAACTTTTCAGTCTACTTTGCGCCGACTGTAATGCAGATCGAACCTGTACTGGCGCGGTTCCGCCGAAATGACATCGAGAATTAATAGAGCCTTCTAGTGTCAGCACTTGGTAGACATCCTCTTCGATCATCGCGCCGAAAGATTGTAACTCGCTTAGGCTTAGTTCAGATAGAGGTTTGTCTTGTTCAATTGCATAGCGTACAGCTGAGCCTACGATTTCATGCGCATCGCGAAACGCGACATTCTGTCGAACTAAATATTCGGCAAGATCAGTGGCTGTAGCATAACCCTTGAGGGCGGCTTTATACATGGTTTCTCGATTCACTTTAATGCTAGGAATCATGGCTGCGAATACACGTAATGAAGCGCTCAGCGTGTCTACGCTATCGAAAATAGGTTGTTTGTCTTCTTGGTTGTCACGATTGTAGGCAAGCGGTTGAGATTTCATCAACACCAAAAGGCTTTGCAGGTTGCCGATCACACGGCTACTTTTACCCCTGATTAATTCTGCGACGTCTGGATTCTTCTTTTGCGGCATGATGCTGGAGCCGGTGCAAAATGCGTCTCCAATATCAATGAATTTGTAGCCCTCAGATGCCCACAAGATAATTTCTTCACACATCCTAGAAAGATGCACCATCACTATGCTGGCTGCGCTGCTAAATTCGATTAAAAAATCGCGGTCTGATACTGCATCAAGAGAATTTCGAGATGGCCGATCAAAACCCAGTAACTCGCAAGTATAATCGCGGTCGATAGGAAAACTGGTGCCCGCTAGCGCTGCAGAGCCAAGCGGCATTACGTTAATTCGCTTGCGGGCATCGCGAAATCGTTCAATGTCACGCTCCAGCATTTCATACCAGGCCAGTAGGTGGTGAGCCAAGCTGATTGGTTGAGCGACCTGCAAGTGAGTGAAGCCAGGCATGATGGTATCTACTTCATTTTCAGCAAAATTGACCAAGCTGGCCTGTAGGGCGGCGAGTAGTTCAATGGTTTGATCGCTCGCCTCCCGTAAATAAAGGCGTATATCGGTGGCTACTTGATCGTTGCGTGAGCGCCCGGTATGTAATTTTTTGCCTGCTTCACCAATCGCTTCGCTGAGCCGTGCTTCGATATTCATATGCACATCTTCGAGCTTCTTCGACCATATGAATTCACCTGATTCGATCTGCTCCTGAATTTTCAGCAATCCTGTCTCAATGTCTGACGCCTCGCGATCATTTAACACGCCAATTTTGGCGAGCATCTTACTATGTGCGATAGAGCCCTGGACATCCTGGCGATAGAGCCTAGAGTCAAAGCTGACGGATTCGGTGAATGCTTCGACCAGTTCATGAGTGGGTTCTGTAAAACGACCACCCCAGAGTTTTTTGTGTTGATTTTGCTTGTTGGGCTTGTGGTCGGTCATGTTGATCGCTGATAGGTAGTATGATTTACGCTGCGGTGACCGCTAATTATAGCGCGAGGCACGCTAATTGTGTCAGATATAGCACTACGTCGAGCGATAAAACTAATACGGCTTTTTCAGCCCGTGTGATAAAGTATTGGGTCTAACATTTCTAATGAAAATTACCTGCCGTGTCCAAAACTAGTTCAATAAGAATAGCCACCCGCAACAGTCCCCTCGCATTGTGGCAGGCCAACTTTATTAAGCAAAAATTACAAGCTGCGCATGTTGGCATAAAGGTTGAAATAATCGGTATGACAACCCTTGGAGACCAACTATTGGACCGTAGTTTGGCGGCGGTGGGTGGCAAGGGCCTATTTTTGAAGGAGCTCGAAGTTTCACTGCTAAATAATGAAACTGACATAGCGGTGCATTCGATGAAAGACGTACCCGCCGACCTACCTCGAGGCTTGGAAATTGCGGTTGTCTGTGAGCGAGAAGATGCCCGTGATGTTTTTGTTTCGAACAACTTTCAAAACCTATATGCGTTACCAAAGGGTGCTCGAGTTGGTACTTCTAGTCTGCGTAGGGCATCGCAACTTAAGAGCGCGTTTCCTACTTTTGAGTTCGTTGAGTTGCGCGGCAATGTAAATACCCGCTTAGCCAAACTAGATAAAGGCGAATACGATGCGATAATACTGGCTGCTGCTGGGCTGATTCGTTTGGGTTTTGTTGATAGGGTGAAACAATATATTACGCCTGAACTTTGTTTGCCGGCGGTTGGGCAGGGGATTGTTGGTATTGAATGCCGTAGCAATGACGAAGCAACCAAGGCCTTGCTGAGGCCTCTGCACAACAAGGCAAGTGAGTTGTATCTGGCAGCCGAACGTACAATGAATGCAGCCCTGGGCGGAGGATGTCAGGCACCTGTTGCGGGCTTTGCTGAGGTAATAAAAGGAAAAATTCGCATGCGTGGCATGGTGGGCGATGTCGATGGCTCGAACATTCTAACGTGCAATGTTACTAGTTCAGATATAAGCATTAGTAGCGCTAAAAAGCTGGGCCGCGAAGTTGCAATGGATTTAATACTGCAGGGCGCAGAAGAGATTCTAAGCAATATCGTTCGCCCTGAATCCGATCCAACTGAGGCCGCCGCTAATGACAAGTCGTTGTCAAAGATGGCCGCTGACTCAGGCACACCGGAGGCTAAGCGGGTGGTGGTGCTAACCCGGGAAGAAAAATTTTTAGGAAACATGCCTAGAGCATTGGAGAAATTAGGTTTTAAAGTTGAGTTAGTAGAAACTCTTAGATCAACGCTACTATCGAATAAAAATATCACTAAGGTTTTTGAAAATATAAACGGCTATACCGATATTATATTTGTCTCGCGTAACGCGGTTGAATTTGGAATGAGCATTGTTGAGCAATCGGGGCAGGCAATAGCGCAGGCGACTCAGGTTATAGCGATGGGCGCTGAGTCTGCCAAACAGCTCATGAAGCATAATATTGTTGCCCTGTACCCAGATAACGGCACTGGAGCTGAGGCGCTACTGTCAGTCAAACAGCTGGCTGATCTGAGTCAGCGAAAGGTATTGATTGTACGCGGTACGCAAGGCCTTGATTGGCCAGCAGATGAGATGCGCAATCGTGGCGCACAGGTTGACCAAGTAAACGTTTACGCTCAGACCTTGCCCTTAAATGCTTCACAAAAGATGCAGAAAATACTCGGTCAAGAGCAGCAGTCACCGCAAGCGATATTTTTGCATAGTGGCCACAGTGCTCGAAATTTTATCGACTTGGTATCAGCAGACCGTGAGCGGTTCTCGAAAACCAAGTTAGTGGTAGGCAGTCGCCGGATTGCAGAGATGGCGAATGAATTAGATTGGAATGGTGGTATTACGATAGCGGAGTCACCATCAAACAAACACATGATGTTGGCGTTTACCGCTAGCTAATATTGTACGCAATGGAGCAATTTAGAGATAAATAATTTAAATCTTGGTAATTTTTTCGAGAAAACTAAATAGCGGCTTAGCATCAGAATAGGTCGGCCTTCTGGCCTGTGATATATTTTGATGTAGGAAGCTTGCTTTGCGAACTTGATTGCCGTGACTTTTGATTTCCCTAAATAATACTATAATTACCGTTACGGGTATTTCTGTATATTCAAGTAGCTGGCGGCTAACAAGTTTGGCTACGCACTTATGAAAATACCGAACCGATTAACCAAGCCTAAATTTTCTGTATTACCTTACAATTCATTGCCTTAAGCGATCTTACGAATATGACTGATTCAGCTACCCCTACACCTAGCCCGAATAAAAATTCAGGAACAAGCGAAACTGCAAAAAATGAGGCAAGCAGGCCGACTAATACTATTGGCGTGATTGCCACACCCTCTGCCCAAGCCACTAAAGCAAGGGGCGGTGCATTAAGTGTTTTTGCTATTCTCGTTTCACTGATCGCACTTGGCGGGACTGCTTACACTTGGTATCAAAATCAAGTCGTGCAAGTTAAGCAAGAATCTAAGCTTTCAGTGGGGGTTATTAAAATTGCTGGACAAGTTTCTCGGCTGGGTGACTCGGTGGCACGTTTACAATCTGATCAGAGCGATGTAATTAGTCTGGCCCAGTTGAATAGTGCCTCGCTCCAGCTTGAGAGCAAATTACTTAATCAACTAAGAGTACTTACTGACCAACAGACCACGCTTGGCGAGGCGGTAAGTAAAATCAATCGTGATCAACAAAAAGGCGTGAATCAATATTTGGTCGACGAATCTGCGCAATTACTTAGGCTGGCGAATAATAGTGTTTTGTTTTCTGCTGATGTTAATTCTGCGATCAATGCACTTTCTCTCGCGGATGCTCAGCTGAAGTCCATCGCCGACCCACGTTATTCAACTGTTAGGACGCAGATATTAAGAGAAGTTAATGCATTGCGCAATGTTCAGTTACCTGACTTAGAAGCGCTATCCACGCGTTTGCAGGGGCTTGTGCAGCTGGTGCCTTCATTACCGCTAGAGAATGAGCCAGAGGCGCAGGCCATTGGGGTTAAACCAGTTCTAGGCGAGCAAGTAATAACCTGGAGAACAGAGTTAAGAAAAGTATGGCAAGACACTTTGAACTCGGTTCAAATTCAAAGAGTGGACCAGCCCCCCGTGCCTTTATTGGCGCCGGAACAACGTTACTTTCTCGATCAAAACTTAATTCTCACTATAGAGAAAGCTGAGTTGGCAATGATTCAGGGGCGGCCAGTATTGTTTAAAATGACAATTGAAAATGCCGAGGCATGGTTGACCGAGTATTTTGATTTAAGCGACTCTCGGGTGCAATCTGTGATCCAGGAGCTCAATGTCCTAGCCGCCCAACCGTTTAATAGTGCTATGCCCGACATCTCCGGCTCGTACCAGTTATTGCAATCAATCAAGGGTGGGCAATAGCATGCGTTTGGTGGTTCTTCTAATACTGGCAAGTGTGCTCGGTTATGGCGTTTTTCAGCTAGATAGAATTGACCCAGACAACTATGTAAAAATGTACATTGGTCATTATGTGATCGAAGTTAAAGTGCTCGGTTTTTTAATCCTGGTGTTTGCTGCAGCCGTGACCACATATTTCTTGCTTTGGCTGCTTCGGTCGATTTGGCGATCGCCCAAGACGCTCTCTAATTGGCGCGATGGACGCAATCGTGATAAAGCTGATATCCAATTTGGTGCAGGTTATATGTCACTGCTTAAAGGTGATTGGCGACGGGCTGAAAAGCAATTGACCGCGAAATCTGATTATAGCCATATTCCCTATGTTAATTTTTTAGCGGCAGCGCGTGCGGCGCAAGAGCAAGGTCGTATGGAGCAGCGTGATATCTATCTAAAC
>CAWUWF010000143.1:0-10737 GCA_963925935.1 uncultured Arenicella sp. | reverse complement strand
CGTTCCGCAGCAATGCAAGTTTCGCAAGCACGTCCTATACAGGACCCGATTATAAATCTTTGGTCACGCCTAAATCAAAGGGTAGCAACAAATCCAAAGACTCGAATATTAGCGCCGAATCCCATAAAGTGGTGCGCGGTGATAGTCTTTCTAAGATAGCGCAACGATATGGCATTAGCGTAGCTACGCTAAAAAGCATTAATGGTTTGCGAAGTAATACCGTGCTTTTAGGTCAAAGACTTAAGCTGGCGAGTTCTGGCGCTTCGTCTGGTTTAACTAATGTCAGTGGGTCTGGCAATCATGTGGTTAAACGAGGTGATTCTTTGTCGAAGATTTCAAGTCGCTACAATGTCACGATTAGAGCCTTGAAATCGGCCAACAATCTACGCAAAGACACGGTTTTTCTGGGACAGAAGCTGAGAATCCCCGGTGGTAAAACATCCAGATCGCCAGCGAACCCTAGTACGCACAAGGTTAAGCGTGGCGACACTCTGTCTGAAATAGCCTCGCTGTATGGTTTGACAATGACTAAGATAATACGCGCGAATCAGCTGTCGTCACGCTCAGTCCTGCTTGGGCAGATTCTAAAGATACCGAACTAATTTATCCGTTGGTCGCTATAGGCCGATCGTGTCGTTACTCAACTGTTAGTCAATTAAAATTTTATGAGCACTCAATTAAATCATCGTATCCACGCTCTAGACGCACGTTTAGTAAATCAGATTGCCGCCGGCGAAATAATAGAGCGCCCAGCCTCGATGGCAAAAGAGCTGATAGAGAACGCCCTTGATGCGGGTGCTAGGAGTATTGATATTGAAGTTGAGAAAGCGGGCGTTAAACGGCTTAAAATAAGTGATAACGGGCATGGGATTCTAAAGCACGATTTGGCAATGGCATTATCGCGTCATGCTACCAGCAAAATCGAAAGCCTGACTGATCTTGAACAAATAGCCACTCTCGGCTTTCGTGGGGAAGCGCTGCCAAGTATCGCCTCAGTAACTCGAATGACCATCCAATCACGCGAATCGCAGAGTGATAAAGCTTGGATGGTATCCAGTGATGGTAATAATCTCGTGAGTGAACCAACACCTGTGGCGCATCCAGCAGGCACCACCATAGAGACTCGTGACCTTTTTTATAATACGCCGGCGCGACGTAAATTTCTACGAACCGACAATACTGAATTTAAGCACCTAGATCAGGTTGTTCGTCGCATGGCTCTGTCGCGTTTTGATGTGGCCTTTAAACTGTCCCATAACGGTCGGGTGATACTGCATCTTCCAGCAGTCCCGCCGGATGATCCTCGTCGGGTCAAAATGGTTTGTGGTGATAATGTCCCTGATAATAGTGTGTATTTTGATGAGCAGGCTGAGGATATGCGTTTGTCAGGTTGGGCAGGATTGCCTGGTTTTTCGCGCAGCCAGGCGGATATGCAGTACTTTTTTCTGAATGGTCGATTAATCCGCGACAAAACCGTTATTCATGCGATTCGGCTTGGTTATCAAGACGTATTGTTTCATGGGCGTCACCCTGTTTATGTTTTGTACTTAGAGATGGATCCGGCTGGGGTAGATGTAAACGTTCATCCGACCAAGCACGAAGTCCGATTTCGAGAAAGCGGTCGAGTCCATAGTTTCATTTTTAGAAGCCTGCAACGTGTACTCAGTGCTAGCGCAGGTGATGCCAGCAGTGTGCAAGTAGATGTCGAGCACGGTATGGCAAGTCCACAACCAATTAATCCTAATCAAACCGGAGTAAGCCAATCGGCACAGATAACTGAACAGAATGCGCTTGCATACAGAGACAGGCCAGGATTAAGCCAACATCAGATTAGAGAGCAGTTACAGGGTTATCAACGAATAGCTGAATCTGCATTTCGGCCTGGGCCAGACGGACTAAGCCCAAACAAAACCGACTCGAGGGCAAGTAATAGTAGTAACTTAGGTGATCAGTCAAGCCAGATACCGCCATTAGGCTATGCACTTGCACAATTGAAGGGTATTTATATCTTGGCCGAAAATGAGCAGGGGTTGATCTTGGTTGATATGCACGCTGCGCATGAGCGAATAACCTATGAGCGACTGAAATCGCAATTGGACACTAGTAATATTGCACAACAGTCTTTGTTGGTGCCAGTGACCATTCGGGTAAGTGAAACTGAAATTCTGGCGTGGCAACAACAACAGGCGCTATTTACCCAATTAGGCCTTGAAATCGAGCAATTAGATTCACAAGTGCTGGTGGTACGTGCGATTCCAGAGATGTTATTGGGTGGCGATGTTTCGCAATTGGTGCGCGACGTGCTGTCAGATTTGGTAGCCCATGAACACAGCAACCGTATTGAAGAAACCATCCAAGAGCTACTTTCATCAATGGCATGTCATGGGTCAGTACGTGCAAATCGTTTACTCTCAATTGCAGAAATGAACCAATTGCTGCGTGATATGGAAACTACTGAACGTAGTGGGCAATGCAACCATGGTCGCCCGACTTGGGTATCCATGAGCTTGAGCCAATTGGATGGTTGGTTCAAGCGTGGACAATAAATCTACGCCTGTCATTTGTTTGATGGGCACCACTGCCACTGGCAAGACTGATGCGGCGGCGTATATCAGTAAACACATTGATGGTGAGATAATAAGCGTTGATTCATCGCTGGTGTACCGTGGTATGAATATTGGCACCGCTAAACCGGACTCAGAATTTTTAGCGCAATACCCACATCATTTAGTCGATATTCGTAATCCAAATGATACTTACTCGGCGGCCGATTTTTATGCAGAAGCATCTGCCATAATTGATGATATTTGCGCGCGGGGTAAGGTGCCGATTTTGGCTGGCGGAACCCACTTTTATTATGCTGCACTGGAGAAAGGCTTGTCTGACTTACCCCAAGCTAACGCCCAATTGAGGGCTGAAATAGATGCCCAGGCCGCGCAATATGGGTGGCAAGAGATGCACCGTCGCCTCGCTCAGTTAGACCCACAGAGCGGTGACCGAATTGACCCTATGGATGCTCAGCGGATTCAGCGAGCTTTGGAAATAGTTATGCAATCAGGGATCAAGGTCGCCGACCATACCCGCAAGCGAAGCCCGCCAATCAGCAATCCAATGCTAAAGATAGCGCTGGCGTATTCTGATCGATCTTATTTACATCAGCGAATTGAGCAGCGTTTTGATTTAATGTTAGAGCAAGGGTTGCAAAAGGAGGTTGAAACTTTGTTAGAATCCGGGGTTGATCCGCAGACGCCCGCTATGAGAATGATTGGGTATCGGCAAATGCTTGAATTTTTGGAATCCGATCTTACATCTAAGTCTGTGCGGCAGCGGGCGCAGAAAGAACTGAGATTGAAAAGCATGGCTGCGACCCGACAATTGGCCAAACGCCAGTTGACTTGGTTGCGAAATCAATCGAATATTGTATGGTGGATGGACTTTGGCTTAAAGCAGAAGAATTTTGAGCAGATGAACGCATTTGTTGCACATTTGGCCCGATAACTTCCACAATTGTATATTATAATTGTGGAAGAAGATTGAGCATCACACACCAAACTAACTGACTGTATAATAGACTTTGGCTAAGAATCAAAGCGGAGAATAATAAGATGGCACAGAATAAAGGTACTGCTTTGCAGGATCCATTCTTGAATGCACTAAGAAAGGAAAGAATTCCAGTATCAATATACTTGGTGAATGGGATTAAGTTACAAGGACAGATCGAGTCTTTCGACCAATTTGTGATTGTGTTGAGAAATGCAGCAAATCAAATGATTTATAAACATGCAGTTTCTACCGTCGTACCTTCAAAAGCGGTACATATTGACACAGAAGACGACGAAGATTAACGGCTTTTATTCTTGCTTAGATTTGGGCGTTTGGCTTAAGGCTGTTTACTTACCGTGGATAATGCGATAATTGGCTTATTGAAGATTTAGTATTTAATTCTCAAGTTTTTCCCAGCGCCTATGCGCGCAAATAGACACAAATTTGTTCGAACTTACCAAAACCTCATCTCATCCGAAAGCGTTGATCGTATTTCAGCGCGATTCTAGCCAAGTAGACCACGAGGTTCTCGAAGAGATTCAGTTGCTGGCTGAGTCCGCGGGGGCTGAGGTCTTGGATACCATGACGGCGTTTCGGCGCCGACCGGACCCTGCTACCTTTGTAGGTAAAGGTAAGGTCGAGGAGATTAAACAGCTGGCCGAGGAGTTGTGTGTTGAGTTAGTCATTTTGAATCATTCAATCTCACCAATTCAGGAGCGAAATCTAGAACGAGCGCTGGAAATTCGGGTGTTGGACAGAACTGGCTTAATCCTTGATATATTCGCCCAGCGTGCTACTAGTCACGAGGGTAAACTGCAAGTTGAGTTGGCTCAACTGCAACATTTGTCGACACGTTTAGTCCGTGGTTGGACTCACCTGGAAAGACAAAAGGGCGGTATTGGCTTAAGGGGCCCTGGTGAAACTCAGTTAGAAACCGATCGAAGGTTAATTGGGCATCGCATCAAGGTGTTACATAAACGCCTAAGCACTGTTTCTTCGCAACGCGAACTGCGGCGAAAATCTAGAGCGAAAGTGCCGGTTCCAACAGTGTCGCTAGTTGGTTATACCAACGCTGGGAAGTCATCACTATTTAATCGAATAACTCGCGCTGGCGTGTTTGTCGAGGACCAGTTGTTTGCGACATTAGACACCACCATGCGGCGTGTTGAATTAAATGAGTTTGGCACCACAATACTCTCTGATACAGTAGGTTTTATTCGGGACTTGCCACATACATTAGTGCAGGCTTTTCACTCAACATTGGAAGAAGTTAGCAATGCACAATTATTGTTGCACGTTGTTGACGTTGCCAGCACTGCTCGTGAAAAATGTATTAGCGAGGTCAATAAAGTGTTGCTCGAAATAGAGGCAGCCGATATTCCGACGATCATGATCTATAACAAAATAGATTTAATCGACGGTCGCGCGAAAGTTAAACGTAGCGCGACTGATGGCTTACCAGCGAAAGTTGACGGTTCTCTAATGAAGGCTGACGGCTCTCTAACGGAAGCTGACGGCTCTGGCTTAGTCACCGCAGTATGGTTGTCGGCACATAGCGGGGCTGGGGTGGATTTGTTATTGGACGCCATCGCGCAAAGGCTGTCTTTGTTGCATACTCGCTGCAGAATTGATCTGCCAGCAAGTAACGGTAAATTACGTGCCAGTCTTTATTCAAAGAGTATTGTTAAGCAGGAATCAATTGCTGACGATGGCTCTTTTAGTCTCGAGCTGGAATTATCACCGGCTGATTTTGGCTGGCTCGAAAAACAAAATGACATTATCGCGATAAAACGCATGTGATATAACTTTTTTGCTACAATTCATAGCGTAGAATCACATCGATTTAATACGCATTTAACTAATTCGTCTATTTTAGGAGACACATATCATGCCTTGGAATGAACCTGGCTCAGGTAATAAAGAACCCTGGGGAAGCGGTAATCGAAATCGCGGCAATCAAAGCCCCGATCTCGAAGAGGTCATCAACTCTGTGCGCAAACGATTTGGCGGGGGCGGTGGTAAGCCGGGTTCGGGCGGTCGTAGCTCGGGCGGGTTTTCTCCGTTTCTGATTCTATTGTTAGGCGGCGGTATTTTTTGGTTAACTCAGTCTTTCTATCAAGTTGACGAGGGCAATCAGAGTATTGAGCTGCGCTTCGGAAAGTTTAAGCAAACAGTCGGCGCTGGATTACAGTTTATCGCTTGGCCAATTGAGCAGAAAATCGTCATCAATACTCAAGAGGTTCGTACCGTTGAAGTCGGTTATCGAAATGACCGATCTGAGTTAAAAGAAGCCCTAATGTTGACCATGGACGAGAATATCGTCGATGTTACTTTGGCGGTTCAGTTCACAATCAAATCTCTCGAAGACTTTGTGTTCAACGTTGGTGATTTTGGTTACTACCGAGATTACCGTGTCGGATTAGAGCGAGTGGTCAGAAGTGCGACTGAAAGCGCACTAAGAGAGGTTGTAGGCGGCACTACTATGGATCTGCTAATGACATCTGGCAGGGGCGTGGTCGATTCGTCTACCAAAACGCTACTACAAGCAATTTTAGATCGTTATCAATCGGGCGTGCAAATAGAATCAGTTGAGATTCAAGATGCCAAGCCACCTTTGCAAGTGCGCGATGCGTTTGATGATGTGGTAAAAGCGGCACAAGATGCGGTAACTTTAGAGAATCAGGCTGAAGCGTACTCTAAGTCGGTAGTGCCTACAGCTCGTGGTCAGGCAGCCCGAGTTTCACAGGAAGCCGAGGCCTATAAATCTAAAATTGTTGCTGAAGCCACCGGTGAAGCCGAACGTTTTAATAAAATATTGGTCGAATATCAGAAGGCTCCAGTGATTACCAAAAAACGTCTCTACATTGAAACGATGGAAAGCGTGCTAGCCGGAAGTAGCAAAGTTATGATAGATCAACAATCAGGTAATGGTAATAGCCTGATGTATTTGCCGATCGACAAGATAATTAAAGGGCGTGAAGAGCGTAGTGACTCTGGCTCCAATGGCGATAATGTTTTGTCCGGCACATCAAGTAGCGCGACGGCTGCTCAGGAAAACCTTAGGAGGGGCAGATAATGTCTAATACTATTTTAAAACTAGTTTTTATCGCAGTGATGGGTTTGGTTGTCCTATTGGCCACTTCAGTTTACACAGTCAGTGAGTGGGAACGCGGGTTGAAGTTTCAGTTTGGCGAGTTTTCTGGTGAAGAAATACAACCTGGACTAAACTTTAAACTACCGTTTGTTAACACCATCAAAAAATATGATGTTCGCATTCAAACTATGGACAAAGAGCCAGAGCGATTTATCACTGTTAATAAGGAAGAGTTGCTAGTCGACAGCTTCGTTAAGTGGAGAATAGCCGATCTGCAAAAATATTATAAAGCGGTCAAGAATAGAAACAGAGCTGAAAACCGTTTAGAGCAGAAAGTTAATAATAGCTTGAAAGAACAAATTGCCCAACGGACTATCAGCGATATTGTTGCAGGTGATCGACGTCAGATTATGCAATTTGTGCAGAGCGCAATTGATGCGGAAGCAGATTCAATTGGTGTTGAAGTTATTGATGTTCGCTTAAAACGAGTGGATCTTGCTGACGAAATTCAGGCAAACGTCTTTGGGCGAATGCAGTCTGAGCGGCAAAGAATTGCCAATGAATATCGTGCAAATGGTAACGAGCAAGCTATAGAAATTCGGGCAAACGCTGATCGTCAGAAGATCGAATTAGTCGCAGAAGCAGAGAAGAAAGCTCAATTGATCCGTGGTGATGCAGATGCGTCTGCCACCAAGATCTATGCTGACGCTTTTGGTCAAGACATCGATTTCTATGAGTTTTTCCGAAGCTTGAATGCCTACAAAACAACGTTTAACTCACCTCAGGACTTAATTATTCTAGATCCTGAGTCGGATTTCTTTAAATATTTTAATTCATCCGTTAAGTAGTGAAACTGAAGAATAAAAACTCGCCGATCAAGCTTGAAATTCAGATGATCAGAAATTCATATGATGTCTGAATGGCAAGCTCTGGCGGCAGGTTTTGCGTTCTATTTGATTCTTGAAGGATTGATGCCTTTTTTCAATCCTTCAAGTTTTAAGCGTATGCTAGCAATGTCTTTACAAGTACCTGATAAGCAATTGCGTAATTTTGGCGGTGTTATGATTATTGTTGGGCTCATTCTTCTGTTCTCGATCAAGTGATCAACGTATAATTCCTAGCCTTAAGTATATCGGTTTAGGAGCTTTGCTTGGCTTACCCCAAAAACTATTTTGAAATTAGGACATAGTCATGGTTAATGACGCGAACTGGTTATTGCCAGAGGGTGTTGAGGAAATATTGCCCGGCGAGGCATTCAAGCTAGAGATGTTGCGACGCAGCATTCTAGACGACCTATCTAAACGACATTTCCAGCTGGTAATGCCTCCAGTAATGGAGTTTGTCGATGCTTTATTAACCGGTACCGGCGAAGAGCTGGATACTCAAACCTATAAATTTATGGACCAGCATACCCATCGTATGCTGGGTATCAGAGCTGATATGACACCGCAGATAGCGCGCATCGACTCACACTATCTAGCCAACAATGAAGTCAATAGGCTTTGTTATGCAGGGACCGTCTTGCAAACTAAACCCGATCAAATGGGTGGCCAGCGGGAGCTTCTACAAATTGGTGCAGAACTTTTTGGTGTGCAAGAAGTCACTGCCGACATTGAAGTCATTGATGCAATGCTTTCGACCTTGGAATTAAGTAAGGCTGAAAATGTGACCCTTAGTTTAGGTCATGTCGGGGTATATCGAACGCTAAAAGCGATGGCCAAAGTACCTGAATCGATTGAAGCGACCTTATTCGATATTTTGTTACGAAAATCTATGCCGGATCTATTAGAGTTAAATGAGCAAACAAACGTTGCGGCGTTCCAGAAATTGCTGAAATTACAAGGCGATGCTTCTACCATTGATAGAGCACGTGCTTTGCTTAGTGATGTAGATGACCCGCAAGGTGAAATTGACGCTGCTTTAAAACAATTAGAAACGGTAGTGACGCATCTGCAAGTCAGTCATCCGAACATAAATACGCACATCGACTTAGCCGATGTGTTCGGTTACCGCTACCACACTGGCTTAAAGTTCTCTGCCTATGTAGAGGGTCGCGGACGCACAATCGCCAAAGGTGGTCGATATGACCGAGTTGGCGAACAATTTGGAAGAGCGCGACCGGCCACCGGCTTTAGCGCAGACTTGAAATCTCTTATTAAATTGGCCTAATAAACACTATCTTTATGAACACAGATTCCAATAAAAAAGTAATTGTTGTCGGCACCCAATGGGGTGATGAAGGCAAAGGTAAAATTGTAGACTTATTAACTGAGACTGCGAATGTTGTGGTGCGTTTTCAAGGCGGTCATAACGCCGGACACACCTTGGTGATCAATGGTGAAAAAACCGTATTGCATTTAATTCCATCAGGGATTCTGCGAGAGGGTAGCCATTGCCTGATCGGCAATGGGGTCGTATTGGCGCCGGATGCATTATTTACCGAAATTGAAGGGCTGGAAGCGAGCGGAGTCCCAGTGACAGAGCGACTCGGTATCAGCGAGGCATGCCCGTTGATAATGCCGCATCATGTAGCGCTTGATTTAGCCAGAGAACGTAAACGCGGTAAGGACGCGATTGGTACAACCGGTCGCGGCATTGGCCCAGCCTACGAAGACAAGGTAGCGCGTCGTGGCCTACGTTTGGGTGACCTAGTGTACGACTTTGACTTCGCAGACAAGCTGGCAAGTGTTATGGAATATCATAACTTTATGCTGAAAAATTATTATGCAGCGCAAGAGATCGATTTTAAGCAAGCATTGGACCAAGCGTTGTCCTTTCGGGAACGTCTGGTACCCTTGACGGTCGATGTAAGCCAATTGCTGGATGACTATGCTCGTGAAGGGCGACCAATGATGTTTGAAGGCGCTCAAGGGATGATGCTAGACATTGATCACGGCTCTTATCCTTTTGTGACTTCATCAAATACCTCGGCCGGTTCTGCATCGACCGGTACTGGGGTTGGGCCGAATTCATTCGATACCATTTTAGGCATCGTTAAGGCTTATACGACACGGGTGGGCGCAGGTCCGTTCCCAACTGAGTTGCATTGTGAAGTTGGTCAATATCTTGGTGAAAAAGGTCATGAGTTCGGTGCTACCACTGGGCGCGGAAGACGTTGCGGTTGGTTTGATGCTGTTTTGATGCGCCGTTCACGGCAAATTAACGGGCTTACTTCATTATGTCTTACCAAAATGGATGTTTTGGATGGTCTTGAAGAGCTAAAGATTTGTACTGCTTACCGCTATGATGGTAAAGAGTTACCGGTCGCACCTGTGGGTGCCGAAGCCTTAGCTGGCTCAGAACCAATCTATGAGACGATGCCAGGTTGGTCAGAAACCACCCGAGGTATTACAAACTTTGAAGCGCTGCCACAAGCAGCAAAAAACTATATTGCGCGGTTAGCAGAGCTAGTCGGCGTACCCATTGATATCGTATCAACAGGCCCGGATCGTGACGAGACAATTGTCATAAAGGACCCGTATGATTAACTATCTTAATCTGAAAAAATTAATAGAGGTATAGCGCGAGAAAGCGCTATGAAAAGTGCCAAACACAAAAAGTAGTAAAAATTCAAAACATAAACGGCTAAGTACCGATATTGTTCTAAAATATCTGTCTCAGAGGAATGAGCCAGCAAACACCAAAGCAATTGCCGAGACTCTAGGAAGAGTCGGCAAAGAAGGTCGCCAGGAAACTTTTGATATTCTGGAAAAACTTCGCGACGACGGGCAGGTAAGCCAGTTAGGTAAGCATCGTTGGGCGATGAAACATGCAATCAAAGATCATCGAGGTCGGGTTGTAGGTCATGTTGATGGCCACGGTTACGTACTAACAGATGACACCCGAGAGAAAGTATTTCTACGCTCTCATGAAATGCAGGAGGCACTGCATAATGATATCGTCAATGTTCGAATTGTTGGACGAGATCATCGAAAGAAACTGTTCGGAAAAATAATTGAGGTGGTCGAACGCGGCAATCTGACTATTGTTGGACGTTATTTCAATGAGAATAATATAAACTTCGTGGTCCCTGACGATCAGCGAATTGGGCAGGACGTGTTCATCTTAGCTGAGCACACAAAAGGTGCTGAACCAGGCCA
>CAWUWF010000142.1:0-4102 GCA_963925935.1 uncultured Arenicella sp. | reverse complement strand
CCCCAAGTCCGTCTTCTTGAGCGAAGCCGAAAGATCTAATCTTTACGAGACTCGCCGCAGTCCCGTCTTCCTGACGCTGAGAAATTAAGCAGTTAGTTCCGGACTTGTTCTTGTTCACTAGATACGTATGATTTCCTATGCTCAGTCGCCGTAGTAAAACGCCTCATAAATATTTTGGCTGGATGAAGGGAGCGACAGTTTATTCTAACGGTCTCATTTGTAAAAATTTAGTATCGTGTTTGGATTTATCTTTGGTAGTATATCTGTCTTGAATTTCGTGGTTGGCTTTAATCGTGATCAAATTAAAAATCAGGGGCATTCTTCTTGTCCTTATTATCTGCTTATGCGGCTCCTGTGGAGGAACTAGCCCTAGCCAGAGTCAATTGACAATCGCTGTGGCATCAAACATGCAGATAGCCATGCAAGAAATCGCTGAGCGCTTTACCGCTCAACATGGCATCAGGGTTGAAGTAGCTAGCGCTTCTTCTGGTATTTTGTCAGCGCAGATAATGCAGGGTGCTCCTTTTGATATTTTCGTTTCAGCAAACATGCGCTATCCAAACGCGCTAAAAGAAGCAGGGCTAAGTTTAGGGGCCGCAAAGATATATGCCTATGGCACTCTGATACTATGGTCGCTAGACGGTACCGATGTTAGCCAAGGCATCGCAGCTTTAAACAGTGCATCCGTTAGTCATTTTGCCATCGCGAATCCAGACACTGCGCCTTATGGCATCGCTGCCATTCAGGCTTTAGACATGTCGGGTTTAATGGAGGTTCTAAAAGATAAAATGGTTATAGGAGAAAGCATCGCTCAAGTGAACCAGTATGTGTCGTCTGGGGCCGTTCAAGTAGGCCTTACAAGTAGTTCTGTGATGACTTCACCTATCGCTTCTTCGTTAGATGAGCACAAAGAAGTAGACCGTGCTCTTTACAGGCCAATTGAACAAGGTGTCATTATGCTGAAGAAAGGGGCGGATAATAATTTTGAGGCTGCAAATTTGTTTCTTCAATATATGTTTTCAGCGACAGCTAAATCTATTCTGAATAGTCATGGTTATAGAGCAACCGAAACCTAGATGAATTTAGCGCCATTCATTTTAACGTTTAAGCTTGCGCTGATAACCACCTTTATTTTATTGGTGATCTCAATTCCGATCGCTTATTGGATGGCTTATACAAAATCCAAAGCTAAGTTTCTCTTCGAAACCATAATAACTTTACCGATGGTGCTGCCGCCATCGGTATTGGGCTTCTATTTGTTAGTGAGTTTTGGCCAAAACAGCGCCCTTGGCCAGTTTCTCGGCAGGCACTTTGACCTTTACTTACCATTCAGTTTTGCCGGATTAGTAGTCGGATCGCTAATATATAGCCTGCCGTTTATGGTAAATCCAATTCACGCAGGATTTCAAAATTTGGATGAGTCGTTACGGGATGCTTCTTGGACGCTTGGTAAATCGCGCTGGACTACTTTAGTGCAAGTGCTACTGCCGAATATCAAGCCTTCAGTCTTTACCGGCATTGTCCTTAGCTTTGCGCACACCGTGGGCGAGTTCGGCGTGGTATTGATGATCGGTGGTAATTTAGATAGCACGCGAGTAGCTTCGATTGCTATTTATGATAACGTCAACAAAATGGATTACACAGGCGCGCACCAATACTCCTTGGTGCTACTAGCCGTCAGTTTTGCTATGTTGGCGTCTGTGTACCTATTGAATCGTCGAGGAGTGCGTTACCTTTAAGCGAGGTGTTAGGCCGACATGATCCAATTTAATATCCAAAAGGCATTTAAATCCTTAGAAAATCCGGTCAAGCTTAACTTTAACGGGAGTTTTGACGCCGGTCAGATTGTTGCTATCCATGGCGCGTCTGGCGCAGGTAAGACTACACTCTTGAGAATGTTTGCTGGGCTCGATGAGCCAGATTCGGGCACGCTAAAAATTGCTAACGAAACCTGGTTCGATTCGGCATCAAAAACTAACTTGGCAACTCGAGATCGAAGTATAGGTTTTGTTTTTCAGGACTATGCTTTATTCCCAAACATGACTGTATTGCAAAATATAGAGTATGGTTTGGGCCCGCTTTCGGAAAAGAGCTTCACCAAGAGAATCATCCAGATAACGGATGTTACGAATATTCTGTCCCAGAAGCCAGCCAGCTTATCAGGCGGGCAGCGCCAAAGAGTTGCATTTGCTAGAGCTGTTGTCCGAAAACCAAGATTATTACTTCTTGATGAGCCGCTGTCAGCTCTGGATATCGAACTTCGGTCAGTACTTCAAAACGAGCTTCTTGAACTGCGAAAACTATTGGACATAACCATTATTTTCATCAGTCACAGCATTCCAGAGGTTTACAAATTAGCTGACAGAGTGATGATAATAAAAGACGGACAAGTAATCAGAACCGGCACCCCTGCGGAGGTATTTGTAGGTGGCGATAATGCCGTTGAGGCCGTTGGGGAGTATCTGTCCAGTCAACAAGTTGGCACTAGCAGACGAATCAAGCTCTTGGTCGACGGTAAAATAGTGTCGGTGGATATAGACCAAGCTACTTATGAATAGCAGCCCCTACGTGATCATCATTTAGCACTTTAGTAATTTTTTCGAGTTCCATTCCATTAATTATGTGCAGCTCTTGAGCCGTTAGAGACTGCTCATTACAGCGCGCGCGAGCACGAAATAACCCGATATCCGGCCGTTGACCATGATGGAGGAAGTTGCCGACTTAGTAGATCATGTGTGCAGCCAGCGACAGCAATGGCAGCACGATCGCGGTTCGCACCAGAAATATCATCGCCAATTGTTTAAAGCCAATGGGAATGCTAGAGCGCAGAACCAATAGGCCGTTTTCTGCCATATATATTAATTGAGTCACCGACAAGCCAGCGAGAACGAAGCGCGTAATCGGGCTGTCTATATTGGTAGACACGATGGTTGGAATGAACTGATCGAAAAAGCCGACTAGGGTTCCTGCAGCGGCGGCACCCGCCTCTGGTAGTTGCAAAGCTTGCAGCAGGTACACCATGGGATAGCTAATGGTTTGCAAAACCTCAGTATTGTAGTAAACCACCAATACAATAAATTCAATGGTCATTGCGGCGGGTAACACCGCTAGAAAAATATCAAATACGCTGCGACTAGCGAGCTTGAGCATCGACTCTAAGCTTGGCGCCTTAGCAGCCTTAGCTGTGGCGGCGTCAAAAGCGGCTGATAACAGCGGTTGCTGGGTGTCGACTTCGGTGACTAAGCGTTGATCACGTTGATGAAAATCATCTGGTATACGTGATAGCGGCGCGACTCTAGGGGTAATTAGCGCTGCAATAAGCCCGCAGATAGAAACGGTGGCGTAGAATAATAAAAATTTATCGTCAACTTCAGCAACCTGTGCAATCACCACTGTGAAGGGCAGAGACACGGCCGAGAAGTTGGTGGCAACCACCGCCGCCTCTCGGGCGCTATAGCTGCCTTGCTCGTATTGGCGAATAGTCAGAATGGTACCGATGCTGGAATCGCCAACCCATGATGTTAGTGCGTCTAAACTCGCCCGCCCTGGCAGCCCAAATAGAAATTTAAACGGCCGAGCGATTATTACCCCAATAAATTCAAAGAAACCAAAATCGGTCAAGAACGGCAGCAGGAAGTTAGCAATAAAAATAATGCAGAAAATTATCCCAGCTATATCGATGTAGGCTACTTTGCCGGTGTCTGCGCCGATGATCCATTCGGGGCCGAATTGGAAAACGGTCATGGTGCACATTATTCCGCCGAGTACCCGCAGGACTAACCAGATTGGCGTGGTAACGAAGGCTTCTTTTAGTAGCGGGGAAGATTCTAACCATCTTGGCTTTAGTACTGAGGCGTAAAGACAACCAAGGCCTGAGATTGAAAAAGTCAGCGCGATAAACAGTGATAGTGCGTAACCGAGGTATTCCTGCAGGCTACTAGAGAGCAAGCCGATAACAATTGTTTGCTTGCCGTCATACGTGATTGGGGTGAGAAACAGGCCAATGCCAATCAACGACGGAATGATGAATTTGGCATACTTCGCTAAAGCAGAGCGTTGGTCTGCAACATCTGCGGGGGCTGAGTTTTTTGTGTTCTGCTCT
>CAWUWF010000141.1:0-3723 GCA_963925935.1 uncultured Arenicella sp. | reverse complement strand
CTTGGTCGCTTTTATCTACATAGCATGCGCAGCCTTACGCCTTGCTCGTTTTAATGTGCAGAAAGTCCCCGATAAACGCTTCTTTATTGGAGTGCCAAGTCCTGGTGCTGCCGCTCTGGTAGCGTCATCCGTTTGGGTTTGTCTGGACTACAATATTAATCCTATGGACTATAGCTTGAGTTTTGCAGTGCTTATTGCCGTGCTTGGTCTGTCGATGGTGAGCAATGTTCCATATCGTTCATTCAAAGATCTAGATTTTAGGGATCAGATGCCTTTTATCGGCCTGATTGTTTTGGTCTTGGTTATTGCAGTAATATATCTAGATCCGCCGATGGCGTTTCTAACCATAGGCACAAGTTATTTGGTCTATGCCACGTTCGCATATTGTTTTGTCAAATTACGGCGGGGCAATAAAAAGGATACCCATTCTGCAGAGTAGTCTGCGCATAAGGTCTGATGTCTAAAATAATAGAAGGAAGTATCGTTGCGCTAATCACGCCGATGACCGCTGATAAAAGCATTGATTATCAAGCTCTTACGAGATTGATAGAGCATCATATCAGTAGCGGAACCGATGCTATTGTATCCGTAGGAACAACCGGTGAGTCGGCGACGCTCAATGTCGATGAACATTTGCAGATTGTCGAACACACCGTTAAATGCGTGAACGGTCGCATTCCTGTTATCGCAGGCACCGGAGCAAATTCTACGCGCGGAGCCATTCACCTAACTCGCCAAGCACATAGCTTGAATGCAGATGCAGTTTTGTTGGTCGTGCCGTATTACAATAAACCAGGTCAGGAGGGCATGTATCAGCATTTTAAGGCGATCGCTGACGCCGTTGCTATCCCACAATATTTGTATAATGTGCCAGGCCGAACCGTCGCAGACATGTCTAATTCAACGATCGCTCGTTTAGCCGATATCGATAACATTCTTGGCTGTAAAGACGCCACTGGTGATTTGCAGCGTGGTAAAGAATTGATCGATTTGTGTGGTGACCGTCTCAGTATTCTTTCGGGCGATGATGCGACTGCATTAGATTTGATTAAACTGGGTGGCCGTGGAGATGTGTCAGTGACTGCAAATGTTGCACCTAAACTAATGCATGATATGTGTGCTGCAGCACTTAGGGGTGACTTTGAGACTGCTGATGCTTTAGATTTAAAATTACAGGGCTTGCATAGAGATTTATTTGTCGAGTCGAATCCAATTCCAGTCAAGTACGCCGTCTCAAAATTGGGCTTTGGTGCTAATGTGCTGCGTTTGCCGCTGACCAAACTTGCAGTTGAGAATCAGAGCTTTATCGACGCGGCCATGTCCAAAGCAGAACTCTGTTAGATTAAGTTGGCTTGATCACAAGTACGTTTGCGATGTGCTAGGCCTTCATCGTTTAGTTAAGCAAGTACTGGCAATTATTAGCAGATAAGTTTAGACACAGATTACCTTACTTGCGATTATCAGGCGCATCTCAGGTCGAACAACTTTATAATCTCGCTAGCTTAGCTATGCGGCTAAAAAACAATACGTTTTATTCTTTCCTAACAAAATTAATAATGGACCAGACTTTGATGAACAAATTCGCGATAAGTACAAGAGTTGTGAGAAACGCAGCCTTGTTAGTGCTGGTAAGTGTTCTTATTGGTTGCGGTGGCAGTAAAACAGTCATTACAGCAGACGATAGCGCAGAGTACCGTAACGCGGTTTCCTTGCCTCCTCTGAAAAAGCCCTCAACGCATTCGGTGTTTTCTTCAGCCGCTGACTCTGTCGGAGTAACCGCTGCCATAGAAACCTCATCAACTTCTGATCAAGCGCCAGCAGTGTCGGAGAGCAAGCCTATAAGCAACACTACTAGCGCTCGAGTTATCGAATTAGATGGTGATATTGCTAGGTTGAAAATAGATACTGGTTTGGATTCCGCATGGAGTTATCTGAGCGAACACCTCAAGCGTTCCGACATTACCGTACATACCCGTAGTAAAACCGCTCGGCGCTTCTCTATCGGGTGTGCGTCATTACAAGCGAAGCCAACAAATTCTACTAAACGAGGTGTTTGGTCATTTTTCGCTAAGAAAAAGAAGCCAACTGAACACTGTTCATTGTTGCTGGCAAGCAGTCAATCAGCGACCCAGGTAAAACTACTTAATCGTAGTGGCGCCGAATACAAATCTGTCGTCAGCAAACCATGGTTCGCACGACTACTTAATAATTAGCACTTCAAAAGCCTTTCATTAACTTATTTATAAATATTCTGGGGATATTATGCAGCGTGGTACCGAACTTTATAGTGGCAAAGCAAAGTCAGTTTTCACCAGTGATCGAGAAGATGCCCTGATTTTACATTTTCGTAATGACACCTCCGCGTTCGACGGTGAGAAAATAGAGCAGCTCGATAGAAAAGGCATGGTGAATAACAAATTCAATGCGTTCATCATGGAGCATCTAGAAGAGAACGGCATCGCAACCCACTTTCTTGAATTGTTGTCGGACGACGAAGCATTAGTGCGTCGCCTAGACATGTTTCCAATTGAATGTGTGGTCCGTAACATCGCTACGGGTTCGATCTGTAAGCGCTTAGGAGTAGAGGATGGCATTGATTTAAAATTACCTACCTTTGAGTTTTTCCTGAAGAATGATGCATTACACGATCCGATGATTAATGAGTATCACATTAAGTCATTTGGTTGGGCAGATGAAGAAGCGGTTGAAGTGATGAAAGAGCGTACTTTCAAAGTGAATACCATTCTTAGCAAGTTGTTTGCCGACGCCGGAATGATATTGGTCGATTTCAAGCTTGAGTTCGGTCGTCAGGGCACAGAAATTTATTTGGGCGATGAATTTACCCCAGATGGTTGTCGCATTTGGGATGCGACAACACGTGAAAAATTAGATAAGGATCGCTTTCGTAAAGGTTTGGGTGGTGTCGTAGAAGCTTATGAACAAGTGGCAGCTCGAATTGGTCTAGTTTTATAAGCACTTGATATAAATAACTTGTCGATGAGCATCATCACAATGATTTATGTTTGGTCACTAAATCAGTGGATGGCATTTTCATCAAATTGTAATCAGCCTTAGGGCGGGAAAATTGTTTAGACGACTATTGTTTAAATAATCCCAAATTCATTAGGAACCAGCATGTTTCGATTGCGTGGCAGTCAAGCCTATTCTAGTTTTCGAATAGAAAAACTCTTAGCGACTATTCAAGCACAGCATCCTGATGTGCAACAGATAGACACGGAATATCAACATTTAGTAAAGCTCAAGGATGAGGTGGATGCTGATCAACCGCCCAAATTAACCGAAGCCGAACTAGCTAAGTTGCAGAGTTTACTTCGCTATGGACCAAAAACGGAAGAGGTTGAGCATCGCGGCCAACGAATCTTTGTGGTCCCACGATTTGGCACAATTTCGCCGTGGTCAACTAAAGCTAGCGACATTGCCAAAAATTGCGGCCTTACAAAAATATTTAGAGTTGAGCGAGGAATAGCCTTTTATATAACCGCAATAAGCGACCTGGATGACTCAACCTTAGGCGAAATCGCTCAGCACTTACACGACCCTATGACGGAGTCAATCGTCATGGATTTGGCGCAAGCGACTAAACTGTTTAACGACCAGCCACCGCAGCCACTATTCGAAGTGCCCTTATTAACTGAGGGTAGGGCGGCTTTGCTTGTTGCGAATACCCATCTTGGCTTGGCGCTGTCTGATGAAGAGATTGAC
>CAWUWF010000140.1:0-8345 GCA_963925935.1 uncultured Arenicella sp. | reverse complement strand
AAAATCATGGTCGAACTGAGCAACATAAAAACCCAACATGCCGCGAACACTATTTTCCTGCGGAGAACTAATTCTCAATTCGTGACTTGATCGCTCATACTTGTCGTCATTGCTGAATCGAGCGCCCGGCATAATTCGAGTACCTGCATCAGGGAAAAACTGGTTTGGTACAGTTCTCGCGCCAGTATTGCTAAAGTGCAAGTCTGCGTAATAACCCGTCGTATAAACAGTGTCATACCAATAAGAATAATCGGAATAGTCAAACGAGCCATCAAACTCACGATTCAAATACGAACCAGAATAAACCACATCAAAATTACCAACTCTGCCTTCGATGGTTAAGCCAAGAAGGTAAAACTCATCATTGGTAAACTCAGGTTGGAAATGCGTCACTTGGTTGCGACCAGATACAAAATCACTGGTGTCTTCGCCCCAAGAGCCATGACCTTCTGTTTTTTGAACGATCAAATTTGGTGTGATTGTCCAATCTTCATTAAGATCAATTTTCAAAGCCGCGCGACCACCCACCGTTTCTAGAGTGTTGTAGTTGTCCTTCGCGTATGCGGTATTAGTATTAATAATATCATCAGCCGTGGTTGATGCAACACCAGGGAAGGTGCGGCTACCCAATACGTTGTCGATATAACCAGCATCGCGTTTTGCCCAACCGACCAATCGAATGGCGGCATTGTCACCGATCGGAATATTGGTGAAGCCTTCTAACACATAGCCAGTATCGTCTTCGTCAACAATATTGCCTTCGATGCTAACGCTCGATAATTGCTCTCCAAGAACAGGCTTATTGGTCAATACACGGATAGTGCCGGCTTGTGAACTGGCGCCATACAACGTTCCTTGAGGGCCTGACAAGGCCTCTACTCGTGCTATGTCGTAGGTGTGTATGTCTAAGTTGCCTTGAATCGTGGTGATTGGCGTTTCGTCCAAATACATGCCAACACTTGGCTGGGATGTAGTGGCTTGGCCATCACCTGCGGTTGCGATTCCGCGCATGTAAACCAGAGTACCACCAGCACCAGCACCTAAGCTCGGCGTGATTGAAACACTTGGCAATACTTTTACATACTCTTGAAAGTTTTGAACATTCAACTCTTTAAGCGCCTGATTGCCCAAAGATTGAATGCTGATAGGCACGTCCTGTAGATTCTCGGCACGCTTCTGCGCAGTAACCACAACCTCCTCTAATTGTGGTCCGCTTTGCGCCATCACCATCGAACTGGCCAGCAGTATTGCTGCAGCGACGGGGGTTTTCACAAAACGTTTTGAATCTTTCGTCAATGATATTTGTTGCATATTTTTACACTCTCTTTTTTTAAAAAACGATCTTACTATGTTACATCATAGTTAATTACAGAGTCCAGCATTTGTCTTACATTAAACAAGTGGTCACTTGCCTTAAAATTTGAACTCTGGCACTTCCGGATATCGCTCTAACACCGGCCCTAAGGCTGTTTCTAGTGATTCAAGCCAAGACTCATAGTTGAGCCACTGATCCACTCCAGCCTTATAAATAGGTTGTCGAACCTGCTCTGAACTCGCTGTCCTTACCGGGCGCTTGTTTTCAAAAAAGCGCAAACAACCTTCTTCGAAAGGCAACCCGCAATAATCCAGCACCTTGCGCACTTCATTTTCAGTATCTGCCACGGTACGTTCATAGATTACCCGATGAATTTTTTCTGGTAGCACCTTATCGTAATGAGCCATCAAATCTACATAGTCATGATAAAACCGACCCATATCACCAAGGCTATAGCTAAAGCTTTGACCGCGCGCATAGTACTGCTTGAAGTTAGAAAAACAACAGGCCATTGGATGACGTCTAGCATCAATAATCTTGGCGTTTGGTAAAATTAGTTGAATCAGCCCAATGTGTAAAAAATTATTGGGCATTTTATCAATGAAAAACGGCCGGTCGGTCTTGCGATGTATTCGAGTGTTTTCCATATAGCGCTCGCCCAGTTCTATTAATTCATCGGGTGTCAGGGCTGTCAGCACTTCATCGTAGGAAACGTCTTCGTCAATATCCTTGCTAGCATTGCCTTGCTCTCGCAGGGCTTTCGCTATCGAGATAATTTCTGGCAACTCGGTTGTGCCCTCAACCTGCGAATGGCTGGATAATATTTGTTCCAAAAGCGTAGAGCCTGATCGCGGCATACCAACGATAAAAATAGGGTCAGGCGTCTTACAACCCATACCGGATCGGTCATCAAAGAAGCTTTGATTAAAACTTCCCTTCAAGCGCTGAGCACGGGCGGTGTTCTTGTCAGCGTCATAGCGAATGCTTTGATTATGTAGAAGGTTACCCTGCTCATAATGCTCAAATGATTTCTGAAATTGCCCAGAATCTTCAAAAGCCTTACCCAGTGAAAAATGAAAGTGTAGCCGATTGCTATCATCACTATCCTTGTCATCTAATGCTGAATCGGCTAACTGAGTACGCATCGAGATCAAATCATTATCATCAAACCTAAACGTTTTTAGATTAGCCAGACTCCAATAGGCCTCGCCAAACTTAGGGTCTCTAACAATACTTTCACGATAGGCTTCAATGCAGTCGTCCTGCCGGCCTTCAGTTTTCAGTACATGGCCATAACTCAACCAAACCTTAGAATTGGCCGGGTATTCGTCTAGCAGCTCTTTGTAAATCTTACTCGACCTTGGGTACTCACCAACTCGACTCAACAAAACCGCACAAAGATTTCGATAAGCAGGGCTTCGAGGTTCAGTTTCCAACAAGCGCTCGACCTCTTGCAAAGCCTGCATCGATTTATTCCGCCGATGCAACAGCACCGCATAATTGTAGCGCGCTGGGTTAAAGCTAGGCGCTAAGTCCAAGCAACGCAACAATAGGTTTTCTGCGGCCTCATTCTCACCTACTCGCACCGCAATTTCGGCCAACATTCGAATTGCAGGCACATCGGTCGGCACCTTTTTCAAATGCTCTTTGAGTATCCGCTCGGCTGTCGGAACATCTTCTTCAACCATAGCTGCTGCAGCTCGTTGAAGATTTGGGTCCTGGGTGGAATTTTGAATATGCTTGGCATAAGCATCATCTGCTCGGGCTGGCTGCCCAACCGCGATCAAGTGATCTGCCAGATGACGCCAAGCTTGGGTATGTTTAGGTTTAAGCTCTACTGTTTTTTCCAACATCGAAATCGCAGCGTCGCCCTTACCCGCGTCAGCCAATACCAAGGCATACTCAAAATGAGCATCTGCCCATTTACCTTGTGCCGACACAATTTTTTCTAGACGCTCTAATGCATCGGACAAATCCCCCTGGCGAAACTGGCTTACCGCCAACAATAATTGCGCCGGAGGATAGTTCGGCACAGCGCTTAAAATCTCCCTCGCTTGTTCAGCGGCCAAAGATGGATCGGCATCCAAAAGTTGATTTGCATGAGCCATAGCGGCCTCAATAGAAGTCGTAGCATTATCGGCGGAGGACGGTGGTGTGGTTTGAGTCATTGGTAATGGATATAGAAATGCCTAATTAGTGCACGCAGAATAAACACCCTTGACGAATCAAGCAAGCATTGTAAGGACTAGATTTTGATTCTAAAATTGCTACTCATTGGGTTTAATCAGGTAACAGAAGCCTCTGGCTACTCTGTCATTACCCCCTACCACCTAGCTGCTTGGCGATGCATCTCTCTAGTGAGTTGGCTGTTTGTGTGCTGTCATAGGGCTTAGTACTAGTCACTCCTAGTTTATAATATTTAAATCAGCTCTTGAAAATCTAATATAAGGCCCCCCGATTCAAGCAATACAATCAGCCAAACCAAATAGGTGAACTCCAGGCCAACTCTCTTACTTCTTTGGGCATATCGTTTTCGCAAGCCTCAGGCCGCTGATTGCTTGGTAAAGCCTTACACTGAGCTTCGCTCCATCTGAGCGAAGGCGTCTCAACTACGCGCAGATAATAGTAAGCGCTCAGACCTGGATCATACTCAGGGTCAGTATAGACCGCGCATAGTTCGTCACTACCCTGTTCAGCTTCTGAGCTGGTCGCCACATCCGTAATAGTGACTCTTTTTTGCCCGGTTTGATCGAGCCATCCTTTAATGATTTGCAGTTTTTCCAAACCTTTTGCCTGTGGATGCGGGTCGCGTTTAGCCTGAGCGAGCAACTGAAACAGTTCTGTTTGTGATGCCAGCTTGGACCCCATTGGGGTTCCGTCTCTATAAGCATATTCCAACCAATTATCTTGTTTGCATAAAGTTGGCAGGTAACGCCCCGCGAAAAAACGTGGTGCAATGCGTGTGCCTGATGTGCCGAAAGCTTCGCGCCGCTTCATTGACTGAAATAGTGCGTCGCGCGAATTCTCTACCGCCCACAGCCCCGCTAAACCTCCAGGATTTGCCACCAGACGATTATTTCGTCCTAATTCGGCCTCCCCCAGACGGCCTTCAAGGGTAACTTCGTTTGCGATATGCCCTGTCCAATTTGCTTCTTCGGTTTGGCCCGCCAAACCAAGGTGCGTATCGGTACTACCAATAAACCCAAACTCAAACGGATTAACGTGTGAATGTTTTTGCTCCTGCAGACCTTCTAGCAAGGCGCCGCGTAAAAAATCACGAGACGATAAGCAATAACCTTTATAAATATTATCTTTCGAGTCAAGGTCCTCTGGCCCGCACTCTTTGGTTTCTACATCGTAGATGCGAGGTATATAAGTCGAGAGATTGATTGCTTTATCGATCTTGCCGAGCTTGCGGATTGCTTCGTAATCACAGTATTCGTCATCATCACTTAGAATATCCGAAAACCCGTTCTGGCATTCTGATGCACCCTTGTGTTGGGTGATTTCGGCAAGCCGGTCAAAAGCGTTGCGTTGTTCACGATGAGCTTGCTGTGCGGCTTTTGAGTACCCCGTAAGGGCATTTGGGTTAAACCCATTGCCGCCAGAAATATTGGAATTGTGCGGTATCGAAATCACGTCGCATTGTTCAATACCCTGCCGACAAGATGTTTCAAGCTCACCTAACAATAGCTGTAAGCTCGGAAAATCAATAAAACTCGCTGGAGACTCGGGTACCGACGCATTTTTAAAAATAGTGTTGCGGTGCATGTGAGTATTGTTGGTCGACCGAGTGTATTCGTAGCCAACGAAACTAGTAAAGCTGCAATCGGATGTTCTGTCATAGGCTTGTTCTGCAGAGCGTATTGTGTCATCCCAAACGATGCCCGCGGCTTCATTACAATCGCTATTATTCTCACCGCATACGGATCTATTTCTGGTCGGCTGCATACGAGCTGTGGCAACCTGAAAAACGCGCACACCCGCTTGGCCACCCTTTCTAAACGTCTTGCATGCCCTGCTTGAGTAACCTTGATATTCCCCCTCATTACGACATATATAGCCTTCACCTATTCCTTCAGCGTGATCGGTTACGGCTGCGAAATCAAGCGGTCGTTCAAGCTGGGCCGACAAAGGAGTTTGGCCCTCTTGCACTGGCAAGGTAATTTGCTCGCCCTTAGCGTAGTAATATGCATCATCGGGAAAAACTCTAGTACCGTCTGGATAGGCGTCTGCTGAGATTGCAGTATGGATGTGGAGGTCGCCAAAGTACGCCCTTTTATAGGGCGTTTTATTATCGCATTCGCTACGTGCTTCAGAATATTCTAGTCCTGGTTGGTAACCAAAAGCGTATTCCTCCGCTTGGGATTTTTCTGAAACCGGAGCAAGGATTACTTCAGTGTGATCAATACTGTATTTGGTGGTTCGCGACCCAACCAAATAAACGACTATTAGAAATATGAAAAACAGGCCGATGATTTTAAATTTCGTTGAAACCATTTAAACTTAATCCTTAAAGAAATGATCGTAGCTACTAGATCTAAAGCCACGCAAGGTTTTGTCACCCATCACCAATAGCAGTAGCGTTCCACCTCGATGACGTTGAAAATCTGACTTTGCAATAGGGTCGAGCTCAATATCAAACGCCTGATACCTAATACCATTCGCTGCCATGTATGCCTTGGCCTTTTTACAGTAACCGTACCAACTGGTGACATACACCTCTAAGGAAGGTGTTATAGATACACTATTAACCTCTGTTGATTTTGCATTGCTCGGAGCAACGCTGTCATAGTGGGTTTTGCCATCAGCGCCTACCCCTTTTTGAACCTGATATATTACGCCTACCGACATCGCAAGCAAAACACTGATCGTAATAGATGCAATTGTTAGTCGTTTCATATATTTCAATCGTGATAGTAGATTATTTCGATGACAAGGCCAACAAACTACCAAGCAAGACCGTAATCATCACCATAATTACTTGCGGCGCCCCACATAGTACCATGCTTACGATCAAACCAAATTGCTTGCAGAGGCTCGGACGTGCGTGGTCTGCCCCTCCATGATTCTCTTATTTAAACTATTGTCGCTAGAACATGCTGCACTAACAGTTATGCGGGGCCTGAAAATGCTGCAAACTTTAATGCAGGCTGCTGAGCTAGTTTCGTGGTTGTCCGATTAATCTATATTTTAATGGCAGTTTGAACTTATCGCCCCTAGGTATGGGCAGCTGTTGATCCTCTACTGGGGGTGTAATTACCCCATCTCGACTTAATATCTCTAAGTTGTTTTCTGGATCTACCAATTGGCAAACTCGTTGCTGGTCTTGCATGGAGAGTTTGGCGAATTCATCCTGCAAGGTTCTGCGACAGCCTACTCGGTAATGAGTTGTTTTGGTGTTGTTAAATTGAAAGCTAGCGCCAATGTGATCAAACCGGACTTTACCATCACGAAAAGCAATCGCGTTTTGGTGTAAATAGGGCAAATAGTCATTTGAAATTCTATGCCACAAGGGTTTCCAGTGTTCGCCCTCTGGCCAAACCCAAGTAACGTCGGGACCGAGGCGTTCGGTGGATTCATTCCATAACCGCGCGAGCCACTCATAAGTGTTACGTGCCCTTTGCCGCATTTCTTCTGCAGGCGCCGGATCATTACCAAAATGCCGAAAGAACGGACCGAAATAGCCCAAGTCTGCCGCACTAGGGTGACTGCCGAGCATATAGGGTTGTTGCTTGAAAACCTCTTCCAGTAGCTCGAATTCTTGATACAACATATCGCGAACGGCATCAGCATTATCTTTAGTGACGCCATCATCTGTTAGAAAGTCGGTGGTCTGCCGCCAACTCAAAAGCCAAGATGTGGGTATGGCCAGCCAATTTTTATAGATTTTAGAGGTGATATTACGCGCAATATGCCTGCGCGTGAGCTTTGGAAACCAGCGCCACCATAAGCCTGGGCGCCATAACCACTCATCTGCGTAGTCTTCGATAAGCAATGCGATAAAGGCAAGCGCAGGGTCATCCGGTAGCACTTGCCCTTGCGGATATTTCTTATCAAACCACTGCATCATCGGCGTAGTATCAATTAGCCACTGCTTATCCGCTGTTTCTATCGCGGGCACTTTGCGTGTGCCAGTTTGACGGTATATCTTATCCAGACTGCCTTGTGAAATAGAAATCGTTTTATGTTCAATTCCTTTGTAATGCAGATAGGCCTCTATTTTTCCACAAAAGTAGGAGTTCTCGGCTGAGTGTGCGGTGTAAGGTGCATGCGGATCATTGTCTTTCATGGTTATATTTTCAATATGATTTTTACAACGGTTAATTGAGCAGGAATCAAAGGTCTGAATTATAGGCAGCTATTCGGTGAGCTGCATTTTGCCAAAATTACGTTATACACGGCAACTGGGTATTCAATTCGCTGTGCCCGACTCATTATTTAATGGTTACATTAATTAGACTATATTATAAATAGATTGGACCTCTATTTTTTTCTCTATCGGCTATATATTTTATTAGCGTCGTATTGGGTAACCATATTAAAGTTAATCGAAGATAGGTACTATGTCCAAAGCTCCAAGAGTGCAAAGCTCCGCTACATAGCACATTGGTTGCCCCAATCTAACCAAGCTACAGAATGAATGGTTTAAAAAATGATAAAAGAAATGACTTGCTCCGACGCAATTGTAGAATCCTTAATTAAGAATGGCGTGGAAACAATATTTGGCATACCTGGCGCGCAAACATATTCCTTTTTTGATGCGCTCAGCCGTTACCAAACAGACATTAAATTAGTCGTCACTCGGCATGAGCAAGGCGCTGGTTACATGGCTTTTGGTTACGCCAAGTCAACTGGGAAGGTCGGCGCCTATTGTGTGGTGCCCGGCCCTGGAGTGCTCAACTCCACTGCCGCATTATGCACCGCACACAATGCACCAGTATTGTGCATTGCGGGTCAAGTCCCTAGCGCCTATCTGGGCGTTGGTCATGGAATGTTGCACGAACTGTCCGACCAACTAGGGATATTA
>CAWUWF010000139.1:0-5256 GCA_963925935.1 uncultured Arenicella sp. | reverse complement strand
ATCCAGTTTTAATAGGCGAACCTGGCGTTGGTAAGACCGCTATTGTTGAAGGCTTGGCGCAAAGGATCGTTAATGGCGAGGTTCCCGAAGGCGTAAAAAACAAACGGTTGCTTTCACTCGATCTTGGCGCGTTGATCGCCGGGGCTAAATTCCGTGGTGAATTTGAAGAGCGTCTTAAAGCAGTGCTTAAAGATTTATCCAAGCAAGAAGGGCAAGTCATTTTATTTATCGACGAGTTGCATACAATGGTGGGTGCAGGCAAAGCTGAAGGAGCCATGGACGCTGGCAATATGTTAAAGCCGGCCCTAGCACGCGGCGAATTACACTGTGTCGGCGCGACCACATTAGATGAGTATCGTAAGTTCATCGAAAAAGATGCCGCATTGGAGCGTCGTTTTCAAAAGATCGTAGTGGATGAGCCCAGTGTTGAAGACACAATCTCAATTCTTCGAGGCTTGAAGGAAAAGTATGAGGTTCATCATGGGGTGGATATCACCGACCCTGCAATTGTATCTGCGGCCACTTTGTCACATCGTTACATAACGGATCGAAATTTACCCGATAAGGCGATTGATTTAATTGATGAAGCTGCCAGTCGAATCCGCATGGAAATTGATTCAAAACCTGAGTCAATGGATAAGTTGGATCGACAGATTATTCGGCGCAAGATAGAGCGTGAGGCATTGCGCAAAGAAAGTGACGCAGCATCTAAGAAGCGACTCTCCAATCTACAGCAAGAGTTGGACGATCTAGAGCGCGAATACGCTGAGTTGGAAGAAATATGGCTGGCCGAAAAATCTGCCGTGCATGGTGCCCAACATATTAAAGAAGAATTAGATAAAGCCCGCATCGAGATGGAAGTTGCTCAGCGCGCCGGTGATTTAGCAAAGATGTCTGAGCTTCAATATGCCCGCGTTCCAGAATTGGAAAAACAGCTTGAACAGGCGCAGAGTAATGAAAAAAATGGCACGCCGAATCAACTATTGAGAAGCAACGTCACCGAAGAAGAAATCGCCGAAGTGGTCGCCGCTTGGACAGGTATTCCGGTGGCCAAAATGCTGCAGGGCGAGCGAGAAAAGCTATTGGCCATGGAAGACAATTTGCATCGACGTGTTATAGGTCAACATCAGGCGATTAGCGCTGTAGCCGATGCGATAAGAAGGTCGCGTGCAGGGTTGTCTGACCCTAATCGTCCTTCTGGCTCGTTCTTATTTCTAGGCCCTACAGGGGTTGGTAAAACCGAGCTCAGCAAGGCCTTGGCCGAATTTATGTTCGACTCTGATGATGCAATGGTGCGCATCGACATGTCTGAATTTATGGAGAAGCATTCGGTTGCCAGATTAATTGGCGCGCCTCCAGGCTACGTCGGTTATGAGGAGGGTGGGTATCTCACGGAAGCCGTGCGCCGCAAGCCATATTCAGTAATTCTGTTGGACGAGGTTGAAAAAGCTCATCCAGATGTTTTTAATATATTGTTGCAGGTGCTTGATGATGGCCGACTAACCGACGGTCAGGGCCGTACTGTTGATTTTAAAAACTGTGTGATCATTATGACTTCGAACCTGGGTTCTCAGTCAGTTCAAGGTTTTGACGGTGACTATAGAGCGATGAAGGCGGTGGTGATGGAGAGTGTTACGCAGCATTTTCGTCCGGAATTTATAAACCGGGTGGATGACATTGTGGTATTTCATGCGCTTGAGAAAGAACAAGTGCGCGCCATTGCCGATATTCAGGTTGATATTTTACGCAAGCGTTTAGTTACTCAGGACATTAAATTACGAATCTCTGAAGAATCCTTGGATTTAATCGGCGAAGCTGGATTTGATCCAGTTTATGGCGCCCGACCACTAAAGCGAGCAATTCAATCTTTGATCGAAAACCCTTTGGCACAAAAGTTGTTGGCCGGAGAGTTTAGTCCCGGTGATACGGTTTCGGTAGGCTTAGTTGATGATGCATTAAGTTTTGAGAAAGCGTTGCAGCACTAAATATTTTATGTGACAAACTGACTCAAGCAAAGTTTATGGTCAGTTTAAATCTTAAGTTATATGTTAAATATTATTGCTCCGCGCGGTGTTGCTAGGCATGTTGCATGAAAATTGATAGACACTACATTCTGTTGCTCGGCATGCTGTGGGCTGGGTCCGTCGGTGCGGCTGATATTGCCTACACCCACGGCGATGTCTCAGCAGCTGATCATTTCGTCAGCGGTAATGATGCCTTGCCGCATACCCAAAGCATCTCTATTAGCAATCTTGTCCTAGACGACTAAGTTCATTCGGTATTTGCCAAACAAGTTCACAAAACCTGGGCACAACTCTTTATACTAAGCCTCATCTAAATTAATTTGGCCATCATCGACGTGATTGAATAAATGAAAGCAATGATACTAGCTGCGGGCAAAGGTACTCGCGTACGGCCGTTAACCAATGAAATGCCTAAACCAATGATACCTATTATAGGTAAACCGGTTATGGAGTATCTGATTGAAGAATTAGAACGGCACGGTTTTAATGAAATCATGATTAATGTTAGCCATCTCCCGGAAAAGATTGAAAGCTATTTTGGCAATGGAGAGCGTTTTGGTGTCGAAATTGGCTATTCATTCGAAGGCCATATCGAAGACGGAGAGATTAAATCTGAAGCGCTAGGTTCAGCGGGTGGATTAAAGCGCATTCAGGATTTTGGCGGCTTTTTCGATGATACATTTTTAGTGGTATGTGGCGACGCGCTGATTGATCTTGATTTGACTAAAGCGGTTCGAGAACATTGGAAGAGTGGTGCTGTTGCGAGCATCTGCACGCTCGCAGTAGAGCCGGGAAATGTCGCAGATTATGGTGTGGTTGTCAGTGATGAAACCGGTCAAATCACGTCCTTTCAAGAAAAACCTGCTGTTTCAGAGGCGCTCTCGAATAAAGTGAACACAGGTGTCTATATTTTTGAACCGGAAGTTTTGGACTTGATTCCTTCAGGCCAGCAATATGATATCGGCGCTGACTTATTCCCCAAGATTGTTGAGCAGGGCTTACGCTTTCAATCGATTGATATTCCATTTAACTGGATCGATATTGGTCGTATCAGTGACTATTGGGAAGCTAACCAAAAAATTATGCAAGGTAGCTTGCGCACCATTCCGATGCCCGGCAAGGAAGTTAAACCGGGTGTCTGGGTAGGGTTAAATGTCAGTGTGGATTGGCAGGAGTGCGAAATTAAGGGGCCCGTTTATATTGGCAGCGGTACTCGAATTGAAGCGGGTGCGATGATCGTTGGCCCAACCTGGATTGGTCATGGCTGCCATATTCGCAAGGGCGCGCGTATTTCAAGGAGTATTATTTTCGAATACACACGTATCGGCTCGGCCAGTATTGTTAAAGATTCAGTCGCTATTGGGCGCTTCTTTGTTGATAAAGATGGCCGCTCATTCGAAAGCGAAGACATGCATCTGGATTGGGTGACGGATTCCAGAATACCTGCGCATAAATTGAATGGCGGCTAGTCTTGATAGAGATTTCGGTGGCAAAGCACGAGGGCCTAGCATCTAATTTGATTTTTATAGGTATGCCAGGGTCTGGTAAAAGCACCCTAGGTAAATACATAGCCGGCTTGTGTGGGCTTGGGTTCATTGACACTGATGCTCTTATAGAGCAAGAACATGGTTATTCACTACAGCATCTTCTCGATCGTCATGGCCATCAGTTCATACGTAGGGCCGAGTCAGAAATTATCTGCTCCCTGCGGTCACAAAACAATGTGATCGCAACGGGAGGCAGCGCAGTCTACAGCGAAGCTGCGATGTTGCATCTGAGTAGCTTGGGTAAAGTTATCTATCTGCATATTAGTTTGCCAACAGTAATCGCGCGAGTCGGTCTCGCTCCCGATCGTGGTATCGCAAAGTTGCCTAATGTGTCCTTGGCCAGTCTGTACAGAGAACGGCTTACTCTCTATCAACGCTGGGCAAATGTGACACTGCAAAACAATTGGCCGTTGACTGACCTGCGCCTAGAAGAGCTAGCGAATCAACTTGATATTACTCAGCGATAAGCGTGATGAAAGCCTCTATAACTAAGCAGCAATCGACGCCCCGTATTTGGGTAATAGTGCCAGCAGCGGGCTCGGGTCAGCGAATGGCTGAGAGTATCCCAAAGCAGTATCTACAGATTCAAGGCAAGACCATCTTGGAGACTACCTTAGATCTATTTCTGAAAAATGAACAAATAGACAAGGTCGTTGTTACCCTAGCCGCGGACGATTTGCTTTGGCCTACCTTGGCTTGCGCTAGCAACACCAAGATAATTAGCACGCTAGGAGGCAGTAGCAGGGCGTTGAGTGTTTACCATGGCTTAGTAGCAATGAAAACATTGGTGAGTGAGGCAGACTGGGTTGTAGTACACGATGCTGCGCGGCCCTGTCTGAGCACTAGCGCGCTCAATGATTTCATCCAAAAGCTAAGTGGACATGCGGTTGGAGGTATCCTAGCCATGCCTGCCAAGGATACCCTGAAACTGTCTAAGTCGGATACACCTGCAATTCTTCAAACACTAAGTCGTGACAACGTTTGGCATGCTCAGACTCCACAAATGTTTCGCTATGGGCTGTTGCTCAATGCGATGCAACAGGCTTTGAAATCAGAACATGAAATTACCGATGAAGCGTCAGCGATGGAGCTAGCGGGGTATAGTCCTCAGCTAATTGAAAGCAATTCACGCAATCTAAAGGTCACCACGCCTGAGGACCTCGCCATGGCAACATTTTTATTAACAAATCCATCTAACTAACTTAAATCCAGTTACTATTTCGACAGCCGGTGGCGCTGTCATATGTTTTTTTCGAAGTCTTGAATAGCAGACTTAAGCAGAGCCCTCTTAGCTAAAAAGAGTACAATGCGAATATAAAATATGCAGTGATTGCGTATTCGATTAACAATTAACCTACCAGAAAAGAACAATGCAGAAAGCTCATGCCTTGCGTCCAATATTAAACTTTGTGATAGTTTTAGTTATATGCGGCTTATTGTCGGCCTGTATTGGAACCGTGGTTGGTGTTGTCGTCGATACTGCAATAGAAGTCGTTAAGGTGCCGTTTAAAGTAGGGCGCGCGGTGATCGACGTTGCAATTCCCGATAGCAAGCCTTCGAAGTCTGAGCAAGACGATGAAGAAGACTAGCAAAACGACGGTGAGTAACAGCAGTGAATAAACTAAATGGTTTTATACAGTGGATTCGATAAAGTGCGAATAGGTCACGGCTATGATGTGCATGCT
>CAWUWF010000138.1:0-16118 GCA_963925935.1 uncultured Arenicella sp. | reverse complement strand
CAAGCGCTTAACCGCAATTGAATCACTGGACACCTTAGGAGCGGGCTTTGCGTTAGCATCTCAAGACTTAGAGATACGCGGCGCCGGCGAATTACTTGGCGAATCGCAAAGCGGTTCGATCGATCAAATTGGCTATAGTATGTATAGCAATTTTCTCGAACAAGCGATTGCCAGCATCCAACGTGCGCAACAAATAAAGCGTGGTGAAAAACCGACTATTGCTAGCAGACAGGATAAAGTGGAAATCAACCTACACATCCCTGCCCGCTTTCCAGACAGTTACATCCCTGATGTGCATTTACGCCTCACCATGTACAAGCGCATCGCCAGTGCCAGCAGCCAAGAACAATTACACGAATTACAAGTTGAAACAATTGACCGTTTTGGTCTATTGGCAGACACTGCAAAAAACCTATTTCAAATTGCGGAACTCAAATTAATGGCCGCAGAACATGATGTCAAAGAATTTGAAATAGGCCCATCTGGTGGACGACTTAATTTTGTCAAAGACCCCAACATTAACATTGATCGACTGATGCGGGCGATTGCCAGCAAACCATTGGAGTATCGCTTCACGGGGGCTGAGAGTATTCAAATAATGCGAAAAATGCCGGAACCTGAACAGCGCTTTGAACTCGCCAAGGAGATATTTGAGCTGATCAATAATGGTAATTAGGGCGAATCAATGAGCAATGTGGCGAATGAGACCATTGATCTCGATGGGCTGACAATACAAATACTGCGCAGTGCACGGCGCAGTACCTTGTCACTAGAAGTCGGCCATGAGGGCATTAAGGCAAGAGCGCCAGAACGCATGCCTGAGGCCGCCATTAAACAATTTATTACCAGTAGACGTAATTGGATCGAGAGCACCTTGGCTAAGCTGCCGCCATTGCACGCACAACTTAATTTACAAAATGGCTGCGAGCTTTCGGTACTTGGTCAGACCTACCCGTTGCTAATCACAGAAGGTCAAAAAGCGATTTACATAGATACCAATCAACAATTGGTTGTGCCTGTTTCAAGCAGAGCAAACTCGCCAGAACAAGCTCTTCGTAACAAGCTAATTAAGTGGTATAAGAAGGTGGCTATGCGTCATCTAGAGCTACGAGTACACAATCAAGCGGGCAAGATGCTAACCAATGGCGTAACGCCAAAAATAAAAGTTCGCGACTATAAGCGACGGTGGGGAAGCTGTGACCAGCGAGGGGATCTGTCCTTCAATTGGCGCATTATAATGGCCCCAGAAAGAGTGATGGATTATGTGGTTGTGCACGAATTAGCACACCTGCAGGAGTTTAATCATTCACGCCGATTTTGGAATATTGTCGAACAGGAAATGTCTGATTGGCGTGAGCAACAACGCTGGTTAAGTGACAACGGCAGCCTATTGTATCGATTTTAAGCGCCTAGACTTGGGGCAACTGCTCAGTGCTGTTTAACAACTCTAAGGTGCGATGATCTTGCCAAGAATCAAACTTCCAATTCATCAAAAAACCACAATGCCCTCCCTTCTCTGTAATGGTGATGTGCAGGTCTGGATTATCCGCTAGCAGTTCAACATCCTGATAGGGAATTATCATGTCGTCTTTAGCAAAATGTAGGTAGCAGGGGCAGATTGTCTTGCTTAAAAATTCACCAGTGACTGCATACGCAGAAAAATACTCTTCCACATCGTCATATTCGGTGTATTTAGGAATAAACGCCTTGTTCATCTGATCTAGCGTCTTCATCGCGGTTAGCGATTCCCCGAACTCATAGTGCGGAAAATGCTCCATTTTTTTATACAGTGAACGCTTCCACTTGCGTACAAAATACTGACCGTAAACGAAGTTTTTACGCGCATTAAGTACAACATTGCTTTTGCCCGCGTGTAGGGCAGGACAGAATGCAATAACTTTTGATAATTTGATTGATCTGCCTTGCGCTAACACCGCAATTCTCAAAGCGAAATTGCCACCCAGTGAAAATCCAATCAATGAGTAGTCGCTGTAGCGCATTCGAGCTTGTAAATCTTCTATAGCTGAGACCACCTCTGGAACCAAGGTTGAATTGAAAATGCCTTCGTTGAGGTGATGAGTATCTCCATGGTCGCGTAAATTTAATCGAAAAACGTCTATCCCTGCACCTAGCAGTTGGCTGCTCATGGACAACATATAAGACGAACCGCTACTGCCCTCCCACCCATGGATGAGTATAGCCAACTGGGACGCAGGAGACTCTCCCGCTTGGTTGAAGATACCCGCCAGGCGAATACCATCATGACAATTTAATATCATCGGCTGTTCAGCAGATAGATGTTTAGCAAAACCTGAACGCACCCGCATACGACGCGGGCCGACACTCGAAAAAATAGTTTGGACGTGTGGATTATGCAGGCCGATTGGCGGGGAGAAAGTCATACAGGATATTTTTAAAGTAGGGTTTTCTAGGATTGTTAGTGCGGAGCTCAGCTTTGAGCTTTGTTCGATATATTAAGGATAGTCATCACGAGCTGTAAGTTCTGCCTCGAAGCCAAAACGAGTAAGATCAGTAATTCTTGAAGGGTATAGGATACCATCTAAGTGATCGCATTCGTGTTGTACCACCACCGCATGAAAACCATCTACGGTGCGGTCGATGGGGCTGCCAAATTGATCAAAACCGCGATAACGGATATTTTCGAAACGTTCAACGTAGCCACGCATACCAGGCACACTTAGGCAGCCTTCCCACATACCCATTTTTTGCGAACCAAGCACGTCTATAATGGGGTTAATCAATACAGTCTCGGGCACCGCAGTCGCATCGGGATAGCGACTATTGCCCTGCATCGCAAAGATCACCACTCTGTTAATTACGCCAATTTGTGGTGCAGCAAGCCCTGCCCCATTAGCGTCGGCCATGGTGTCGCGCATATCCTCAATCAATTGATGCAATTGTTGCGAATCAAAATCTAATATTGGTTCTGCAACTAGGTTCAGGCGTGGGTCACCCATTGCTAATATTTGTTTAATTGTCATGTCAAAAAATTAATTTATTGTTTACCTCAGTAACCTCTTATACTGAGGCCATTACGATTATAAACCAGTTTCACACATCATATTATGTCACACACCTATTCAGCCCTATTTCGTAGCATCCTAGTTCTAGTTCTCACCGCTTGCTCACTTGCCAACGTTGCGTTGGCAAAAGACTACAAGGTAGAAGTGCTGATTTTCGAAAATCTTGAAGAACAGACTGCACTTGAAAGCTATCAGTATCAAGAAATAAAGGATTTATCATCTAATGCACAACTATGGCCAATTGAGCCAAGCATGCTATTAGACGAAGTTGAGCGGTTGAACGTATCTGAAGATTATCAGCTGTTATATTATTATTCATGGGGTCAGGAATCATTACCCGTATCTGAGTCCGCTGCGATGAATGTTTTAGAGGAGTTTATGCGAGGTTGGATTAAAATCTACGCGGGGCACTTACTGTTTATTAATCTGGACCTTGATTACAATGGCTATCGCTTAAGTGAAAAACGAAGAATTAAGCTAAATGAAAAGCATTTCTTTGATCATCCTAAATTTGGTGTCTTGATACAGGTTTCACGACTTGAACCTGAAGAAGAGGACTTAGATATAGTTGTTGAAGAGGACCTAACTTTAGAAGAAGATGAATCTATTACAGAAGACGATGGATTGATTGCAGAGGAAAGTGGATTGATTGCAGAAGAAGATGAATTAGCCGCGGAACCAATTCTACTGCTGGATTCAGACCCTGAGATTGTGCGAAATTTAATAAACCAACTTGATCCAGCGGAATCTACAACAGAACTCCCTCAGCACTCAGATGTTCAGCAAACAAAATAATCGATTAGAATGATCGCCTAGTTTGTGACCTTCCTCGCCGAGCGTCATAGGTACACTCTCGGCACCCGTGATTTTGAACATGCTGTTAATCAGGCTTCAAGCCTAAAGGTTAGCAATAGATTCGGTTCAAGATTTAACTGTCTTCTGGCTTTTGCGGATCCTTGTATTCAGGCACCAAGGTCTTAATGCATTCTGAGAGCCCGCCATCATAGTTATCTAGTTTATCAACAAGTTTGGCGAAAACCTCGTCGACCAATTTTTTGTCAACTTTACGTGTTTGAGCCAAATGGATTTTTTGATATTCGGTAGGCGCCATATCTTCATCATCATGGAATAGCTCTTCGTGCAATTTTTCACCTGGGCGCAGGCCGGTGTATTCTATATTGATATCCACACCAGGCTCCTTGCCCGAAAGTCTAATCAATTGTTCAGCAAGATCAGCGATCAAAACCGGTTGCCCCATATCCAGCACATAGATTCGACCGTCGCCACCCATCGCACTCGCTTCAAGAATTAACTGTGACGCTTCTGTAATGGTCATAAAATAGCGAGTCATCTCCCTATGCGTTACCGTAACAGGCCCGCCCTTTTTTATTTGCTTTTGAAACTTGGGAACCACACTCCCTGCAGAACCAAGAACGTTGCCAAACCGAACTATAATGTACTTAGTTGGGCTTAACGCAGCGAGTTGCTGGCAGTAAATTTCTGCCACACGCTTGCAAGCACCCATCAAAGAACTTGGATTGACCGCTTTATCGGAGGATATTAATACGAATTTCTCTACTTTATAGGCATGCGCTAGATCAGCAACAATACGGGTACCCAATGCATTATTTTTGATTGCTTCTCGCACCTGCCCCTCAAGCAAGGGCACATGCTTGTAGGCTGCCGCATGAAATACGGCCGCTGGCTTGTATTGACTAAATACATGGTTAATCGCAGCTTGGTCACAAATATCGCCCAAAATCGACGTCAACTTCAAATCTGGAAAACGTCCTAGTAACTCTTCTTCAATTTGATAGAGGTTGTACTCACTTTGATCAAATAATACTAGATGGGTAGAACATACTGCGGCAAGTTGTCGACACAATTCAGATCCGATAGAACCGCCTGCACCCGTTACCAGAACAGTCTTGTCGCAAAGACTGTCTTTGATTCGGTGCCAATCCAAGGCCACCGGCGCTCGGCCCAATAAGTCGTCGATTCGTACTTCACGCATATCACCCAGTTGAACTCTACCACTCACTAGTTCATGGGCTCCAGGTAAGGTTTTGAACTCTACACCGGTAATTTCACATATTGTCACCAGGCGTTGCATCTGTTGCTCATTGGCAGACGGTACCGCAATTAACACCAAATCAATATCCCAACGATAGATGAGGTCCTGCAAAACGTCCGGTGAAGCTACGATCGGCACTCGATGTATTTGTCGACCAATTGTTGTAGGGTCATCATCTAAAAAGGCAACAATATTATAGAGATCGGGATGGTTACGACGCAAATCACGAAGCAATTGTTCACCCGCAGCACCGGCACCAAGAATCACTACCTTACGGCCCGTACGAGTAGTGAAGTGGCGATCCTTAATTAAACGATAGAATAAACGCGAGCCACACATAAACAGGCCCAGTATTAAGGCGTATAAGATAAACACTGACCGTGGAACTAACTCCAGTCGCTCTTGCACTAAAAATAAAGTAAATGCGATTGCCACTGTGCCAACAATTACCGAACGCGCTATCAAGGAAAGGTCGGGTAAGGAAACAAACCGCCATTCACCTCGGTGTATCCCTAAAAAGACGTTAGTGACCGTTTGTACCGCCACCACTACCGGCAAGGCAGCAACCGCCCCAACCATAAATATCTCAGGTATGTTTTCTAAATTGAAGCGCAGCCAATAGGCGCCAAACCAGGCAACTGGTACCACCAGCATATCGTGCAGAATTATTCTCCACCGATAAATCAGCGTGCTTAAGGATTTAACCATTTCTTAAAATATTAGAGTCTGAGGAGTAAATAAAAAAGTTTATGTACGGCATTCTACGTAATTTTCTAAAGCTTAATATTAAGATTGTGTTTAGCAAAAATAATCTAGCCCGCTATTTTTTGAACCTATTTTTGAGTCTCTTTGAAAACCACAAATCCAGCAGCGCAAGCTAATACCAGTAGTACCACTGCGCTGCCAGACGGTATTCTATCATGGTCTATAACAGTGTAACTTGCGATCATCGAACAAAACACCATCAAAATAGTGGCCGCCATCACGACTCTGGAATGATCCACGCCCGCCAAAGCCAAGCGTTGATAGAAGTGCGTTCGATGAGGCAACCATATTTTTTCTCGGCGGATGATTCTGCGTACCATTGTGACAGAGGCATCAAACACAAATACAGCGAATAACAAAACAAAGCTCAGCACCGGAATTTGGTAACGAGTGTTCGCGAAAACAATCATTAATGCAAAAAACGCACCAATGGTCACGCTTCCAACATCGCCCATAAAAACTTTTGCGGGTTGCCAATTGTGTAATAGGAAGCCATAACTAGCTGAGCCAAGCACCAAACATACTAAGCCCAACTGCGGGTCGCCTGCTTGCCAGAACCAAAATGACAGCGTTAAACTGGCGACTATGGTTTGGGCTGCCGCTAATCCGTCCATCCCATCCATAAAGTTATACAGGTTGGCTAAGCCGACAATACTGATGCAGGTAGCGAAAGCACCAAAGCCCGCAATCCAGATAGCGCTGTTAGCGTTAAGTTGAATGGTTGATACATAGCCCAATGCCGCGATACTGACGTAAGCAAAGATCAATTGAAACAATATACGCTTGCGTGGTGACAAATCATGCCTATCGTCCCATCCACTAAGCATTGCCCAAGCCAATACCAAGATGGTTAAGGTGCCAAATACCTGATAGCGCTGCGATACCAAGCCCACAACGATTAGAGCTAGTAGCAGGCAAGCGACAATCACAATGCCTCCGCCCCTCGGCACACTGCCTTGATGCATAGACCGGTCGTTCGGGGTGTCTACTATTTGATGTTTGAGCAACACTTCAATCAAAATCCTAGTCGCCCACCAACTAATAAACACCACCGTAAGCAATACAAACAAAATCATTAAAGTCATCGGAAGATAAACCTCACTTATCATTTTGGATCGAGAGATCTCGTTCAGGATCAGTCAGAAATGCTTGCGCCTGAAACTCAAAGTCCTGAGCGGCATCAGCACAACTATAATTTAGATCTTGTGACATGCGGCTTGCCATTTCAGGACTAAATGAAAAGCGACTAAATAACGCCAAAACACGTAACCCCATTCTAAATAACCAAAGAGGTAGAGACAAAATTCGTACCTTTTTTCCTAAACCATTAAAAATACGCTCTACCATGGCCCTATAACTTATGGTATCTGCACCTGCTAGATTGTAGCTTTTTCCAAAGGTTGCCGGTTTATCTAAGACACAAAGCGCAGCGGCTACTAAATCGTTCGCATGAATAGGTTGGCGCTTGCCTTGTGCTCGCCCAACTAGCAACATAAAACCAAAACGATTGATGAAACTAGCAATCTGCATAATGTTTTGGTCTCGACCATAGCCATAAATCATTGACGGCCGGAGTATGGTCAGCTGCATTTTATGCTTAGTGCAAAACGCGTTGAGTTCAAGTTCGGCATCAGACAATAGCTTAACTAACTGCTGCTCTCCGTGATCCTTTGATTGAGTTTTGGCCAACACACTGGTCGAGCTAAATACGACTAAACGAGCGACTCCAATTTTCAACAAAAGATCTAACTGAGCTGGTAGAAACCAAATTGGCGCGCAATGAATAACGCTCTTTATGTCAGCCATCGCTTGCAGTGATTTGGCGGTTGGAGATTGTTCGAGGTCCCATACAACATCTGCACTGGCAGACCTAGAAACAGTTCTAAATTCTCGCTGTTCCGATAGCAAGCGCTGACATAATGGTGCGCCAACAACGCCATTTGCGCCAGTGATTAAGATCAAGCTTTACCCCGACTAGGCAAAATACCTTTTAATATAGTCAGAACGGTTCTAACTAGAAAACTTAGGCCAATACCGAGCTTGACTAAATAGCGCAATGGCCAAGGATACTGATTAGAATAGTGCGTATCAAAAAACCGATTCATTCCTTGGTGCAATGTCCAAAGTACTTTAATTGGCCTAGACGCACTACTGACACCCTTTGCATGCAGTACCGAGGCGCTCGAAACAAAACCAACATCTAAACCATGTAAGTCAAAGCGCTTGCACCAGTCAAGATCCTCACAGTGCATGAAGTACGCCTGATCTAGTACTCCAACCTGCTCTAAGGCCTGTTTTTTGACCACCATGAAGGCCCCAGAAATGGCTTCGACAGCGTGAGTTCCAGAATCTACAGCAACCTCGTCACCATAGTCAAAATTAGCGAACTGCATATTCTGCGGGAATAATTTATGCAATTGCAGCATTCTGACCAAGGCAGACCAGGGAGTTGGAAAGCGTCGTCTGCAGGTGGGTTGTAGACTGCCATCTTCGTTTAAAATTCGACAGCTGGCGAGCCCCATATTAGGACTTGCCGAAAAGGCATCCAATATCAAGGGTAAGGATTGTACATTAATCTCGCAGTCTGGATTCATCAACACAGCGAAGTCTGCCTCTAGAACCTCCAGCACTTGATTATTAGCCGCGGCGAAACCTCTGTTATCGGCGTTTTCTATCCAATTAAGCCGAGCTTGTCCGCTAAATTCTCGTCGCGCATTCGCGATACTATTATCGCTAGAAGCATTGTCCACTATGCTAATTCGACCTTCGCTAAATGCCAAAGCACTGCGCACAGACCTTATCAGCCAATCGCCAGCATTGTAGTTAACAATGATGATATGGGTACTAAACATGGTTATGTCTAACAGGGCTCAATTCAACTCAGCTGGACCGCTAACGCCTTTTGCGCCATCAATAAGCCCTTTGTACATCATTTTAAGATTCTTCCAACGCGGAGCCTTGAATAGACCAAACATCACGGCGATCATTAGCAGGCGCTGGCTATCATTCCATTTCCATAAGCCGCTAGCATAATTTCGTTTATACAGCAGAATACTATTCCTGAATATGTAGTAGTAACGAAACGGCTTGTGTTGCGGCACGTTACGTTGTCGACCTCGGCCTCGAGCAGTCGGCAACGAAACCTGGTGAGTTTGCTCTCCTAAACCGTGTTGCATTACCGCACCGCAAACCCCAAATGCTTGATAACCCTTGGACTTAGCCCTTAAGAACCATTCAGTATCAACATGGTCAATAAACAAGCCCTCATCCATCAGGCCAATATCATCGATTGCCGAGAGTGCGATTAAACTACCAGAAGAAATTAAAAAATCCGTTTCAATGCATGAGTCCGAATCTCGCTCAGCACAATACCGACGACGAAATTTCAGCGCTCCAAACTTTATGAAAAAGGATTCACTGCCGTTATCTGCATTAATGTAAGTTGCGCCAACAGCGCTAAGCTTTATTGCCTTTCTGGCAAGTTTGGCCTTACTCGCTTTAAGCAAATTAGCCACCATGTCGTCCATTGGCACACTGTCCTGATCTAAGATCAAGCAATGATTGAAGCCGTGTGTACGAGCGAATTGAAAACCCAAATTATGGGCCGCACCTAAACCAAGGTTTTTCGTTTGTTTTGATAACGATGCTGACCATGAAGCCTGTTCAGAATTGAGAACACCGAGCAGTTGATCTATCTCGGCCACATTAGCCGATGCATTATCAACCACTAATGTGGCTGCCACTTGTTGTCCCACAGCCCGCAGAGCAACTGCCAGTGCGTCTATCTGCGGATTATGGCAAACAATTACCGCAAGTATGCGATCACTCATAACGGCTTATTCATTCTCGGACAGCCTGCTAGACGCTAGCCTGATCGCTAGTCTGATCGCTAGGGGCCCTTTTGGACCCACTCTCAATGCCATTTTCACTGTCTTCATTGATGCCTACGGTGCGCCGAACATGATAAATCGGCTTGTCCTGACTCTCGTAATAGGTACGTGTTTGCATCTCGCCAATTAGCCCAAACAAAATAAATTGTATACCTATAACCACTAACATAAACGCAAAAATAATAATTGGCCTATCGCTTAATGGCATGTCAAAGAATAATCTAGCGATGGTTAGATAACTCAATATTGCACCGCCAACACCCCCCATTAGCAAACCAGGCATACCGAAAAAATGCAGGGGTCGAGCATGGTAACGCAACAGAAACTTCACCGTAATCAAGTCTAGAATCACCCGAAAGGTTCTGGATATACCATATTTGGATTCGCCAGCGACGCGGGCTCGATGATTCACTTTAACTTCAGCAATACTCGCGCCTACACCACTAGCGACGGCTGGAATGAAACGATGCATTTCACCATACAAAGTGATTCGCTTAGCAACTTCTTTACGCATGGCTTTCAAAGTACAACCGTAGTCATGCAAACTCACATCAGTAATTTTGGAAATTAAACGATTCGCCAGCATCGAGGGTAGTTTGCGTGACAGATAAGTATCTTGTCGATCAAAACGCCAACCGCACACCATGTCATAACCCTCAGCGATTTTATCGACCAGAGCGGGTATGTCCGCAGGATCATTTTGCCTATCGGCATCGAGAGTGACAACGATATCGCCCTCGGCATAATCTAGACCCGCTACCATTGCAGCAGTTTGACCAAAATTACGCCGAAAACTCACCACTTTAATTTGTGGCATCCGCGACCTAAATTTATCAAGCACATCGACCCCATCATCGTCACTGCCATCATCGATGAACAGAACTTCATAGGATTTCCCCATGCCATCTAGGCTCGCTTTGAGCTCTTCACATAGAGGCTCCAAATTTGGAGATTCATTTAAGAATGGTATTACGACCGAGACGTCCATCATGCTTACCTATTTGGCAGTATTATTGTTATGTGGGAATGCTAAATGCAATTATAAAGCACTTTCCTAATCCTATTTGGAAATATAGAAAAATATGCTTCGAATCAAAACCAATTTATTAGAGTGATTTGGTTTATCGACTTTTGAACGAAACAGTTTACAGTATTCGCAGCTTATCACTGCCTTTAACACTTACCTGAGGGTAAACGCCTTCGTCACTGATTCGCAGATGCCGGCTATAGTACTTGTCAACATATCCCACTGTTTTCCAACGTTTCTTTAAGATTCCGAGCTCATAAAAATATCGTTCGATATGCTCTGATGACATATCATCACCACGACTCACCGATTCGTGATGATAAAGTCTAGCCTCTGGCGTCCAAATAATGTCTAAACCGGTTTTTTCCACGCGCAGGCAATAATCGATGTCGTTATAGGCCACTTTAAAATATTCAGCGTCAAGACCACCCAAGTCCTCGAATAAGCTTCGCGGAGTGATAAGACAGGCGGCAGTGACAGCCATCATGTTCTGAGTCGCCATACAGCGGTTTTGATAACCCAGGGCATCACCGTCTTCTAGACGATGAATATGGCCGGCTGCGTTACCCATACCAATAGTGACACCAGCATGCTGAATCAGCCCACTACCAAACAACAGCTTTGCGCCAACAATTCCGACATTAGCTTGTTTGGCCCATACCATCATCTGGTTTAACCAATCGCCGTGAATCACTTCGATGTCATTGTTCACCATCGCTACATAATTTGAGCTACCCTGTGCAATCGCAAAATTATTGATTGCCGAATAATTGAATTCGCCGGGAAAATCAACCACCTTTACCCTCGGGTCTTTACTCACCTTGGATAAAAACTCATGAGTTTCAGCTAACTCACTACCGTTGTCGACGATTATGATTTTGTAATTAGAGTATTCGGTTAATTCCAAAATGCTCTCTACGCAAGGTTTTAGTACTGCTAAGCCATCGCGAGTAGGAATCACTAAATCCACCGAGGGCTGATCTTGCCAATCTAAATCTGCGCGTAACACATTATAATCGCCATGGCGCTGCCACGTAATATCTGGCCAATGCGACTTTGAATCGTTTGGCTGCGGCGTCGCTAATTGCTGCTGACTGGTACTGATAAATAATACATCGGCGACATGCAAAACATCAGATACGTCTTGAAAGATATCAATCGCCAACCGGTATTGGGTTTCACTATTGTGTAAGTCCGACAAGCAACAATCATCAAGCACAGCAACAGCAAACATAACGCTGGGGCCTAAGTAATCATAACAATGTAAATAGGCCGCACTTGGATTGGGCTTGAAAACCGGTTCCATTACTTTCTGACCAATACTTTGGTCAAACTGATAATCGTGATCTGTATACACCAATTTAGGTTTAGTTGAACCGCTTTTATCGGCACGACGATTGGCCTTAATTGCTTTTCTGAGCGCTCGCTTGAGCATCAAAATTGCTGGGGCCCTAAGCTGTTCCGATTTAGCCAAAGGAATCAGATAATCTATTTCTGTCGGTAAAGACTGATCAGCCATCAAAATCGCATCTGCTGGCACCATCATGTCGGTCAGTGCTTCGCGCTGAGATTCATCTTCAATCAGAACAGCAATTTTTATATCACGGTAAAACCACCCTAAAACTGGCCCGTGGCGACGCCATTTCTGCCACCATAGAACATCATTCAGGTAAGCAACGGCCTCTGCCGGTGGGGCATAAAAAGCCGACAACTTGTTCGACAAATCTAAAGGTTTATTGAACTGCATCGCAATCATTTTAATCAGCACCCATGGGCTGAAAAAGTCGATTAGATAGCGAAAACAAATCAGCAATATACGGGCGCGCCCCTCCCACCAAGGCACCTTTGCCAACAGAGTAAATTCGACTGATTCACTAATCGCAGTCATTCTGCCTGCTGGCAGAAACAACAACATACGGTTACGCCCAGAATGAAAACCCGTAAGTAATCGCTCTATGGGCTTACCGCCTGCGCCTTCGATGATGATTCTTGGGGTATTTACCAGCGCGCCCTTTAGGATGAACTCAGTTACATACCAACCAGCGGACACATTAACCGGCGAAACATTGCAGTCAAGCAACTGCCAGCCCGACTCAATACTCTTAGCAAGCTTAATTAAGCTCTTACGGATACTCATTTAGGCCCGTCCAATTTACGAGATGTTTGATTTGCCAAGCAACACACGCAGGCGATTTATAATGCCCCAACTACGTGATTGCGTAATCATTTCAACTCGGGATTGCAGGGATGCCGCGTGTTGATGCAAGACATCAATTTGACTCAATAGTTCTTTAACTTCTGCTGACTTTCCGATTGGCAGTAGATCAAGCTCAGAGGCATCGACTGCTGACGGTTTGAGATAACTGGGGCCTGATGCGTATTCAATCAGATCAAAACCAAGCATCTGCTCCAATTGCAATGAATCTTGGCCTAGTAAAATCATGAAGGAATTCGCGAACTCAGCCAAACACCCTGCCTCCAGCACGCCTTGCCATAAACGAGCTTCTTGGTCACCAAGATCAAACGGTGCCATATAGTCGCGCGATTTTATCTTGGCTAGCGCCAGATTACTCTGTGCACGGGCCTGCTTAGTATCATCTGCAATAACGAGCGTCGGAACTTTATAGTCCGGAAAAGGATAGCAAAAACGACTCGCGGCGAAACCCGCTTGCTGTATTTGAGTTTCCCATTGAGATTTAGTATAGGTTCTTATCCCTGTTGATTCTGGATAATCATCCAGCCCAACGTAAGGCAGAGCATAGTGATCTTCGCCCGCTCCCATTAAATACTTTAAGCCGGTACGATTTTCGATCGCAACAAACACAACGCCTTGGGCGCTCATTGTCGACTTGGCTAGTTCTAACAAGTCCTGCAACGCTTGTTGATCTGTTTCACGTTCTGAGAAGCGCCCTGCGTATTCAGTCACGCCAACAAATAAAACCAGATCATAGTGGTTCTCCGGAAATCCCATCTGGTTAAAATTGCCAGTACTTATGCTGACATTTTCTAAATCCCTGCAACGCAAGGCAGCTAAGGCGGCACGACTGGGGCTGCCCTCCACGGAGTCGACCTTAAGCCCTGGTTGTTCGCCTAAGAAGCGCGAAATTGAACCACAGCCACAGCCCAGCTCTAAGACATTAGTGACGCCGTCTAGATTTAATCCACGCACTAGATTCGCTCGAGTGGAAGACAGATGGTATTCGGTAGGCCAGTCAACAATTTGCGCGTCAAGCTCTGCAGAATCACTGCTAAGGTTAGTCGCTGCGGTTAAGATTTTGTGCAATTTCTGTTCAGAATCAACACCGTCAGAATAATTGAACGCTGGTGAATCGGCGCCTCGATAAACCCCGTCTTCACCAACAATCAAGCCATTAAGTTCTGTAAAAGCAGTCATCATCGCCACGCTAAGCCGATTGGTTTTCGATTAGTATCACATTTCCATGCAATTCAGAATAGCCAAAGGCATCGGGCGTTTGACCAATGTGTATGTGGATCATATCGTAGCGCCGGTCAACAGCAATATTATCCTTATCACGGTGATCCTGCGCAACGCCTAGCGAGATGAAGTAGTCTCCTGAGAGCAGATTAAGCGTTAGGGAATATTCGATAGACGCTAAATCGCCGCCTTTTTGCTCGGTTGGCATATCGCCAACCAGTCTTGAATTAGTCCCGTAAACTGCATTGCCGTCAGCTGTCTTGACCGTAATACCATAGATTAAATCGTCGACTTCTTGCTCAAATAGCACGGACATGCGAATACGCAATTTATCACCGCTTTTAACAAACCCATTGCTGGATTCCCCATTATTTAGCAGTTCATAATTGCAAATCTTAGCGCGCCCGTCTCCCCAACGCGCTTCGTTGGCATTGTAGGTCGGCTTGCTAAGGCAATTATCGACCCTAGGGTCGAAATCAACGGAGTAGTTTTCAGGGTCTATTTCTACTACTTCGCCTGCATTGATATCCGAATCAAACATCAGTTCTAAATAGGCCTGCACTACTTCCTTGGGCGTGCCGGTCATCTTTAATTCGCCACCATCGAGCATGATAGCTCGATCACAATATTTAATTATGCTGTCAGTTGAATGGGTAACAAATAAGATCGAAACACCTGACTCTTTTAACTCGTCTAAGCGTCTAAAGCACTTACGTTGAAATCTCACATCACCCACAGCCAAAGCTTCATCGACGATCAAAATATCAGGATTCATATTAATCGCCACGGCAAACGCCAAGCGTACAAACATACCGCTAGAATAGGTTTTAACGGGTCGGTTCAAAAAATCTCCAAGCCCGCAAAAGTCAACTATATCGGGTAACTTCTGATGAAATTCTTCGCGTGATAAGCCCATGATCGAAGCATTTAATCGCGCATTTTCCATGCCTGTAAACTCGGGATTAAAACCGGCTCCAAGTTCCAACAAGGCTGAGATTCGGCCTTTGGTTTGCACCTCGCCATCGGTCGATTGCAGGATGCCGGCAATTATCTGCAGCAAGGTTGACTTACCAGAGCCGTTTCTGCCAACAATACCTACCGTTTCACCCTTACGAACTTGAAGGTCTATACCTTTGAGCGCCCAAAATTCATCATAGAACTTTTTGTCTGACGTGCTCGATACCAAGCTCTGCCAGAGGCGATGAATCGGCTTACGATAGCCTTCATAGCACTTGCTGACACCGCTAACCTGGATTACAAAGCCGTCGGATGACAAGGCATTGTCTGGCACATCAATAACGCCTGAATTAGATGACATCGGCAAACCCATCTTGAGTACGATTGAAAAACCAAGTTCCGATGAGTAACATCAGAACCGCAAAAACTGAATAAATGCCTAGTAATTGCCAATCAGGCATTTGACCAAACAACACCACCGCACGAAATTGCTCTACCACTATGGTCAAAGGATTTAACCAAAGCACATAGCTTTTAATCTGATCAGGTACCGATGAAAACGGGTAAACAATCGGTCCAAGAAACAGTAAAATGGTAACGATAACACCCATAAATTGGCTTAGATCTCGCACATAGACGCCCAGCACTGAGATAAACCATGAGGCCCCTAATAGAAACAAAACAAACGGAAATAAAACCACCGGCACCAAGAAGATGGTGAGATGTAGGGTGCCGCCAGTGAATAAAAACATAACGATCAATATAAGCATACCCAATAACATATGCAGCAAAGCGTTAGATAAGCTGACTAGGCTCAATAATGGCAGCGGAAATACAACCTTCTTAACGTATTGATGATTGCCAGTGATTAGCCCTACCGAACCCACCAGCACTTCGGCCAACATTCCATGCAACAATAGTCCTG